>JAZIHR010000068.1:0-14547 GCA_036678445.1 Alphaproteobacteria bacterium
CACCCAGACCACTGCGTCCAGCCCCGCCCCCGCCAGCGTGATGACCGCAGGCTTCAGCCCCCGGCGGCCCTGCTGGCGATAACGATGCAGCCGCTTGGTCAGGAACTGGAACGGGACATAGCCGAACGGGCGGCGCGGCAGCCGCGTCCGCAGGGTTGCGGCGACCCAGCCGTCATCCGCCGCCGCCGCCATCAGCAGCGCATGGGCCGCCGGCTCGCCCCCTGCCTCGTCCCGGATGTGCTCGAACAGGGCGGCGTTCACGGCGCTGCCGATGACGATGCGGGTCTGGTGGCGCAGCAGCTCGCGCAGGCCGCGGATCGATTCATAGACGTGGAACAACTGCGGATCGCCGTCGATCCGGCCTGGGTCCTCGGGCGAGGTCAGCAGGTCGGTCAGCACCATGGCGCGGATGAAGCCGTCATCCACCGGCAGCCCGGCCGGCAGGCCGATGCGGCGCGCCGCCCCGGCACGGATCATGAACAGCTGCCCGCAGATCGCCGTGCGCCAGTCGTCCAGCCCGCCCCCGCCGGCCGAGATCAGCCGCGCCGTCAAGCCCAGCGCCTGCGGTTCGTGGATCGTGTCCTTGACCGGGCGCGAATTGAACACGCGCAACTCCGGGCGGTCCCGCAGCGCCTCGGCCATCCGGCGCAGGGTGTCGGGCTGCGGCAGCCGGATATCGGCATCCATGCAGCACAGCACATCGGCATCGGAACGCGAGAGTTCATGGATGAACCGATGACCGGTGCGCGACTTGCCGCCCTGCGGCAGGTCCAGCACCTCGAACCGCGCCGCGACGGGGGGCGGCAGTCCGGACACCGCCCTGCGTGCCTGCGCGACCGTATCGTCCCGGCAGCCATTGGCCAGCACCAGCACCCGCAGGTCGATCCCGTCTGCCCGCAGGATGTCCTGCCCGGCGACAGCCTCCAGCAGCCCGGCAATCCGCCGCTCCTCGTCATGGGCGAATATCCCCAGGTCGATGCGGATCGGCGTCCGTGGCCCCGGGTCACAGGCGTCATCGCCCTGGAAACCGGGGGAAGGAGCAGCGGGACATTGGGCAATCGCAGGCTTGGCCATGGCACCAGGTTCCGAAGTCTTCCGCCCATGCTATCGCATTTGTCGCGGGTTTTCGCCTGGATTCATGCCGTCATCCCCGTGGCGCCGGCCCTGACGGCCACGGCGGGACTAACGCCGCGCATTCAATGCAAGATTCCGCAGGCAGCGGCGCTTGCACGGCGCAAACGCCTTCTTATATAGCCATCGAAGCCCCGAAGCAGCGCTTCGGACCTCGTCAACCATCGGGATTTTGGCACGGGGGCCGCGAACGGACCCGCAGCCTGACCATCGCCGCAAGAAAGGTATTTCCATGGCCAAAGTCATCGGGATCGACCTCGGGACCACCAACAGCTGCGTCGCCATCATGGATGGCAGCCAGCCGCGGGTGATCGAAAACGCCGAAGGGGCGCGCACCACCCCGTCGATCGTCGCATTTACCGAAAGCGAACGGCTTGTTGGCCAGCCGGCCAAGCGTCAGGCCGTCACCAACCCGGAAAACACCATTTTCGCCGTCAAGCGGCTGGTCGGCCGCCGCGTCACCGACGCCGAGGTCGAAAAGGACCGCAACCTCGTTCCCTACAACATCGTGGACGGCGGCAACGGCGACGCCTGGGTCGAGGTCCGGGGCGAGAAATATTCCCCCGCGCAGATCAGCGCGATGATTCTTCAGAAAATGAAGGAAACCGCCGAATCCTACCTGGGCGAAAAGGTCGAGCAGGCGGTGATCACCGTCCCGGCCTATTTCAACGACGCCCAGCGCCAGGCCACCAAGGACGCCGGCAAGATCGCCGGGCTTGAGGTGCTGCGCATCATCAACGAACCCACCGCGGCCGCGCTGGCCTATGGCCTGGACAAGAAGGACAGCAAGACCATCGCGGTCTATGACCTTGGCGGCGGCACCTTCGACATCACCATCCTGGAAATCGACGACGGGTTGTTCGAGGTGAAATCGACCAACGGGGACACGTTCCTCGGGGGCGAGGACTTCGACATGCGCATCGTCAACTTCCTGGCCGACGAGTTCAAGAAAGAACACGGCGTCGACCTGACCAAGGACAAGATGGCGTTGCAGCGGCTGAAAGAGGCCGCCGAAAAGGCCAAGATCGAACTGTCGTCCTCGGCCCAGACCGAAATCAACCAGCCGTTCATCTCGATGGACAAGAACAGCGGCACGCCGCTGCACATGGTGGTCAAGCTGACCCGCGCCAAGCTGGAATCGCTGGTCGGCGACCTGATCAAGGCCACGCTGAAACCCTGTCAGGCCGCGCTGAAGGACGCCGGGCTGGCCAAGGGCGACATCGACGAGGTGGTGCTGGTCGGCGGCATGACCCGGATGCCCAAGGTCATCGAAGAGGTGCAGGGCTTCTTCGGCAAGGAACCCCACAAGGGCGTGAACCCCGACGAGGTGGTGGCGCTGGGTGCGGCGATCCAGGCCGGCGTGTTGCAGGGCGACGTCAAGGACGTGGTGCTGCTGGACGTGACGCCCCTGTCGCTGGGGATCGAAACGCTGGGCGGCGTGTTCACCCGGCTGATCGACCGCAACACCACCATCCCGACCAAGAAATCGCAGACCTTCTCGACCGCCGAGGACAACCAGAACGCGGTGACGATCCGGGTCTTCCAGGGCGAACGCGAAATGGCCGCGGACAACAAGCTGCTGGGCCAGTTCAACCTTGAGGACATCCCCCCCGCCCCGCGCGGGATGCCGCAGATCGAGGTGACCTTCGACATTGACGCCAACGGCATCGTCTCGGTTTCGGCCAAGGACAAGGGCACCGGCAAGTCGCAGAACATCACCATCCAGGCCTCGGGCGGGCTGTCGGACGAGGACATCGAAAAGATGGTCCGCGACGCCGAAGCCAATGCCGAGGCCGACAAGTCCCGCCGCGAGCTGGTCGAGACCCGCAACCAGGCCGAAAGCCTGTTGCACTCGACGAAGAAATCGCTGGAGGAACACGGTGACAAGGTCGACAGCTCGACCGTCGAGGCGATCGAACTGGCCGCGGGCGCGCTGGAAGAGGCGCTCAAGTCCGAGGACGCCGGCAAGATCAAGGGCGGCATCCAGAACCTGATGGACGCCTCGATGAAGCTGGGCGAGGCCATCTACAAGGCCGGCCAGTCCGAGGGTGACGGCGCCGAGCGCGACACCGACGCGCCGCGCGACGTGGACGACGACATCGTGGACGCCGATTTCGAGGATCTCGGCGAAGACAAGCGCAAGTAAGCGCGGCGATGCTCTGGCCCGGCCCGCGCGATCACGCGGGCCGGGCCTTTCACAACGGCATCTGCGGTGGTGCCGAAGCCGCGAAGACCGCGGCGTCAACGCCGCTTGCGGCGGCAAGGACCGACACGGACGACCATGGCAAAACGTGACTATTACGACGTTCTGGGTGTTGCTCGCGGCGCGTCAAGCGACGAGATCAAGCGCGCCTATCGCGGCAAGGCCAAGTCACTGCACCCCGACCTGAACCCCGACTGCAAGGTCTCGGAAACCGAGTTCAAGGAAGTGAACGAGGCGTATGAGTGCCTCAAGGACCCCCAGCGCAAGGCCGCCTACGACCGCTTCGGCCATGCCGCGTTCGAGGGCGGCGGGGCCGGGTTCAACGGCTTCGGCGGCCGCGGCGGCCAGGGCGACTTCGGCGCCGCCTTTGCCGATGTGTTCGAGGACCTGTTCGGTGAATTCGTCGGCGCCCGCGCCGGTGGCCGCAGCCGCGCCACCCGCGGGCAGGACCTGCGCTACGACCTGCGCGTCACGCTTGAGGAAGCCTGGCGCGGCATCGAAAAGACCATCACCGTCCCCGGCGCGACCGCTTGTTCGGCCTGTAACGGCACCGGTGCCGAGGGCGCGGCAGAGCCGACCACCTGCCCCACCTGCGCGGGCATGGGCAAGGTCCGCGCCAGCCAGGGCTTTTTCACCGTCGAACGCACCTGCCCGACCTGCGGCGGCAACGGCCATATCGTCAAGAATCCCTGCAAATCCTGTGCCGGCGCCGGCCGCGTGGCCCAGGACCGCAGCCTGTCGGTGGTGATCCCGGCCGGCGTCGAATCCGGCACTCGCATCCGCCTTGCCGGCGAGGGCGAGGCCGGGATGCGCGGCGGCCCCGCCGGCGATCTCTATATCTTCGTCGAGGTCCGCGAGCACCAGATCTTCATGCGCGACGGCCGGACGCTGGCCTGCCAGGTGCCGGTGGGGATGACCACCGCCGCCCTTGGGGGCGAGGTCGAAGTCCCGACGATCGACGGCGGCCGCTCGCGCGTCAAGGTGCCGGCCGGCAGCCAGACCGGGCGGCAGATGCGCCTGCGCGGCAAAGGGATGCCTCCGCTGCGCCACGGCGCCGGCCTGACCGGCGATTTCGGCGACATGGTGATCGAACTGGTGGTCGAAACCCCGGTGAACCTGACCGCCCGGCAGAAAGAGCTCTTGCGGGAATTCGACGGAATCGCCGCCGACAACCACCCGCAGACCGCCAGCTTCTTTTCCAAGATCAAGACCTTCTGGGACGGCTTGGGCGCCTGACCGGGCAGCCTTGGCCCGACGGCGCCGCCCATGGGTATTTGAGCCAGAAAGAAGCGGCTGGACGAAAAACTGCCCGAAGGCTTCTTTCTGGTTCAAATACCCGGCAACGTCGCCAATCGGCAGGGCGGCGCCGGATCGGATCGCGGCCGCGTTAACCGGGCCTTAACCTGGACTGCGGCAGGATAAGGGCATGACAGCGAATCATGCCTTTCAGGAAGCCCCGTCCCTGCCCTTCGGCCTTGCCGCGGCCGAGGATGACTGCATCGCCATTCGCCCGCGCAGCGCGTCGCGGCACCGGCCACCCAGTTACATCGCCGACCATCGCGCCCGACTGCGCGACCGTTTCATGCAAGGCGGCGCGGCGGCGATGCCGGACTACGAACTGCTGGAACTGATCCTGTTCCGCGCCGTGCCGCGGCAGGACATGAAGCCGGTGGCGCGGCGGTTGCTGGACCGTTTCGGCGACTTCAACCGGGTGCTTTCCGCGGACCCCTGCCAGTTGCAGCAGGTCGAAGGCGTCGGTCAGGCCATCGTCACCGAACTGAAGATCGTCGAGGCCTCGGCCCAGCGGCTGGCCCGCTCGCGGGTGATGAACCGCCCGGTCCTGACCAGCTGGGACGCGCTGCTGGATTATTGCCATACCGCGATGGCGCATGGCGCGGTGGAACAGTTCCGGGTGCTGTATCTGGACCGCAAGAACGTGCTGATTGCCGACGACCAGCAGGCACGCGGCACCGTGGATCATGTGCCGGTCTACCCGCGCGAGATCGTCCGCCGCGCGCTGGAACTGAACGCAAGCGCGATGATTCTGGTCCACAACCACCCCTCGGGCGATCCAACCCCCAGCCAGGCGGACATCGACATGACCCGGCAGATCGTGGCCGCGACCGGCACCATGGGCATTACCGTCCACGACCACATCATCATCGGCAAAAGCCGCGAGTTGAGCTTTCGCAGCGCCGGGCTTCTATAGCCGGAATTTGCAGACGGCCGCTGGACAGCGCCGCGCCAGGGCGCAAAATGGCGACGCAGCAGGACAGGGGCCTTTCATGGATATCATCGCGCGGCTGGGCATGCAGGTGCCGGTGATCCAGGCACCGATGGCGGGGGTATCGACCCCGGCGCTGGCAGCAGCGGTCAGCAACGCGGGCGGGCTGGGCAGCCTGGGTCTTGCCGCAATGGACCCTGCCCAGGCGGCCGAAGCAATGGCAGAGACGCGACGGCTGACCGATCGCAGCTACGGGGTGAACCTGTTCTGCCACCAGCCGCTGCGCCGCGACCCTGCGGCCGAATCGCGCTGGCTGGACCGGCTTGCCCCGCATTTCGCCCGCTTTGGCGCGCACCCTCCGACGATGCTTGCGGATGCCTATCCCAGCACGCTGGAAAGCGACGCGTTGCTGGAACAGGTTCTGGCGGCGGCGCCGGCGTTGGTGACGTTCCATTTCGGCCTGCCCCGTCCCGACCAGATCGCCGCGTTGCGTGACTGCGGCTGCCTGCTGGGCGCGACCGCAACCAGCCTGACCGAGGCCGAGCGTATCCGCGCCGCCGGGCTGGACCTGATCGTGGCGCAGGGCTGGCAGGCCGGCGGCCATCGCGGCATCTTCGACCCCGGCGCCCTGGACGAGAGGTTGGAGACACTGGCGCTGGTCAGGCTCTTGTTGCCGCTGGGCCTGCCGGTCGTCGCGGCGGGCGCGATCATGGATGCCGACGACAGCCGCCGCGCCCTGGATGCGGGGGCGGTGGCGGTGCAGTGCGGCACGGGATTCCTGCTTGCGCCCGAGGCCGCGACCACCCCGGCCCATCGCGCGGCACTGGCGCGGGGCGACACCGCCATGACCCGCGCGATCTCGGGTCGGCCGGCACGTTGTTGCGCCAACGAATTCACCGCCATCCCGGACGAGGACAGCCCCGGCTATCCGGTCACCTATGCAGCCGGCAAGGCGCTGAACGCCGCCGCCATGGCCGGGGGCGTCACCGGCTATGGCGCACAATGGGCCGGCACCGGCTGCGCCCGCGCCGTGGCGCGTCCCGCGGCAGACACCGTGGCCGCGCTGGCGCCTTGACGCTGCGACTGCCCGGCAGGGGCCGCAACCTGCGCGCTCGGCGCCGGCCGCGCTGTTGCAGCGGGGGTTTTCCACCCCCGCACCCCCGGAGGATATTTGCGACCGCCCGAAGCGGCGCGGCGGGGCGCCACGCGGTTCGAGGGGCGGGATAAGGGCGCAGACCCGGCGCGGACTTAGTCCGCTGCCGGCCCGGTCACGAATTCGTCGCGGCCATAGCCCTGCAGATACAGCAGCGCGGTCAGGTCGCCGTGGTTGATGCGGATCGGGGCCTGGGCGGCCACCACCGGCTTGGCGTGCAGCGCGACGCCGGTTCCGGCCAGTTGCAGCATCCCCAAATCGTTGGCCCCATCGCCTACCGCGATCGCATCTGTCGGGGTCAGGCCACGGGTCGAGGTGATGTCGCGCAGCGCCTCGACCTTGGCTTCGCGGCCCAGGATCGGCAGCGCGACGCGGCCGCTCAGCCGCCCCGATTCGTCGGAAAGCAGCACATTGGCGCGTTGTTCGTCGAAGCCGATCCGCCGGCTGACCGGGCCGGTGAAGTCGGTGAAGCCCCCCGACACCAGCGCCGTCCAGGCACCGTTGGCGCGCATCGTCGCGACCAGCGTCGGGCCACCGGCGGCAAGGGTGATCCTGTTGTCCAGCACCTGGCCGATCACCGAATCGGGCAGCCCTTCGAGCAGCGCCACCCGCGCGATCAGCGATTCGTGGAAATCGAGCTCCCCGTTCATCGCCCGCGCGGTGATGGCGGCGACGCGGGGGCCGACCCCGGCCATGTCGGCCAACTCGTCGATACATTCCTGCCCGATCATCGTCGAATCCATGTCGGCCAGCAGCACCGCCTTGCGCCGCCCCTGCGTCGGCTGGACCGCGAGATCGAAGCCCTTTGCGTCGAGTTCGGCCCAAGCCTCGTCCAGATCGGCCGGCATGGTCCTGACCGGGAATTCGGCCGCGGTGCCGTAATCCAGCCAGAGCGCGTGCCCTCCGTCCCAGCGCCGTTGCAGGGCAAGGACGGTATCGTCGTCCAGGTCGGCGCGCACGGGCGAGGCAAGGATGCTGACGGTATACATGAGGGACCCCTTCGGCGACTTCGGGTCCGACTTACGCAGTTTGCGGGCTCCGCGCCAGCGGGACGGACGCGCTGAATTTTCGCTCTTGCACAAAGATGCCGCGGGGCTTAGGTCCGGCAGCGGGACACCCTTCCCCAACGAAGGGCTTTTTAGCTGGAAGGCTAACCATGCTTGACATGACGAAACCGGCCGCGCGGCCGGCAAATCCGCGCTTTTCCTCGGGCCCCTGCGCCAAGATTCCCGGTTTTTCGCTAGACATGCTTGCCGACACGCCGCTGGGGCGCTCGCACCGTTCGGCGGTGGGCAAGGCCAAGCTGGCCGAGGCGATCGCGCTGACCCGCGAGATTCTTGAAATTCCCGCCGATTACCGGATCGGCATCGTTCCCGCCTCGGACACCGGCGCGGTCGAGATGGCGCTGTGGTCGCTGCTGGGCCCGCGCAAGGTCGAGATGCTGGCCTGGGAAAGCTTTGGCGAAGGCTGGGTGACCGATGTCATCAAGCAGTTGAAGATCGACGCCGAGGTGCGCAAGGCGCCCTATGGCCAGATCGTCGATTTCGCGCAGGTCGATTTCGACAATGACGTGGTGTTCACCTGGAACGGCACCACCTCGGGGGTGCGGCTGCCCTCGGCCGACGTGATTCCCGCCGACCGTGCCGGGCTGACCATCTGCGACGCGACCTCGGCCGCCTTCGCGATGGAAATGGACTGGACCAAGCTGGATGTGGTCACCTTCAGCTGGCAGAAGGTCCTGGGCGGCGAGGGCGCGCATGGCGTGCTGATCCTGTCGCCGCGCGCCGTCGAACGGCTGGAAACCTATACCCCCGCCTGGCCGCTGCCCAAGATTTTCCGCATGACCAAGGGCGGCAAGCTGATCGAAGGCATCTTCAAGGGCGAGACCATCAACACCCCGTCCATGCTGTGCGTCGAGGACTACATCGTCGCGCTGAAATGGGCCAAGGGGCTGGGCGGACAAAAGGCGCTGGCCGCGCGGGCCGAGGCCAATGCCGCGGTGCTGCGCGAGTTCTGCGCCGCGAACGACTGGATCGCCAACCTGGCCGAGGATCCGGCAACGGCATCGACCACCTCGGTGTGCCTCAAGTTCACCGACCCCGCGATCAAGGACGGCGCCGCATTTGCCAAGGCCGTCGCCAAGCGGCTGGAATCCGAGGGCGTGGCCCTGGACGCCGGCGCCTATCGCGACGCTCCCCCCGGGCTGCGGATCTGGTGCGGCTCGACCGTCGAGACCGCGGATGTCGCGGCGCTGATACCCTGGATCGAATGGGCGTATCGCACGGAACTGTCCGCGCAGGCATGACGAAGCCGGGGGCGCCGCCCCCCGGCCACTGCCGTGGCCTTCCTCGCCGAAAACAGTCTGCCGGACTGTTTTCCAGCCGCTCGGAAGCCCCCGGGATATTTTCAGACAGAAGATGAAGGCAGACGAGCGCCGTTGCGCCCTGCCACTGAGGAGCACAAGATGGCACCCAAGGTTCTGGTTTCCGACGCGCTGAGCGAAACCGCCGTCCAGATCTTCCGCGACCGCGGGATCGAGGTCGATTACATGCCCGCACTGGGCAAGGACAAGGACAAGCTGGCCGAGATCATCGGCAACTATGACGGGCTGGCGATCCGCTCGGCCACCAAGGTGACCGACAAGCTGCTGGAAAAGGCGGCGAAGCTGAAGGTGATCGGCCGCGCCGGCATCGGAGTCGACAACGTGGACATCCCGGCCGCCTCGAAAAAGGGCGTGATCGTGATGAACACGCCGTTCGGCAACAGCGTCACCACCGCCGAGCACGCCATCGCGCTGATGTTCGCGGTGGCCCGGCAACTGCCCGAGGCCAGCGTTTCCACCCATGCCGGCAAGTGGGAAAAGAACCGCTTCATGGGCGTCGAGCTGTTCAACAAGACGCTGGGCGTGATCGGCGCGGGCAATATCGGCGGCATCGTGATCGACCGCGCCCGCGGGCTGCACATGAAGGTTCTGGCCTACGATCCCTTCCTGTCGGACGAGCGCGCCAAGGAACTGGGCGCCACCAAGGTCGAGCTGGACGAGCTCCTGGCCAAGGCCGATTTCATCACCATGCACGTTCCGCTGACCGACAAGACCCGCAACATCCTGTCGGCGGAAAACCTTGCCAAGACCAAGAAGGGCGTGCGCATCGTCAACGCCGCCCGCGGCGGCCTGGTGGACGAGGCCGCGCTGGCCGAGTTGCTGAAATCGGGCCATGTCGCCGGCGCCGCGCTGGACGTTTTCGCGACCGAGCCCGCCACCGACAGCCCGCTGTTCGGCCTGCCCAACGTGGTGGTGACGCCGCATCTGGGCGCCTCGACCACCGAGGCGCAGGAAAACGTCGCGTTGCAGGTGGCCGAGCAGATGTCGGACTATCTGCTGACCGGCGCCGTGCAGAACGCGCTGAACATGCCCAGCGTCACCGCCGAGGAAGCCGCGGTCATGGGGCCGTGGATCAAGCTGGCCGGGCACCTGGGCGCCTTTGTCGGGCAGATGACGGACGAGCCGGTTCTGGCGGTCAACATCCTGTATGACGGGATTGCGGCCGAGATGAACCTGAACGCCCTGAACGCGGCGGTGATTTCGGGGATGATGAAGGCGTCGAACCCGGATGTGAACATGGTCTCGGCGCCGGTTGTCGCCAAGGAACGTGGCATCCACATCGCCACCACCACGCAGGACAAGTCGGGCGTCTATGACGGCTACATCAAGGTGACGATGGTGACGGCCGACCGCGAACGCTCGATCGCGGGCACCGTGTTCAGCGACGGCAAGCCGCGCTTCATCCAGATCCGCGGGATCAACGTCGATGCCGAGATCGGCGAGCACATGATGTATACCCGCAACCGCGACATTCCGGGCGTGATCGGCACGCTGGGGATGACGCTGGGCGAGCTGGGCGTGAACATGGCCAATTTCTCGCTGGGCCGGACCGGCACGGGGGGCGACGCCATCGCCATCACCTATCTGGACGCTCCGCTGCGCGAAGACGTGCGCCAGGCGCTGCTGGCCACCGGCAAGTTCGAGCAGGTCCGCCCGCTGCGCTTCGAGGTCTGAGGACAGGCCATCCCGGCCGGGCCGCCGGCCGGGACCCCCACGGAAACACCCATGCCAATCTACGCCATCGGCGACATCCACGGCCACCTGGAGCTGCTGCTGCACGCGCATGAACAGATCGCGCAGGACGGCGGCAAGGATGCGCGGATCGTGCATCTGGGCGACCTGATCGACCGCGGCCCCGATTCGCGCGGGGTGGTGGAATACCTGATGCAGGGGCAGGCATCCGGGCGCGACTGGATCGTGCTGCGCGGCAACCACGACCATGCCCTGCCCGAATTCCTGCGCGACCCGCATTGGGTCGATCCGCGCGCCGCGACGCCCGCGAACTGGATCGCCCGCAACGTCGGGGCTGACACGACGCTGGCCTCTTATGGGGTCGCGGATGCGGCGAGCCGCCCGCTGGCCGAGGTCCATGCCGAATCGCTGGCGGCCATTCCCGCCGCCCATGCGCGCTGGCTGGGGGCGCTGCCGCTGTGGCACCGGCAGGGACGGGCGCTGTTCGTTCATGCCGGCATCCGGCCCGGCATCTGCCTGGCCGCTCAGGACACGAACGACCTGCTGTGGATCCGGCGCGAGTTCCTGGACGACCGGCGCGACCACGGGCTGCTGGTGGTGCATGGCCACACTCCGGTCACGCGCGCGACGCATTACGGCAACCGCCTGAACATCGACAGCGGCGCCGGCAGGGGCGGACCGCTGTCGGCGATCCGGCTGGACGCAACCGGCATCCGGCTGCTGACCGAAACCGGGCCGCAGCTGTTGTCCCCTTGCAAGCCGGGCTGAATCGGCAAAATTGTCGCTATTCCCGCCGGAACGTGAAGCCGTAGTGATTTACTCGTGAGCACTTGCGGGTTAATAGTTCCATTGGAATCGACTGCGGGACGGCCGGGAATGCGCACGGCGAAATACAATATCGGACAAGTGGTGCGCCACCGTGACCACCCCTTCCGCGGGGTGATCTTTGACGTGGACCCGGTCTTTGCCAACACCGAGGAATGGTATCAATCCATCCCCGAGGATTGCCGCCCGTCCAAGAACCAGCCCTACTACCATCTTTATGCCGAAACCGAGGCGACCTATTACGTCGCCTATGTCTCGGAACAGAACCTTGTCCCGGATGCCTCGGGCGAGCCGCTGGAACATCCCGAACTGACCGCCCATTTCGGCGAGTTCGTGGACGGTCGCTATCCGCTGCAATACGGGCTGAACTAGGCGCGGCATGGATCTGTCGCTGATCGTCGGGCTGGTGGCGGCCGCCCCCGCGGCGGGGTTTGTCGATTCGATCGCGGGCGGTGGCGGCCTGATTACCGTGCCGGTGCTGATGCTGGCCGGGATGCCGCCAGAGCAGGCGCTGGCGACCAACAAGCTGCAAGGCAGTTTCGGCGCGGCGACGGCAGCGATCAGCTATGGCCGCAGCGGGCTGGTCGACCTGCGCCGGCAACTGCCCACGGCGGCGCTGGCCTTTGTCGCGGGCGGTGCGGGGGCGGCGCTGGTCACGGCGTTGCCGACCGGGCTTTTGCGGCTGGCGCTGCCGGTGGTGCTGATCGGGATTGCGCTGTTCTTTGCGCTGAAACCGGGGCTGGACGACCGCGACCGCGCGGCACGGCTGTCTCCGGCGCTGTTCGGGCTGACGGTGGTGCCGGCGATCGGCTTTTACGACGGGCTGATCGGGCCGGGCGCGGGCGCGTTCTACATGCTGGGCTTCGTGATGCTGGCGGGACATGGCGTCCTGCGCGCCACCGCCCATACCAAGCTGCTGAATTTTTCGTCGAACCTGGGCGGGCTGGTGGTGTTCGCGCTGGGCGGCCATGCGCTGTGGCTGGTCGGGCTGCTGATGGGCGCGGGCCAGATCCTGGGCGCCGCGCTGGGCGCGCGGCTGGCGCTGCGGATCGGCGCGCGGGTCATCAAGCCGCTGCTGGTCGTGACCTCGACCGCGCTGGCGGCGCGGCTGCTGTGGCAGATGCTTTAGCCCTGCCCGGGGAATGAGGCGGCCAGCCGGCGCTCGGCCACCTCGACCCCACGCCAGTTCCGCAGCGGCCGGCGCAGGTATTTCCCCACCACCGGATGCGCGGGGTCCAGCAGCCCGTAATGGACCAGCAGCGCGGTGATCGCGGCCTCGGAACCGCGGGTGCCGCCGTCCTCGATCTTCAGCGCGATGCCCAGCCCGCGTTCGGGGGCGATGGCGACGAACACCGCCTCGGCCCCGGTCTTGACCGCGACGCGGCCGTCCATGGCGCGCATCAGCGCGGTGCAGGCGCGCCCCTCGCCCGCGACCAGCTCCGGGTGCGTCACCATCGCCTGCACCAGCCGCTGCATCGCCTGGCCCCGCGTATCCTGCCCCGGCGCGGCGAACCCGGCCATCGCCCGCGCCAGCCCGGCGACCGAGACCGCAAAGTTCGGCGCCGAGCAGCCGTCGATCCCGAATCCGGCAAGGGGTTCGCCGCAGACCTCGGCAGTGGCGGCGGCGATCGCCTGTTGCAGCGGGTGGTCGGGCAGGTGGTAGTCGGCGTCGCCCCGGTGGTGGCGGTTCCAGGTCAGAAACCCGGCGTGCTTGCCCGAGCAGTTATTGTGCAGCTGGCATGGCAACCGATCCGAACACAGCAACCGCCGGTGTTCGGCCGGGTCCTGCGGCATATGCGCGCCGCAGCGCAGGTCGCTTTCGCCCAGCCCCAGCCGGCCCAGCCATTCCCGGACCATGCCCACATGCAGCGCCGCCCCGTTGTGCGAGGCGCAGGCCAGCGCCAGTTGCCGCGGCCCCAGCCCCGCCGCCTCGGCCGCGCCGCTTTCCACCAGCGGCAGCGCCTGGATCATCTTGCAGGACGATCGCGGAAAGATCACCGCCGCCGGATCGCCCCACGCCGCGACCATGCCGCCGCGGTCCCACACGACCGCGTGGCCGCGATGGACGCTTTCCTTCAGCCCTCCACGCCACAATTCGATCATTTCGACGGCTGCCATGGCACCAGACCTTTGACAAATGCGCGATTTCCCGCCTGCGGGGCTTTTGCCCGCCCGGGGTTTACGGTTATCTATGGCCCGGACGGTGGCAAGACCACCTTTGTGACAACCCGGCCTTAACCGGGGCCAGCAAGAGGGCTCGAGCATGACGAATTCCATCTTCAACCTCGGCCTTGTGGCCGCCACGCTGACGGCGCTTGCCTCGCCGGCGTTCGCGGCCGAACCGCGGGTGCTGGGCAGCCAGAACGACTGGACCGCCTTTATCGGCGACAGCCCCAAGGAATGCTGGACCGTCTCGCCGCCCAAATCGACCCGCAACACCGACGCCGAGGGCAACCCGCGCGAGGTGACGCGCAGCGACATCCGCCTGTATATCGCCTATCGGCCCGGCCAGGGGGGCGAGGTCTCGTTCCAGGGCGGCTATCCCTTTGCCCCTGATTCGACCGTGGACATCAGCGTCGGCGGCCAGACCTTCAAGCTGTTCACCGAGGGCGAGAACGCCTGGACCGGCTCTCCTGACGAGGACGCCAAGCTGATCGCGGCGCTGCGCGGCGGCAGCGAGGCGGTGGTCAAGGGCCGCTCGACCCGCGGCACCCGCACCAACGACACGTTCTCGCTGATGGGTCTGACCGCGATGAGCAACATGGCCCGCGACAACTGCAAGTGATTCCCGGGCTGCGCTGCGGCCCCGCCCGTGCTATGGGTTGTTTCGACCTCGGGGCCGCCCCATCTGTGGGCGGCCCCGTCCCGGTTTCCCGCCCCCGGCGTTGCAGCACATGGGTGCCCCGCCCATGGCCCCGCCCGCCCCCGCCCCCCCG
>JAZIHR010000069.1:0-14326 GCA_036678445.1 Alphaproteobacteria bacterium
GGGCGGGTTCGGGTCGGCGCTTGTCGCTGGGGTCGGCATGGCGGTCCTTTCTGCTTGCAAGGACGCGGTCCACCGCGTTCATGAAGCGGTTTCATCTGACAACAACTTGCAGTCAAGCGCCAATGACCCCTTGCTGCAAGAGGAAATTATCCCCGCCCTGTGCCGCGAAAAAATGCCCGCTTGACATAAGTAAATGAACTGGCCTTCCATAGCGTCACAACCACGAACTTCAGGGGAGGGAGAGCGTGGCCGGAACCAGTTTTCAGACCGCTGCGCCCGCTTGGGCCGCGGCGACCGGGGGTGCCGCAGGGCCAGCCGGGCAAGAGGGGCAGGAGCGCCCCGTCATTCTGCGGTGCAGCGGGATCGAGCGGTCCTTTGGCGGGCTCAAGGCGCTGAAGGGCGTCGACGTCGAGGTGCGCGAGGGCGAAATTTTCGGCCTTGTCGGACCCAACGGCTCGGGCAAGACCACCATGGTCAACGTGATGACCGGGTTCTACCCGCCGAACGCCGGCCGGGTGGAACTGTTCGGCCGCGACATCACCGGCACCGCGCCGCACCGGGTGGCGAAACAGGGCGTCGCCCGCACCTTCCAGAACCTTGCGCTGTTCAAGGGGATGAGCGTGCTGGACAACATCCTGGTCGGTCGTCACACCCACATGCACCCCTCGGCGCTGGCGACGCTGTTCTACTGGGTCTGGGCGCAGCGTGAAGAACTGGCCCACCGCCGCGTGGTCGAGGAAATCATCGACTTCATGCAGTTGCAGGACATCCGCGACGAACCCGTCGACGTGATCCCGATGGGGCTGCAAAAACGGGTGGAGCTGGCCCGCGCGCTGGTGGCCGAGCCGCGGTTCCTGATCCTCGATGAACCCATGGCCGGCATGAACCAGGAGGAAAAGGAATATATCGCCCGCTTCATCCTTGATGCGCGCGACGAACGCGGCGTGACCATCCTGCTGATCGAACACCACATGGACGTGGTGACGGCGCTGTGCGACCGGGTGGCGGTGCTGTCCTATGGCGAGGTCATCGCCGAGGGCGAGCCCCATTCCACCATCGCCGACCCGGCGGTCGTCACCGCCTATCTGGGCGCCCGCGCCGCCGCCCGCCACGCCGGGATCACCGCGCAGCAGCAAGCGGGGGCAGGGGCATGAGCATCCAGGGCAAGATTTCCGGCTGGCCCGTCACCGACAGCGGCGCCCCCGCGACGCTGGTCGCGGCGCTGGCCGCCAATGCCGCGCAGCCGGGCAGGCGGCCGGGGTTCCGCGAACGCGACTTCGGCATCTGGCGGGAATGGAGCTGGCCGCAGGTGCTGGACGAGGTGCTGGCCATCGCCGCCGGGCTGGAAACCCTGGGCCTTGGCCCCGGCCGCGCGCTGACCGTGGTCGGCGACAACCGCGCTGCGATCTATTTCACCATGCTGGCGGCGAATGCGCTGCGGGCCTTTCCATCCCCGGTCTATCCCGACGTGCCGGTCGAGGAATTCAAGACCTTCGTGCGCTTCGGCGAACCCGACATCGCGCTGGCCGAGGATCAGGAACAGGTCGACAAGCTTCTGGACCTGCGTGGGCGCATTGGCCGCCCCTCGACCATCATCTACGACGACCCGCGCGGTCTGGCCGGCTATGCCGAGCCGGGGCTGATCGCCCTGTCCGAGGTCGCGGCCCGCGGGCGCGAGCGGCTGGCGGCGGAACCGGGGCTGGCCGCCGATCTGGTGGCGCGGGCGCGGCCCGACGACCCGGCGGTGCTGCTGTATTCCTCAGGCACCACGGGCACGCCCAAGGGCATTCCGCTGCTGCACTCCAACATCGTCGGCGGCATCACCAACGCCGAGGCCGGCGGGTATTTCCAGCGCGGCGAGACCCTGTTCGCCTATCTGCCGACCGCGTGGGTGGGGGATTTCGTCTTTACGCTGGGCGCGGGCGTGCTGTTGCAGGCCACGATCAACATTCCCGAACGCGCCGAAACCGCGCTGCATGATTTGCGAGAGGTCGCGCCGACCTTTTACCTTGCCGCGCCGCGGGCGTGGGACGCGATGCTGACCCGCATTCAGGTCGGCATGGCGGATTCGACTCCGCTGAAACGCCGGCTTTACGATTGGTTCATCCCCCGCGCCATCGAACTGGAACGCAAGCGGCTGAAAGGCTACCGCCCCACCGCGCTGGAACGGCTGCGCGAAGCGGTGGGCAATTTCGTGATGTATGGGCCGCTCAAGGATTACCTGGGCCTGTCGCGGGCCGAGCGCGCCTTTACCGGCGGCGAGGCGATGGGCGAGGACACCTTCCTGTTCTTTCGTGCGCTGGGCATCAAGCTCAAGCAGTTCTACGGCCAGACCGAGACCTGCGCCCTGTCGGCCGCGCAGGTCGAGGGCAGCGTGCGCATCGACACGGTGGGCCGCGCCATGCCGGGGGTCGAGGTGCGCATCGACGACACGGGCGAGATCCTGATCCGCTCGGCCTCGGTGTTCCACGGCTATGCCGACAACCCCGAGGCCACGGCCGAGGCGCTGACCCCCGACGGGTTCCTGCGCACGGGCGATGCCGGCCATATCCAGGACAGCGGCGATCTGGTGGTGCTGGGCCGGGTCAGCGAACTGGTGGAAACCGCGCAGGGGCAGCGTTTCATCCCCACCTTCATCGAGAACCGGCTGAAATTCTCGCCCTATATCCGCAACGTCGCCATCCTTGGCGCCGGGCTGGACGAACTGACCGCCATCGTCTGCATCGACTACGAGGCGGCGGGGCACTGGGCGGAACAACGCTCGATTTCCTATTCCTCTTACGCCGATCTGTCGCAAAAGCCCGAGATGCTGGACCTGATCGCCCGAGAGATCGCGCGGACGAACGAATTGCAGCCCGACGGGCTGAAGATCCGCCGCTTCGTCAACCTGCACAAGGATTTCGACGCCGACGACGGCGAGATCACCCGCACCCGCAAGCTGCGCCGCAACGTGATCGAGCAGACCTACGCGCCGCTGGTCGCCGCGCTTTACGACGGGTCGGACGAGGTCACCTTCGACGCGAAAATCACCTATGAGGACGGGCGCGAGGGCACGCTGCGCCGCGACCTCGTGATCCGGAGGGTCTGAGATGGACATGATCCTGCTGCTGGAACTGGCCCTGAACGGCGTGTTCGTCGGGCTGATGTATGCGCTGCTGTCGGCGGGCATCGTGCTGATCTACAAGACCTCGGGCATCGCCAACCTGGCGCAGGGCGCGCTGGCGATGATGGGGGCCTATACGGTCGTCGTGCTGGCCAGCACCTTTGGCCTGTCGATGTGGGTGGCGATCCCGCTGGCGCTGGCGGTGATGTTCGCCTTTGGCGTCGCGGTGGAACGGGTGGCGCTGCGGCGGATGATCGGCCAGCCGGTCATCATGGTCATCATGCTGACCATCGGGCTGGAAATCTTCCTGCGCGGGGTGATCCCGGGGTTCTTTGGCGCGGCGGTCAAGCGGCTGGACCTGGGGATCTCGAACGCGCCGATCTTCGTGGGCGAGCTGCTGCTGAACCGCGCCATCCTGATCGGGGGCGGGGTGTCGCTGGGCCTGATCCTGCTGTCGATCCTGTTCTTCAATTCCCGCTTCGGCATCATCATGCGCGCGGTCAGCGACAACCAGACCGCCAGCTGGTCGGTGGGCATCCGGGTGGAACGTGCCATCGCGGTGGCCTGGGGGCTGTCGGCCTGCATGGCCACGACCTCGGGCGTGCTGTGGGGCGCCACGCAGGGGGTGGACTGGTCGCTGTCGCTGCTGCTGATCAAGGCGCTGGCCATCGCCATTCTTGGCGGGCTGGATTCCATCGTCGGCGTGCTGATCGCGGGGATCATCGTCGGGCTGGCCGAAAGCCTGGCCACCGGCATCCTTGACCCCATCGTGGGCGGAGGCACCCGCGATGTCGTCGCCTCGGTCATCATCCTGCTGACACTGCTGTTCCGCCCGCACGGGCTGTTCGGCCGCGAACATATCGAGAGGGTCTGAGCGATGATCTACAGACGCGCCGGCATCAGCTTTACCCGCTATCAGGACGAGCGGCAGCTATGGAAACTGCCGACCGACCGCTGGGCGGTGATCGCGATCTTCGTGGCGCTGCTGGTGGCGCCCTTCCTGGTCGATCGGCTGTTCGTGGTCAGCTATCTGCTGCCGCTGATCATCTGGTCGATGGCCGCGATGGGGCTGAACCTGCTGATGGGGGGCGCCGGGCAGATCCACCTGGGCTATGGCGCGGTGATCGGGATCGGCGCCTATGCCTCGGTCCATTCCATGCGGGCGGGGCTGCCGTTCGAGCTGGCGATGATCGTCGGCGGGCTGGCCGCGGCGGTGATCGGGGTGGTGTTCGGCGCGGCCGCCCTGCGGGTCAAGGGGCTGTATCTGGCGATGGCGACGCTGGCGATGCAGTATATCGTCGATTTCGTCATCGTGCAGGTGCCGGCGATTTCGGGCGGCACCCAGGCGGCGCTGTCGGTGCCGCGCACCAGCTTTCTGGGCATCGCCATCCAGGGCGACCGCGCCCCCTATTACGTCGCGCTGGCGATCTGCACGGTGCTGACCCTGTTCATGCTGAACGTGCGGCGCACCTCGTTCGGGCGGGCGCTGGCGGCGGTGCGGGAAAAGGACTACGCGGCCTCGATCATCGGGGTGGACCCGTTCCGCTACAAGCTGCTGGCGTTCTGGGTGTCCTCGTTCATCGGCGGCATGACC
Organism: Alphaproteobacteria bacterium; assembly: GCA_036678445.1. Classification (GTDB taxonomy): domain Bacteria; phylum Pseudomonadota; class Alphaproteobacteria; order Rhodobacterales; family Rhodobacteraceae; genus Paracoccus. The sequence goes on from JAZIHR010000069.1 coordinate 4,698, forward strand.
GGGGCGGTGCTGGCGGTCTGCTACTACCGCACCATCTCGCCCGACCAGTTCCACCTGGACCTGTCGATCCAGCTGGTCGCCATGGTGATCGTCGGCGGGCTTGGCTCGGTGCTGGGCAGCTTTCTGGGGGTGGGGCTGATCCTGTTCGCGCCCATCGTGCTGAACCAGCTGATCGGGCTGACCGCGGACCAGTTCGGCATCGCCATCCCCACCGACCTGCGCGCCCACCTGCCGCTGATGCTGTATGGCGGGCTGATCATGGGGTTCCTGCTGCTGGAACCTCTGGGGCTGGCCAAGATTTACAGCAACATCCGCAATTACCTGCTGGTCTGGCCGTTCCGCCACGCCCGGCAGTGACAAGACGACAAAACCTGGGGAGGAAAAACCAGATGAGCCTGACACGTCGGAATATCCTGACCGGAGCGGCGGTCGCCGCGCTGGCGTCGCAACTGCCCTTGCGGGTGGCGCTGGCACAGGGCGGCGACAAGGTGGTGCGCATCGCGATGCCGATGGACTTCACCAAGGTCTACACCTTCGTGACCGCCGAATATAACCAGGGCCAGCGCGACTACATCACCATGATGAACCAGCGCGGCGGTATCGGCGGCTATACCATCGCCGTGGACATCAGCGACCACGCCAACGACCAGCCCCGTGCCATCGAGGCGTATGAGCGCGCCAAGTCGCAGGGCGCGGTTCTGGTCGATCCGCTGTCCACCCCGGTCGCGCGGGCACTGACCCCGCGGGCGCTGGAAGACAAGATCAACATGGTCACGGCGTTTTCCGGGCGCTCGGACGCGGCGGACGGGACGGTGTTCCCCTATGTGTTCCCGCTGTCGCCGAACTACTGGACGCAGGCCGGGCTGCTGATCGAATATTTCAAGCAGCAGGACGGCGGTTCGCTGGACGGCAAGACCATCTGCTTCGTCCATATCGACACTCCCTTCGGGAAAGAGCCGCTGCCGGTGCTGGAAGCCCTGGCCGCCAAGGAAGGCTTCAAGCTACAGGCGTTCCCCTATACGCCGCCGGGCAACGACCAGTCGGCGATCTGGCCGCAGGTGCGCCGCGCGCGCCCGGACTGGACGATGTTCTGGGGCGCGGGCGTCGGCCAGACCGTGGCGCTGACCGAGGCGGCGCGCAACGGGCTGGACATGGGCCGGGTGTGCAGCAGCGTCTGGCTGTCGGAATCGGACATGGAGGTGGTGGGGCGCGACCAGACCGTCGGCGTGCTCAAGTTCGAGCCCTGCGTGTCGGGGCGCGAACCCAAGGTGATTCAGGAAATCCTGTCCGAGGTCGTCGCCGCCGGCAAGGGCGCCGGCCCCGAGGACAAGGTGGGCACCTCTTACTATAACTACGGGGTGATGCTGGCCGCGCTGATGCTGGAAGGCGTGCGCCGCGCCGCCGAGATCGCCCCCGACGGGCCGGTCAGCGGCGAATGGCTGAACGCCGGGCTGAACTCGATTTCCGAATTCACCGCCGAGGGGCTGATCCCGCCCACCACCATCACCCCCGAGGACCATCAGGGTGGCGGCATGGGCCGGGTGGCGCGCTGGAACGGCGAGGCGTTCGAGCCGATGACCGACTTCTTCAGCGCCAACCAGGACGTGGTGTGGGAAGAAGTGCGCAAATACTCTTCGGAATTTGCCAAGACCGGGCAGTGATGCCGCGCCCCTGTCCCGCGCGTGGCGGGGCGGGGGCGTCAACATGAAGGGATGACCGCATGGCCCTGCTATCCGTCAACAGTGTCGAGGTCGTGTATGATCAGGTCTCGCTGGCCGTCAAAGGCGCCTCGCTTGAGGTGCCCAAGGCCGGGCTGGTCGCGCTGCTGGGCGCCAACGGCGCGGGCAAGAGCACCATCCTGAAATCCATCAGCGGCCTGCTGGCCCCTGAACGCGGCGCGGTCACCCGCGGCACCATCACCTTTGAAGGCGAGGATATCCTGGCGCTGGACCCGCCCAGCCGGGTGCGCCGCGGCATCGTCCACGTGCTGGAAGGCCGTAAGGTGTTCGAGCATCTGACGCCGCTGGAAAACCTGCTGGCCGCGACGACGATGTATTCCGACCGGGCAAAGATCGACGAAATGGCCGAGCAGATGTTCGAGCTGTTCCCCCGGCTCAAGACCCGCGCCAAGGCCAAGGCGGGGTATCTGTCGGGCGGGGAACAGCAGATGCTGGCCATCGCCCGCGCGCTGATGACGCGCCCCAAGCTGCTGATGATGGATGAACCCAGCCTTGGCCTTGCGCCGCTGCTGGTGGACGAAATCTTCGACATCATCACCCGCATCAACCGCGAGGAGGGCGTGGCGGTGCTGCTGGTCGAACAGAACGCCGTGGCGGCGCTGGACGTGGTGCAGCACGCCTATCTGATCGAACAGGGCCGCATCGTGATGAGCGGGCCTGCCGAGGTTCTGCGCGAGAACCCCGACATCAAGGAAGCCTATCTGGGCAGCGGCGCCGTCGCTGTCGATTACCACGCGGTCAAGCATTACCGTCGGCGCAAAAGGTGGCTGGCATGACGACCGTGGCGGAAGCTCAAGCCCCCGAAACTCCCGCCCCCGACGCGCGCGAAATCGCGGCGGCGCTGGAACGGCTGCTCAAGCTGCGCAGCCTGCCCTTTGGCATGAAGCTGTTCGCCGACCGCGCCGAAATGCAGGCCATCCCTCGCATCCGCCGCCCGCAGCATATCCACACGCTGGATCAGGTCGTCGCGCAGGCCGCGCGGCTGGGCTGGACCGTGGGCGTCACCTCCGAGGATCTGGCCGGGGCGCAATGCCGCGCCGTGGTGGGCTTGGGCAACGCCAAGACCCCCGACTGGGCCGCCGGGAACCGCATGGACGGGGTGTGGTTTCAGGACCAGCCCGGCGCCGCCGCCCATCAGGCCGCCATGCACTGCGTGCCGGACGGGCAATATGACGCACTGGTGGTGTCGCCGCTGGCCTCGGGGCGGCTGGACCCGCCGGATATCGCGCTGTTCTATGCCACCCCCGGCGCGATGATGTATTTCATCAACGGGCTGCAATGGCAGGGCTACAAGCGCTTTGACTGGTCGGTGGTGGGCGAAAGCGCCTGCGCGGACAGCTGGGGCCGGGCGCTGGTCAAGCGCGAGCCCTCGCTTTCGATCCCCTGTTTCGCCGAGCGCCGCTATGGCGGTGTGCTGGACGACGAGATGCTGATGGCCGCCCCGCTTGAGGACATGGCCCGCGCCGTCCTGGGGATGGAGGCGCTGGCGAAGAACGGTTTTCGCTATCCCTTCCCGCAATATGGCATCCAGCAGGATGTGCGCGCCGGTCTGGGCTTCAGCTACGGCAACGGGTAAGCCCGCATCCGTCCCAAGGGGTGATGACATGGCGCAGCGCACAACCAGACGTCAGGTGAACCGGCTGCCGCCCGAGCAGCGCATCGCCGACATCATGCGCGCCGCGCGCGAGGTGTTCACCGAAAAGGGCTATTCCGATTCGCTGATTTCCGACATCGCCGAACGCGCCGGGGTGGTCGAGGGCACGATCTACCGCTTTTTCGAGAACAAGCGCGACCTGCTGCAACGCGTGGCCGAAGAATGGTATGTCGAGATGATGGCGGTCTCAGAGGCGGGGTATGGCGCGGTTCAGGGCGAATGGAACCGGCTTCATTACGTCGTCTACAGCCACCTCAAGGCAATGCAGCGCGACCCGGGCCTGTCGCGGCTGGTGTTCCATGAACTGCGGCCCGATCCCCAGTATCGCTCGACCCGGCTGTTCGAGCTGAACCGCGCCTATACCCGCAAGATCGCCGATATCGTGCGCGAGGGGGTGGCGCGCGGGGTGTTCAGGTCGGATGTGTCGCCCTCGCTGGTGCGCGACATGGTTTACGGGACGATCGAACACCGCACCTGGGCCTATCTGCGCAACGAGGGCGCCTTTGACCCCGAAACCACCGCGCGCGAGATCACCGACATCGTTTATGGCGGGCTGCTGCCCCGCGCCTCGACCGATGTTCCGCGCGATGAAATCCTTGCCCGGCTGGACCTGTTGACCGAACGGGTGGACGTGGTGGCGCGGCGCCTGGCAGGCTGAACTGAGCGGCGTTTTCCCAGACTGGTGCCGGGCGGGTGTTCACGGTTGAACTTGCCGGGAAATTCCGGTTTCATCCGGAATGAACAGTATTCATCAGCGGTGTGGGGCAGGGATATGGACAGCGCAACCGGTTGGGAAGACGTGCGGCTGGAAATCGCGGGCGGCGTCGCCCGGATCACCCTGTGCCGCGCGGCCAAGCGCAACGCCATGCGCAACCGCTCGGCCGACGAGCTGCTTGCGGCGCTGCGGGCGGCCGAAACCGGCGGTGCCGTCGCGGTGCTGCTGACCGGCGAAGGGGCGGCTTTTGGTGCCGGCTACGACCTGGCGACGCTGGACCCCGAGGCCGTGCCCGATCTGGCGCAGGTGCTGGAAGATCACTTCAACCCGCTGATCCGCGCCATGCGGGAATCGCCGCTGCCGATCGTCGCGGCGGTGAACGGGGCCTGCGCGGGGGCCTCGGTCGGGGTGGCGCTGGCGGCGGATATCGTGATCGCGGGGCGCTCGGCGTTCTTTTACGAACCGTTCGTGGGCATCGCGCTGGTGCCGGACGCCGGCAACACGCTGTTTTTGCCGCGCATGGCGGGGCGCATCCGCGCCTCGGCCGCGATGCTGCTGGGCGACCGTGTTCCGGCGGCCGAGGCCGAACGCTGGGGGCTGGTCTGGCGGGTGGTCGAGGACGACGCCCTGCTGCCCGAGGCCGAGGCGATCTGCGCGCGCCTGGCCGAGCGTTCCCCCACGGCGCTGGCCGCGACCAAGCGGCTGATCGCGCGGGCCTCGGACCCCGACCTTGACGCGATGCTGGACGCCGAACGCGACCTGCAAGGCGAGGCCGGACGCAGCCCCGAGATGCGCGCGGCGATCGACCGCTTCTTCGCTTCGCGCAGGGGGGCGCGCTGATGACCGATCCGAGCCTGGCGCCGACCCGTTTCATCGACAGCGACCACCCCGACATCATCGCCTTTGCCGCACGCCACGCGGGCGACGGCGATGTGCGGTCCCGGGCGGTGGCGCTGGCCACGGCGGTGCGGGATGCGGTGCCCTATAGCGTCTATACCTTTGACATCGCGCCCGACATCCTGACCGCATCGCAGGTGCTGCGGGCGGAAAAATCGTTCTGTGTGCCCAAGGCGGTGCTGCTGGCGGCGGTGGCGCGGGCGGCGGGGATCCCGTCGCGCGTGGGGTTCGCGGATGTGCGCAACCACCTTGCTCCGGCGCGGTTCGAGCAGCTGATGGACACCCCCGATTTCAACTGGCACGCCTATACGGCGCTGCTGATCGACGGGCGCTGGCTCAAGGCGACGCCGGCTTTCGACCTGGCCCTGTGCACGCGCAACGAGGTCGAGCCGCTGGCCTTTGACGGCATGCAGGATTCGATCTTTCAGCCCTATGACGCGCAGGGCCGGCGGTCGATGGAATACCTGCGTTTCCACGGAGAATTCGACGACCTGCCCTATGAGCGGTTCGCGGCCGAAATGCAGCAGACCTATCCGCGGCTGCTGGCGACGCTGGCGGCCGAGCGCGCGGCAAGGGCCGCCGCAGCGCCCCCCGCCACTGGTCCGGTCAGAACCTGAACACCCCGTAGCCCGGTTCGGCCAGCGGCGCGTTCAGCGCCGCTGAAATCGCGATTCCAAGCGCGTTGCGGGTATCCACCGGGTCGATGATCCCGTCGTCCCAGATTTCCGAGGTGGCGTGCCAGGCCGAGATCTGGTCCTCATACGCCTGCCTTGTTTCCTGCCACAGCGCCTTGATTTCGGCCTCATCCACCGTGCCGCCGTCGCGGCGCATCTGGTTGGCCTTGACCTCGGCCAGCGTGTTGGCGGCCTGGTCGCCGCCCATCACCCCGATCTGGTGGTTGGGCCAGGTGAACATGAACCGCCCGTCAAAGGCCCGCCCGCACATGCCGTAATTCCCCGCCCCGAACGAGCCGTTGCACATGACGGTGAACTTGGGGACATGCGAACAGCTAAGCGCCATGATCATCTTGGCGCCGTCCTTGGTGATGCCGCGGCGTTCGTATTCCTGCCCGATCATGTAGCCGGTGATGTTTTGCAGGAACACCAGCGGCGTGTTGTTCTGGTTGCACAGCTCGATGAAATGCCCGCCCTTCAGCGCGCTGTCGTTGAACAGCACTCCGTTGTTGGCAAGGATCCCGACCTTGAACCCCCAGATATTGGCAAAGCCGCAGATCAGCGTCTGCCCGTAGTTCGGCTGGTATTCGTGAAAGCGCGACCCGTCCACGATGCGGGCGATCACCTCGCGCATGTCGAAGGATTTCTTGATGTCGTCGGGAATGATCCCGTAAAGCTCGGCCGGGTCATAGGCCGGAGGCTCGGGCGGTTCCTGCTGGGCCGGCCATTTCCGGGGGTGTTCCCACTGCGCGACGATCTCGCGCCCGATGCGGATGGCGTCGGCTTCGTCGTTGGCGGGATAGTCGCAGGTGCCGGAAACCGAGGTGTGCATCTCGGCCCCGCCCAGGTCCTCGACGCTGACTTCCTCTCCGGTCGCGGCCTTGACCAGCGGCGGGCCGCCCAGGAATACCGCGCCGGTGCCGCGCACGATCACCGAATAATCCGACAGCGCCGGAATATAGGCGCCGCCCGCCGTGCAGTGGCCGAACACCAGCGCCAGTTGCTTGACGCCCAGTTTCGACAGGATCGACTGGTTGCGGAAAATCCGCCCGCCCATGTAGCGGTCGGGGAAAAGCTCGGATTGCAGCTTGAGATTGCCGCCGGCGGAATCGCACAGGTGGATCACCGGCAGGCGGTTCTCGATAGCGATATCCATGGCGCGGACGATCTTTTTCACCGTCAGCGGATACCACGCGCCGCCCTTGACGCTGGGGTCGTCGGCGCGGATCAGCACCTCGCGCCCCGACACCACCCCGATGCCGACGATCGAGCTGGCCGAGGGGCTTTCCCCCCCATACGCCCGGTTCGCCGCCAGCGAGGACAGTTCCAGAAACGGGGTGCCGGGGTCCAGCAGCCGCTCGATCCGCTGGCGGGGCAGCATCTTGCCCTGTCGTTCCAGCCGGTCGAGATCGCGCTGTGGGCGGGCGTGGCGCGCCTGTTCCTGACGCTCGCGGAACGCCTGCGCCAGCGCGCGGTTATGGGCGGCGTTGTGGCGGAATTCGGGGCCCGAGGTGTTCAGGCGGGACTGGATCTTACGCATCGCTTTCGTCCTCGGATTCGGGGGCGGATTCGGGGGCAAGCCGCGCAAGGATCTGGTCCTTGCCAAAGGTTTCGTCCTGCGCCACGGCGATTTCGGCCACGGTGCCGTCGCGCGGCGCGCTCAGCACGGTTTGCAGCTTCATGCTTTCGATGGTCAGCAGCGGGTCGCCGCGGGCGACGCGCTGGCCGGGGGCGGCGTGGATCTGGATCACCGCGCCGGGCATGGGGGCGCGCAGTTCGGACAGACCGCCGTCCGCGTCGGCCGCGTCGCTGTCGCCGACAAGCCGCACCACATGGGTGCGGCCGTCGCAGCGCACATCCTGCACGCCGTCACCCGCCGCACGCATGACGGTGACGCGGCGGCCGTCGATGGTCAGCGCCAGTTCGCCGTCGCCGGGCTCGCCGGTTTCCTGCACGACATGGTCGCGCCCGTCGATACGCAGCACCAGATGTGGGCGGCGACGGATGATCTGGATTTCATGGCTCGTGCCGTTCAGCAGCAGGGGAAAGGCCATCTCAGTTCCTCCAGGGGCCGATGGCGGCGTGCAGTTCCGGCACGTCGAAAACCGCCTGCCGGAATTCGCGCAGCCCCAGCGCCGCGGCGACCAGCACCGGGGCCAGCGCGTCCTTGGGCAGGGGGGCGGGGGCCAGCGCCTGCGCGTGCTGCGCGACAAAGCCGGTGTGCAGGTCGCCGGCGCGGAATGCCGGGCTGTCGATCACCCGCGCCAGATAGTCGATGTTCGTCGTCACCCCCAGCAGGGTCAGTTCGCGCAGCGCGTCCAGAGTGCGCTTGATCGCCTGTTCGCGGGTGGCGCCGTGGACGACCAGCTTGGCCAGCATCGGGTCGAAGTCGCTGGTCACCGCCTCGCCTTGTGTCAGGCCGGATTCAAAGCGGACCCATGGCGCCTGCGGCACCCGCAACAGGCGGATGCGGCCGGTTTCGGGCATGAAGTCGCGGTCGGGGTCCTCGGCGCAGATGCGGCATTCGATGGCGTGGCCGTCGCGGCGCAGGTCGTCCTGCGCGACGGGCAGGCCGCGGCCGGCGGCGATGTTGACCTGCGCCGCGACCAGATCCAGCCCGGAAATCATTTCCGTAACCGGGTGTTCGACCTGCAACCGCGTATTCATTTCAAGGAAATAGAACCGCCCGTCGGGGGCGAGGATGAATTCCACCGTGCCGGCGTTGCGATAGCTGGCGGCGCTTGCCAGCCGCACTGCGGCGGCGCAGATCTCGGCCGCCAGTTCGGAGGGCAGCCCGGCCGAGGGCGCCTCTTCCACGATCTTCTGAAAGCGGCGCTGGATCGAGCATTCGCGTTCATGCAGGTGGATGGCGCCGTTTTCGCCATCGCCGAGGATCTGCACCTCGATATGGCGCGGGCGCTCGACGTAAAGCTCGGCGTAGATGCGGCCGTCGTTGAAATAGCGCTGCGCCTCGCTGGCAGCCAGCCGGGCGGCCGGGATCAGCCCTTCGGCGTCGCGCACGATGCTCATGCCCTTGCCGCCGCCGCCGGCCGAGGCCTTGATCAGCAGCGGAAAGCCGATCTGCGCGGCCTGCGCGGCAAAGGCTTCAAGATCGTCGGTCGGCATCACCGAGGGCGCGACCGGCACTCCGTGCGCCTGCGCGAAATTGCGCGAGGAAATCTTGTCGCCCATCAGCGCGATGCTGTCGGCCGAGGGGCCGATGAAGATCAGCCCGGCATCCGCCACCGCGCGGGCGAAATCGGCGTTTTCCGACAGGAACCCATAGCCGGGGTGGATGGCGTCGGCGCCGGTTTCCAGCGCCGCGGCGATGATCTGGCCTGCGTCCAGATGTGCGGCGACGGGGGTGTCGCCGGTCAGTTCCACCGCCTGGTCGGCCATGCGGACATGCAGCGCGTCGGATTCGGCCGCGTGGTGGACGGCGACCGCACCCAGCCCCATTGCCCGCAGGCTGCGGATGACGCGGCAGGCGATCTCGCCGCGGTTGGCGATCAGGACCTTGCGAATGGGGAAATCGGGGTCAACGGGCGTAGGGTCAGTCATGGGGTCTGCTTTCGGTCGCGAAATCGGCCAGCCGGCCACCGGGGGCGGTCCAGTCGGCGGGGATGGGAACCGGCATGTCCAGCAGGATCTGGGCCAGCGCCTTGCCCTGCGGGTCGTGGCGCAACGAGGCGGTGCCGCCGCCCCCCAGCGCCCGCTCCAGCAGGAAGTTGAAGCCGTCCAGCCCCGGCCAGTCGTAGCGCCGCACCTCGCCCTGCACGAAATGCGCAAGCCAGCCCCGCACCGCGTCGGGCGTCACCGCCGCGGCGATCCATGGCAGGAACACCGGGTCGCGGGCCAGCACGCCGATATTGGCGCGGTCGCCCTTGTCGCCGCTGCGTGCGTGGGCCAGCGCGATCAGCGGCACGGTCCGCAGCGGGCCGTCATGCACC
>JAZIHR010000070.1:0-13998 GCA_036678445.1 Alphaproteobacteria bacterium
CATGGGTGCCGATCAGCGCGTCGAAATCGAGGTTATCGCGGGTGGCCAGCGCCTCGACGCGGTATTCGAACAGGCCGTTGAGATGGTCGGTGCCGTCGAAGCGCAGCAGGGCCAGGGTGTCGGGGCCAAGCGCGGTGGTCAGCCGGCCAAGACGCCCGGACTGGCGCAGGGGGGCGTTCATGAAAAAGGCCTCCGCGGGGAAATGGGTCAGTTAAAATCAGGGAAGGTATGCCCAAGCATAAGGGCAAAGCCAAGCATATGTGGACTGCTCAGTTGGAACAGGCTCAAATGCATCGGATCTTGATGTGTTGCCGCCCCAGTCCAGCCTATCGCTAGGCGATCCCCCCAGCACGACGCCTCGGCACGCCACTTCGCTACGCCTGTCAGCGGCATACAGGCCGCCGCGTTGAGCTGCGGCCGGATAAGCAACTGCCCACATCGGCTTTTGCCTGCTCCACCAGTGCCGCCATATGAGAATGGCTGACGGTGACCTCGCTCAGTCCTCACTTCTGCCGGTCGCGGCACAGTCCGCCGCCAAGAGCCCGAGCTGCAATCAGCAGCCGCGAAACCCTGACCCTGTTCGCACGAGCGACGATCTGGATGGGGGTGCGAGTTGCCTGCCCACCTGATGGCGGCTTGGGCGAGCATCGTTCCTGGGCAGACATGAAGCGATATGGGTTCATCTCGGCTGGAGGCGGCGAGTTCTACTCGAAACGGCTATATCAACTGAGCGTCGATGATGAGGTATTCGTCTATGACAAGGGCAACGGCTACACCGGCTATGGTATCGTGACAGCCGAGGCCCGTCCTGCGTCCGAGTTTATGACCCCTGACGGGCTACTCTTCGACCAACCGCTGTCCGGAACCCCGAATGAGCGCCCTTGCGAGCCGCAAGAAAACGCAGAGCACGCCGTCGGCATAGAATGGCGAAAAACGGTTAATCCAGCCCAGGTCAAGCGCTTCAAAGGAGCATTTGCTAACCAGAACATTGTCTGCAAGCTACGGGATGAAGCGACAGTGGATTTCCTAACAGAGCAGTTCGGGGTCACTCGGCCAACTATGACGTAAGGGGGCGGAGAGCGGCCATTCGCTACTTCTGCGCCGGAGGCATGGCGCAATGACGGGAGCGGACATTCGTGGGTTCGTCATCATTGTCCAGCAAACTAACCACTTGGTGCTGGACTGATCAGAGCTTCACTACGCTGGTTGATCGGCAGCACGAAACCCATCTCGCGTAAAAAACGTGACGGTTGCTTGCTCCATCCCCGATAGTTGTCTGCATAGGCGAGGCAGAGCCACTCTCGCGCACGCGTGATGGCCACGAAGCAGCTGCGCCACTCCTCTTCCATTTCAGCGTTGTTCTCGCCCGCTTTCAGGCTTTGAAAGCTCGGCAGGATGTCCTCCGCCAGTCCGACCACATAAACATGATCGAATTCCTTCCCCTTGGCGCCGTGGATCGTCATAAGGGTCACGGTATTGCTGCCGACTGGGGCTTCCTTTGAGCGGATGGCCAGTTCCTGGAGAAACTGTTCAAGCGGCGCATCGCGGCCAACGGTTTTGCCGATACTTCTCACAAGATCGGACCAGGCCGCCCGGTCTTCTGCAATGTCACTGGCTTCATCGTCCTGCGCCGGGATCATGGCGAGGACTGCGTCAACAAACTGCCTGAATCGCGCGGGCTCCTTTGCGAAGGTTGCAGCTAGATCGACGAGAGCGTTGCCATGGACGTCATCACCCAGTCCGGCCTTGACCGCCACCGCCCATTCATCGAGCAAGGAGCGTTCGGTCAGTTCGGTGGGGGTGATGATGAGATCGACACGGGCGTCAGTGCCAAACCAACGATTGAAAGCGCCGGTCAGGGTTTCCAGCGCACGCCGATCAAGCGGGCGCAGCGCTTGGCGAAGTACGGCAGCGAGCCACAGGAACTGAGGTGATCGGAAATCATCGCGGTGCTGAGAAATGACCGCGCTGACCTGCTTCTGCGTCAGCGCGGATTGAAGCTTTTCGAGCATGTAACGCGTACGGGCCAGTACCGCGACTTCACCACATCGAGCGCGGTCGATTTTGGCGATGCCTTCCGCAATCGACGCGGATTCCACCTCGTCGGTAGAATAGCGCAGGACCCGGATGTGCTGTTCATCGGGATATTTCAGTGAGGTCTTACCCGCCTCCAGCGGCTGCTTGGCGGTTGTGCGTTGCAGATTATGGACCACAAGATGGTTCGCGGCAGCAACAATTGCGGGCGGACAACGGTAGTTTGTGGGAAGCTGCAGTTCCTGCGGTGAAAAGTCGGCTCGGAACCGCTGGATCTATTGATAGCTCGCGCCGTTCCACTGGTAGATAATCTGGTCATCGTCGGCGACGGCGAAGACATTTCTGAAATCCTCGCCGGCGAGCGCGCGGATTAGTCGGTACTGCCCATCGGTAGTGTCCTGAAACTCGTCGAACATCCAGTAGGCATAGGTCTTGCGATAGCGTCCGGCGATGCCGGAGAAGTCTGTGACAAGGCGAGAGGCCTGGGCGATGAGCGAACCAAAATCTAGGGCGTTGGCTTGGGTGAGCGCCGCCTCGTAAGCGGTGTATACCTGCTCCACCCGTGCCGGGGTGATCGAGGGCGAGATACCACGGCCCCTCGTGTCCCCCGGCCGCGAGCCAGATCGTGCCCTTCGCGGTTATCGGTCCGTACCGCTCCCAGCCGCTTCCCCCAAGGCGCGGCGATAGCCATTCTGCCAGACAACCTTCTGGCACTCCTGGTTGACTACGAAGCTCTGGGGCGCTTCGATGGTCAGAGGTCTATTCCAAAGAGGCGCTCCGTCGGAGGCGTCGAACTCATTCGCAATACGACATGCTCGTTGCCTTGCATTGTGGCAGGCGGTGCTGTTGTCGTTATAATGACATATTGGAAGCAGGGTGCGGAGGATTCAGTTTCCCACAGATGAATCAACTCGAACAGGCGAGTGTACAGTGTTGCGTTGAGGTCAGTCTCACGGGGGCTATCGTGAATAAGAAATGCTGGCAGATCTGCCTTCCCCTCGACGGCCAGGTGCATCGCTGCGAGATCAAAGGCAACAATCTTCAGCGAGTCGAGTGCCGCAGTTGATACCTCCCCTCAGCCAGAGAACTGCGCGTCAACCCGCAACCCCTTGCCATCAAGCTTGATCGAGCCATCAATACCGTCAGGAAGCCAAGCGGATACGATTCCCTTGTATTGCTCCTCCAAGGCCCCGATAGCCTGTTGCGCACGTTTCCTGCCTTGTTCCATCTGCTGGCGCACGGCTTCTAGTTCGTCCGTCGCATTGGGTGTGGGGTGTGCCGTCGTGATGTTCTGCTGCAGCGTACGCGCTTCGTCGAGCAAGCGTCTTGCCCGATAAACTCGGTCCTGGATCCTTGCCGCCGCTCGTTGTGCTGCTCGAAGTGCGGCATCTGCGCTTTTCGCTCGTTCTTCGGCTGCTCGGATTTCCTGATCGATTTGTTCGATAAGAGCTGTTATGCGGCTCGCTTCCAATTCGGCACCCTTGGCAGCCTGATCCAGTTCCGCAGCTTGGCCTTGCTTTTCCACGATTGACGCCCTTATGGCTTGAACGTCGCACTTCTCCAGTGAAATGCCGCACCCTTTTGCCAGAACGTCATCCACCGGGACGCGGCAAATAGTGCATATCCTGATCCGACCTTGGCTTACGTCGACCCCGCCAAGGCTGGCTTCACTGCGGAGGCGTTCGGCCTCGATACGCTTCCGATCCGCGTCGTTTTTCTGTGCCTGCCGTTCCTCGACCTTGGCCGCACGCCGTGTGTTGAGATCGGCGAGTCCGGCAAAAAGCGCGCCGACGTCCGGCGGTTGCGGAACATCGACACGCATTGCTTCCGCGAAGGCAGCCTCTGCCAGCGATATTAGCCCCTCCTGCTGAAGCAGTATCGTCCAACCAGACATCCTCGCCTACCCCTAACGCATTGCGAAGCGACCGGAATTTCTCCGCCCTGCGCTGCTCGCCATACGGCAAGCCAGGCACAGCGGTTCACTTAGGCGCCGATAGCGGCAGGACTTCGGTTTGAGGCTGGGTTGAAGGCTGGCTAGCTGTTCTTCGCTGCATTGGGACTGAGTGACCGTTTCGAAGAGCGCTGCAGTACAGTCCAACTGGAGGCTTTGGGGGCCGGAAACAACGGTACTGGGTGCCAAGCTTTTCCGGCAGCCAGGGGTTGCCAGTGATGCATCGATTCGTGGCTTGGAGGAGCGCTAAGTGGATCATCAGCGGGCAGAAAAGCCGCCTTTTGACACAAAAGGCAAAACTCTCTGAAACGCCACAACTGTCATACTGGTCGGAGCGAGAGGATTCGAACCTCCGACCCCCTGCTCCCGAAGCAGGTGCGCTACCAGGCTGCGCTACGCTCCGACCGTGACGGGGCAGGTATCCTGTGGCGCGGATGAATGCAAGGGGGGTGATGCGCAAACTTGCACGATGCAGCGGCGCGGCCGGCCCGGGGGCGGCCGCGCCGGCAGGGTCAGCCGGCGGCCAGCGCCGCGACGATGCGGTCGCCCATGGCCGAGGTCGAGATCGGGGTGCCGCCTTCCGGCCCCATCAGGTCGGCGGTGCGGGCGCCTTCGGCCAGCACCTTTTCCACCGCGGCCTCCAGGTCGTCGGCGGCCTGTGCCTCGCCAAAGGAATAGCGCAGCGCCATGGCAAAGCTGAGGATGCAGGCGATCGGGTTGGCCTTGCCCTGCCCCGCGATGTCAGGGGCCGAGCCGTGCACCGGCTCGTACAGCGCCTTGGGGCGGCCATTGGCGGCCGGGGCGCCCAAGCTGGCCGAGGGCAGCATCCCGAGGCTGCCGGTCAGCATCGCCGCCGCGTCCGACAGGATGTCGCCGAACAGGTTGTCGGTCACGATCACGTCGAACTGGCGCGGGTTGCGCACCAGCTGCATGGCGCCGTTGTCGGCATACATGTGCGACAGTTCGACCTCGGGGTATTCCTCGTCGTGGATCTTCTGGACGACCTCGCGCCACAGGATCCCCGATTCCATCACGTTGGCCTTTTCCATCGAGCAGACGCGGCCGGCGCGCTTGCGGGCCAGGTCAAAGGCCGCGCGGGCGACGCGGGCGATTTCCGATTCGGTGTAGCGCTGGGTGTTGATGCCCACCCGCTCATCCCCTTCGGTGAAGATGCCGCGCGGCTCGCCGAAATAGACGCCCGAAGTCAGTTCGCGCACGATCAGGATGTCCAGCCCGGCCACCACGTCGCGCTTGAGGCTGGAAAAATCCGCCAGCGCGTCGAAGCACTGCGCCGGGCGCAGGTTGGCGAACAGGTCCATTTCCTTGCGCAGGCGCAGCAGGCCCCGTTCCGGCTTAACGCTGAAATCGAGGTTGTCGTATTTCGGGCCGCCGACCGCGCCCAGCAGCACCGCGTCGACCGCCTGGGCCTGCGCCATGGTTTCGTCCGACAGCGGCGTGCCGTGGGCGTCATAGGCGACGCCGCCGACCAGCCCTTCGGACACGTCGAAACGCATGCCGCGGTTGGCCTGGAACCAGTCGATGACCTTGCGCACCTCGGCCATGACTTCGGGGCCGATGCCGTCGCCCGGCAGGATCAGAAGGGAATAGCTGTCGGTCATCTTGCGCCTTTGTGTTGCAGGTTTTGCGGATGGTTTTGGCCTAGCCCTGCCCCGGAGTTGCGTCAAGTTCACGGGCATTTGGCTTGCAGTGCCCCCTTGCTCCTGTCGGTATGGTTCCGCCGCCCGCAACGGGAACCGGAAGAAGGAGTCGGACGATGAAACCCATGCTGGCCATGGCTGCCGCAGCCCTCTGGATCACCGCCGCGGATGCCGCACTGGCCGAGCGCGGCATGACGGTGCCGCTGCCCGATACCTCGGCCCTGTCACAGGCACAGGCGCGGACGCTGATCGCCGAGCTGGCGCAGGTGAACGTGATCACCTCGAACTGCCCCGACCATGCGATCTCGGATGCGGAATGGACGCTGATCACCGCCACCGGCGACCAGTTGGCCGCGCAACTGGGGCTAAGCGCGCAGGACTATGACCGCGAATACTACGTCCCGGCCTTTCAGCTGCTGGACGACCCCGAGGCCTGCGACCGCATCGGCCCAAGCGCCCGGCCGCTGATCGCGCGGCTGAAACAGATGGGCGGCGGCACCACGCCGACCGATCACCCGCAGTAACGCAGGGGCGCCTCAGTCCAGTTCCAGATCGACCCACACCAGCCGGTGACGAGAAGCGGCGCGGGCGACCTCGGCCATGGGATCGCCCGGTGCGGGCCAGAACACCCCCGCGTCCAGCACGGGCAGATCGGGCGAGGGCAGCACCACGTCCACCCGCATGTTGCCCGGCCGCCCGGGTTCCGCGCCCCATTCGGCGGTGTCCAACGCCGGGTCGCCCCGGTGGGCGGCATTGGCGCCGGTCTGCGGCGCCTGCCGGCCGCCCTCGCTTTCCGGGCGCGGGTCCTGCACGCGGGCCAGCAGCGCCTGCATCGCCGCCCGCTGACCCTCGCCGTCCACCGGGTCAAGGTTCGTGTTCCCGATCAGCACGAACCGCCCCGCGGGCAGCCGGTCCAGCCAGAACGCGGCCTCGTCGTGGTTGCGCCGGGCGTTGCGGTCGCCCTGGCCGAACACCGGCGGCGTCGCTGCCCAGGCCAGCAGCGTCAGCGGCCGGTCGCCCACCAGCACCGGCACCTGCCAATGCGCGGTGGTGGACAGGCGCTGCACCGCCGCCACCTGCGGCGCGGCGGGCGGCATCAGGTTGCCCGGCAGGTCGTGCCACAGCAGGGCGGAATGGTCCGTCACCTGGCCCAGCGGCAGCCTCGACAGCAGCGCCATGCCCTTTTGCCCGGAAAACTGTCCGAAGCCCTGCGCATCGTCAGCGGTGCCAAGGCGGCCGTCGCCGTCCAGGTCCAGCCCGGTCGCCATGCCGCGGTTGGGGCGGCTGGCGTGGCGGTGGGGATAGTCCACCCCTGCGTCGGCCAGCAGCGCGGCTAGGGCCGACAGCGCCTGCCCTTCGTGGTCCCAGTCGAATCCGGTCAGCAGCAGCACGTCGGGCCTGACCGCCGCGATCACCTGAACGGCCGCCGCGACCTGCGCATCCTTGCCCGAGACGATGTCGCGCAACAAAAGCCCCGGCCCCTCGCGCGAGAGGTCGGGGGAAAACGTGGCGATCCGCAGCCGCTCGGCCAGCGCCGGCCCCGCGGCCAGCGCAAGCCACAGGACCAGCGCGGCCTTAAGGCGCAAGGCCGCTCAGACCCAAGGCTGCGACTGGGCGATGCGAGTTTCGTAGGCCTGAATCGCCGGGGCCTTTTCCATCGTCAGCCCGATGTCATCCAGCCCGTTCAACAGGCAGTGCTTGCGGTGCGGGTCGATGTCGAAGTGATAGGCGGTGCCGTCGGCGCCGGTCACGGTCTGCGATTCCAGATCCACGGTCAGCCGCGCATTGGCGCCGTTTTCCGCGTCCTTCATCAGCGCCTCGACCGCCTCGGCCGGCAGCACGATCGGCAGGATGCCGTTCTTGAAGCAGTTGTTATAAAAGATGTCCGCGAAGCTGGTCGAGATCACTGCCCGGATTCCATAGTCCAGCAGCGCCCAGGGCGCGTGTTCGCGCGACGAGCCGCAGCCGAAATTGTCGCCCGCGACGATGATCTGCGCCTCGCGCCACGCCGGCTTGTTCAGCACGAAATCGGGATTTTCGGTGCCGTCGGGGTGATAGCGCATCTCTTCGAACAGGTTCTTCCCCAGCCCGGAACGATGGATCGTTTTCAGGAACTGCTTGGGGATAATCATGTCGGTGTCGATGTTGACCAGCGGCATGGGTGCCGCGATGCCGGTCAGGGTGGTGAACTTGTCCATGTCGTCGCTCCGG
Organism: Alphaproteobacteria bacterium; assembly: GCA_036678445.1. Classification (GTDB taxonomy): domain Bacteria; phylum Pseudomonadota; class Alphaproteobacteria; order Rhodobacterales; family Rhodobacteraceae; genus Paracoccus. The sequence goes on from JAZIHR010000070.1 coordinate 7,855, forward strand.
GAAAATCGTCGGCAACCGCGCTTTGTGGCGCGGTGCGGGGGCCGGCGGCGCAAAGCCCCGGCCCCCGGTTCAGTTGCAATGCCCTCAGGGCCGACCGACGCGGCGCACCGCCAACCCCGCCATCAGCATCGCGGTGCCGACGACGATCAGCTCGACCGCCAGCAGCACCCCCAGTGCCACCGCGCTGGCCGCGGGCAGGCGGAACAGGATGTAAAGCCCCAGCCCCAGCGAGATGACCGCCGACAGCACCATGGTCCACATCATCTGGCTGCCGCGATATTCGGTAAGCGCCAGATACAGCCGCGAGGCCCCCGAGACGAGGAACAGCGTCCCCACCACGATGGTCAGCGAGATCATGCCCTCCAGCGGGCGGGCCAGCATCCATATCCCCAGCACCAGGTTCAGCAGGCTGAGCAGCCCGAACCAGCCGCGGTTGGGCAGCCCATCGTCGGAAAAAGCCGCCCACAGCCCCATCACGCCGCTGAAGACGAAGCCCCAGCCGACGAAGATTGCGACTGCCAGCGAAGCCGGCAGGGGAAATACCAGGGCGATGATGCCCGCGACCAGGGCTACGATGCCCGCGATGATCAGTGACGTGCTGCCTTTCATTGCGCCGTCCTTTCGCGCTTGTGGCCCGGCGGCGCAGAAAACCGCGCGGGCAGGGGTGAAACGATCCGGCCCAGGCCGCGTGGCCTCAGGCCGTGGTGGTGGCCTCGGCCATCATGTCGCGCACATCGACCAGATGCCCGGCGATGCCCGCGGCAGCGGCCATGACCGGCGACACCAGATGGGTGCGGCCACCGCGGCCCATCCGGCCCTCGAAGTTGCGGTTCGAGGTCGCGGCACAGCGTTCGCCCGGCGCCAGCTGGTCGGGGTTCATGCCAAGGCACATCGAGCACCCCGCCAGCCGCCACTCGAACCCGGCGTCGGTGAACACGCGGTCCAGCCCCTCTTCCTCGGCCTGCATCCGCACCAGCCCCGAGCCGGGCACCACCATCCCGCGCACGCCCGGCGCCAGATGCTTGCCGCGCAGAATCTCGGCGGCGGCGCGCAGGTCCTCGATGCGGCCGTTGGTGCAGGACCCGATGAACACCGCATCAATCTTGATGTCGGTCAGCTTCATGCCGGGGGTCAGCCCCATGTAGTCAAGGCTGCGGCGCGCGGCCTCGACCTTGCCGCCCTCGAAATCCTCGGGGGCGGGCACGGTGCCGCCGATCGGCAGCACGTCCTCGGGCGAGGTGCCCCAGGTGACCACCGGCTCGATATCCTCGGCGCGGATGGTGATGATCTTGTCCCAATGCGCGCCGTCGTCGGAAAACAGCGTCTTCCACCAGGACAGCGCGGCTTCCCACGCGGCGCCCTTGGGCGCGTGGGGGCGGCCCTTGACGTATTCAAAGGTCTTTTCGTCCGGCGCGATCAGCCCGGCGCGGGCGCCGCCCTCGATCGCCATGTTGCACACGGTCATGCGGCCTTCCATCGACAGGTCGCGGATCGCCTGGCCGCAGTATTCGATGACGTGGCCGGTGCCGCCGGCGGTGCCGGTCTTGCCGATCACCGCAAGGGTGATGTCCTTGGCGGTCACCCCGGGGCGCAGCCGCCCGGTGATTTCCACCTTCATGTTTTTCGACTTCTTCTGGATCAGCGTCTGGGTGGCCAGCACATGCTCGACCTCAGAGGTGCCGATGCCATGCGCCAGCGCCCCGAAGGCGCCATGCGTGGCGGTGTGGCTGTCGCCGCAGACCACGGTCATGCCGGGCAGGGTCCAGCCCTGTTCGGGGCCGACGATATGGACGATGCCCTGCCGGATGTCGTTCATCGGGTAGTAGTTCACCCCGAACTCGCGCGCGTTCTTGTCAAGCTCGGCCACCTGCGCGCGGCCCTCGGGGTTCTCGATCCCCTCGACCCGGTCGGCGGTGGTGGGGACGTTGTGGTCGGGCACGGCGATGGTCTTTTCCGGCGCGCGGACCTTGCGGCCGGTCATGCGCAGCCCCTCGAACGCCTGCGGGCTGGTGACCTCGTGCACAAGGTGGCGGTCGATATACAGCAGGCAGGTGCCGTCGGGCTGGCGGTCGACGACATGCGCGTCGAAGATCTTGTCGTAAAGTGTGCGGGGGCCGCTAGGGGTCGGGGTGCCGGTCATGGCTGTCTCTTTCGGAAAGATGGCATAGGGCGCGGTAACACGGAAAGCACGTCCTGAGGCGCCGTCCTGTTGCGGCGCGCGGGCACGGCGGGCACGGCAGCTTACAGTCGCGCGGTCACCGTCCGGCAAAGGCCGTAGAACCGGCCGGGCAGGCGGACGCGATCGGATATGTCGAAAAACCGGATCATCCCGCTTAGATACCCCCTTGACGCCCCGTCCTGCAAGGGGGCGGCGCCCTGCCCGGGGCGGAAGTTCCCGCCCCCTTGCGCCGGTCCGCGCCCCCTATTCCCCTTCTCCGCCCGCATTTTCCGCCGCCGCCCGGCAGAAATCTGCGATGCGGTGGTTGAGAACGGGCGCTCTCGTGCTATCTTTGTCCCATCCTGGCGCCGGGGATCTGCGGCGCGCTGACCGGAGGAAGTCCCCTGTCCACCACCGTCCCGCCGGCCGACACGCCGGCCGCGACCACCTCGGAAAGCAGCGACCAGTTGCTTGCCCGCATCATCGCCTCGCTGGAAGATGACAAGGCCGAGGATATCGTCACCATTGACCTGCGCGGGCGTTCCGCGATGGCGGACCATATGGTCATCGCCTCGGGCCGCAACTCGCGCCAGGTGGCGTCCATCGCCGACAAGCTGGTCGAGCGGCTGAAGGCCCAGACCGGCCGCGGCGCCCGGATCGAGGGCAAGGATACCGGCGACTGGGTGCTGATCGACACCGACGACGTGATCGTCCACGTCTTCCGCCCGGAAGTGCGCGAGTTCTATCAGCTGGAAAAGATGTGGATGCCGGCCGATGCGCTGGCCAGCCTGCGCGCCGACGCGGCCCGCGATGATGCAGGGCGCGACGGGGCGGGCCGCTCGATGGCGCAGTAAACCCCGCGCGATGCTGCGGGTCCGTATCGCCGCGGTGGGCCGCCTGCCCGCCCGCGCCTCCGAATCACCGCTGATCGCGGATTACCTGGCCCGGTTTGCCCAGACCGGCCGCCCGCTTGGGCTGGGCCCGGCCGAAATCGCCGAGGTCGAGGACCGGCGCGGCGGCGGCAGGGCGGCCGAGGCCGCGCTGCTGTCCCGCCAGATCCCCACGGGCGCGGCGGTGATCGCGCTGGACGAACGCGGCCGGCAGATGTCCTCGCCCGATTTCGCCGCCATGCTGGCGCGGCTGCGCGACGACGGACAGGCGGATGCGGTGTTCCTGATCGGCGGCGCCGACGGGCTGGATCCCGAACTGCGCGACCGTGCCAGCCACAGCCTGTCGCTGGGCGCGATGGTCTGGCCGCACATGCTGGTGCGGGTGATGCTGGCCGAACAGCTTTACCGGGCCGCCACCATCCTGGCTGGCCTGCCTTATCACCGCGCCTGACGCACCCTGCGCGGGCTCAGCACTCGGTGTAATCGAACTCGTCGATGATCTCGACCGCCTCGTCCGCGGTCTCGACGAAACGGATCAGGTCCAGGTCCTCGGGGCTGATGGTGCCGGCCTCGACCAGCGCCTGCCAGTCGATGATCTTTTTCCAGAACGCGCCCCCGAACAGCAGGAACGGCACCCGCCGCATCCGCCCGGTCTGGATCAGGGTCAGCGCCTCGAACATCTCGTCCAGCGTGCCGAAGCCGCCGGGGAAGATGGTGATGACCTTGGCCCGCATCAGGAAATGCATCTTGCGGATGGCGAAGTAGTGAAAATTGAAGCACAGGTCCGGCGTTACATAGGTATTCGGTGCCTGTTCATGGGGCAGCACGATGGACAGGCCGATGGAATGGCCGCCGGCGTCATGCGCGCCCTTGTTGCCGGCCTCCATCACGCCGGGGCCGCCGCCGGTGCAGATCACCCACTCGCGCCCATAGGTGGCCAGGCTGCGCTGGGTCATCAGGCAGGCGAAACGCTCGGCCTCGGTGTAATAGCACGACAGCGCGCCCAGCGTGGGGGTGGCCGCGCCCTCGGCCTGTTCGGGCGCCGGGATGCGGGCGCCGCCGAACATCACCACCGTCGATTGCACCCCGCGTTCGTCCAGCACCATCTGCGGCTTGAGCAGTTCAAGCTGCAACCGCACCGGGCGCAGTTCCTCGCGCAGCAGGAACTCGGTGTCGGTGAACGCCAGCCGATAGGCGGGCGCGCGGGTCTGCGGCGTGTCCGGGGTGCGGCGGGTGACCCGCACGTCCTGATAGCTGTCGCGGAACGCGTGGCTGCGATCGTCTTCTGGCGTCATCGGAACCTCATTACCGGCGCGACAGATTGCGCCCCTCTGCCCCCCCGCTTATAGCCCGAAGCTGACAGTTTCCACCCGACGATGAAGGAGCCGCCATGTCCTTTGCAGGATTAGAGACCGCCATCGAGGCCGCCTGGGACGCGCGCGATTCGATTTCCCCCGCCACCACCGGCGAAACCCGCGACGCGATCCTGTCCACGCTGGACGCGCTGGACCGGGGCGAACTGCGCGTCGCCGAAAAGCGCGGCGCCGACTGGCATGTGAACCAGTGGGCGAAAAAGGCGGTGCTGCTGGGCTTTCGGCTGAAGGACATGGAGTTCCAGTCCGGCGGCCCGCAGGGCGGCGGCTGGTGGGACAAGGTGGACAGCAAGTTCGCCGGCTGGGACGAAGCCCGCTGGGCGCAGGCCGGGTTCCGCGCCGTGCCGAACTGCATCGTGCGCCGTTCAGCCCATATCGGGCGCGGCGTGGTGCTGATGCCGTCCTTCGTGAACCTCGGCGCCTATGTGGACGAAGGCACCATGGTCGACACCTGGGCCACCGTCGGGTCCTGCGCCCAGATCGGCAAGCGCGTGCATCTGTCGGGCGGCGTCGGCATCGGCGGCGTGCTGGAACCGATGCAGGCCGGCCCCACCATCATCGAGGACGACTGCTTCATCGGCGCCCGTTCCGAGGTGGTCGAGGGCGTGATCGTGCGCGAAGGCTCGGTGCTGGGCATGGGCGTGTTCATCGGCCAGTCCACCAAGATCCTCGACCGCGAGACCGGCGAGGTGATGTATGGCGAAGTCCCCGCCGGGTCCGTCGTCGTCGCCGGCTCGATGCCGTCGAAGAACGGCGTGCATCTTTACTGTGCGGTGATCGTCAAGCGGGTGGACGCCAGGACCCGCTCGAAAACCTCGATCAACGAACTGCTGCGCGACTGAACCGCAGCCCGGGGGCGGCGGCGCTTGCCGCCCCGTTCATGCCGGCCCGCCCTTAGTCGGGGTGCGGGCCGATCACCAGTTCCAGCGGCTCAAGCCCCTCGACCTCGGCCCGCAGCCGGTCGCCGGGATGGACGGCAGCAACACCCGCCGGGGTGCCGGTAAAGATCAGGTCGCCCGGTTGCAGATGGTAATAGCGCGACAGGTCCGCGATCAACTCGGGGATGGTCCACACCATCTCTGACAGCGGCGAATCCTGCCGCAGCACCCCGTTGACCGACAGCGAAATCCTTTGCCCCTCTGGCCCGGCCCAGCCGCTGACCGGGGTGATCGGACCGACGACGGCGGAATGCTCGACATCCTTGGCGACATCCCACGACCGGCGCTTGTCCTTGGCGATGGCCTGCAAGTCGCGCCGGGTCATGTCCAGCCCCACCGCATGGCCGCAGACCAGCGCCCCGACCCTCTCGACCGGAACCCGGAACCCCGAGGCCCCCAGCGCCACCACCAGTTCGACCTCGTGCTGGTAATCGGCGGTGCCGGGCGGATAGGGCAGCGTGCCCCCGCAGGCATGCAGCGAAAACACCGACTTGGTGAAATAGAACGGCGCCTCGCGATCGACCTCGGCCCCCATCTCGGCGGCATGGGCGGCATAGTTGCGCCCCACGCAGAAAATGCGATGCACCGGGAACACCGCCGCCCCGCCCGCGACCGGAACCAGGGGTAGCCGCGGAGGCGGGAACAGCGGGGGCAGAGATGTCCGGGCAGCCATGACGCCATCCTTTTTGCGCATATCCGCCGCAGTCATAACCGGCCAGGCCCGCGCGGAGAAGCCGCGGCAGCGCCGGTCCGCCCCTCCCCTGCCCCCAGAACATGTGAACAAG
>JAZIHR010000071.1:0-13992 GCA_036678445.1 Alphaproteobacteria bacterium
CAGCGACCCCGCCAGCCATCCCGGTGCCGTGCCCTCGCCCATGGTCGGCACCGCCTATCTGTCGCCCGAACCCGGCGTCGCGCCCTTCGTCACCGTCGGCCAGCAGGTGGCCGAGGGCGACACGCTGATGATCGTCGAGGCGATGAAGACGATGAACCACATCCCCGCCCCCCGCGCCGGCACCGTCCGCCGTGTGCTGGTCGAGGATGGCACGCCGGTCGAATTCGGCACCACGCTGATGATCGTCGAATAAGGCGGGGCCCGGCCATGTTCGACAAGATCCTGATCGCCAACCGCGGGGAAATCGCCCTGCGGGTCATCCGGGCCTGTAGCGAGATGGGCATCGCCTCGGTCGCAGTGCATTCCACCGCCGACAGCGACGCCATGCATGTGCGCATGGCCGACGAATCGATCTGCATCGGCCCGCCGCCCTCGACCGCATCCTACCTGCACATGCCCGCGATCCTTTCGGCCTGTGAAATCACCGGCGCGCAGGCGATCCATCCCGGCTATGGGTTCCTGTCGGAAAACGCCCAGTTCGTGCAGATGGTCGAGGATCACGGCCTGACCTTCATCGGCCCGCGCGCGGAACATATCCGCCTGATGGGCGACAAGATCACCGCCAAGGAAACTGCGAAATCGCTGGGCATCCCGGTGGTGCCGGGCTCTGAAGGGGGCGTTCCCGACATCGACACCGCCCGCCGCGTCGCGATCGAGATCGGCTATCCGGTCATCATCAAGGCCACCGCCGGCGGCGGCGGCCGCGGGATGAAGGTGGCGCTGGACGATGCCGCGCTTGAGGTGGCGTTCCGCACCGCGCGCTCCGAGGCCAAGGCGGCCTTTGGCAACGACGAGGTGTATATCGAGAAATACCTCCAGCGGCCGCGGCATATCGAGATCCAGGTATTCGGCGACGGCAAGGGCGGCGCGGTGCATCTGGGCGAACGCGACTGTTCGCTGCAACGCCGCCACCAGAAGGTGCTGGAGGAAGCCCCCGGCCCCGCCATCACCCAGGAACAGCGCGACCGCATCGGCCGCATCTGCGCCGACGCCATCGCCCGGCTGCAATATTCCGGCGCCGGCACCATCGAGTTCCTGTTCGAGGACGACGAGTTCTATTTCATCGAGATGAACACCCGCCTGCAGGTGGAACACCCGGTGACCGAGGCGATCTATGGCGTCGATCTGGTGCGCGAACAGATCCTTGTCGCCGCCGGCCAGGGAATGAGCCTGCGCCAAGAGGACCTGTCAATCCGCGGCCACGCCATCGAGGCGCGGATCAACGCCGAGCGGTTGCCGAATTTCGCGCCCTCGCCCGGGCGGGTCAGCCAGTATCACGCGCCGGGCGGGCTGGGGGTGCGGATGGATTCGGCGGTCTATGACGGCTATGTGATCCCGCCCTATTACGACAGCCTGATCGGCAAGCTGATCGTCCACGGCCGCGACCGCGACGAGGCGCTGGCAAGGATGCGCCGCGCCCTGGGCGAGCTGATCATCGACGGGGTGGACACCACCGTGCCGCTGTTCGACCGCTTGCTGCGCGACCCCGAAATCCAGCGCGGCGACTATTCGATCCACTGGCTGGAACGCTGGCTGGCCGAAAACATGGGCTGACCTGAGGGCCGCCTTTGCCGGGCGGCCCGCAGGAACCGGCGGCGGCGCTTTCGCGACAGGAACTGACCGCGGCCACCACAGCCCTGCGGTTGCTTTCCTTGGCTTCCCTGCCGCTTGCAGCCCGCCGCACGACCGGCAGAAGCAAGGGACCGCCCATCCTTTGACCACTCAGGGCCATTTGGCGCCCCCCACCCGCCAAATGGCGTCTGGTCCGTGATGCATGCAGGCCCATGACCTGACAGCAACGGCGATCTCTCCGCCAAAGAGTTTCCCGCCACCTCCGGTCGCCCGAGGCTACCTTAGACCGGCTGCATCAAGCTCAGCCGACATCCGCCTCTCGCATCGCAGCCGTGATGTGGACCCGCCCTGTCCTTTCCGCCCATCGGGACGGAGGATATGCCCGGCTTCATCAGCGACCAGCCACGGCCCCTGCCGCCACCAGCCCGGTGTGAAAATTTCCCTGTCGGAGGCTGGCCGGGCGCTCGCCCGGCCTTCTTGCCCCGGCGAGGTTATTCCACCCGCCGCAGCCCTGCCCGGAATCGCGCCGCGTTTTCGCGGTAATGCGCGGCGGACTGGCGCAGCTTGGCGATGGCCGCGTCGTCCAGTTGCCGCACCACCCGGCCCGGCGCCCCCATCACCAGCGCGCCGGGGGGGATTTCCTTGCCCTCGGCGATCAGCGCGCCCGCGCCGATCAGCGCGCCCGCGCCGATCTTCGCCCCGTTCAGCACCGTCGCCCCCATCCCGATCAGCGCGCCGTCGCCGATGGTGCAGCCGTGCAGCATGGCGCGGTGGCCGATGGTCACATCGCGGCCGATGGTCAGCGAATACCCGGGGTCGGTATGAAAGACGCAAAGTTCCTGCACGTTCGAGCCGCGGCCGACGCGGATTTCTTCGTTGTCGCCGCGCAGGACGGCGCCCCACCAGATGCTCGCCTCGTCCTCAAGCACCACGCGGCCGATCAGCTGCGCGTCCGGGGCGACCCAGGCGCTGGCGGCGATTTCGGGGGCGATTCCGTCAAGTTCCCAGATCATGCTGCATCCTCCATCAGCTTGCGGACAAACCCGCCCAGCGAGGGGCGGCGGTCGCGGCGCAGCCGCTCGGCGGTCAGGATTGCCCGCAGATCGGCCTCGGTCGCGTCCAGATCGTCGTTGACCAGCACATAGTCGTATTCGGCCCAGTGGCTGATCTCGTCACGGCTTTTGCGCATCCGCCCGGCGATCACCTGTTCACTGTCCTGGCCGCGGCTGCGCAGGCGGCGTTCCAGTTCGGCCAGGCTGGGGGGCAGGATGAAGATCGACACGACGTGAGACCCCAGATGCGAGGCGCGGATCTGCTGCCCGCCCTGCCAGTCCACGTCGAAAAGCGTATCGCGGCCCTCACTGATGGCGGTTTCGACCGGGGCGGCGGGGCTGCCGTAGAGATTGCCGAACACCTCGGCATGTTCCAGCATCCTTCCGTCCGCCACCATGGTTTCAAACGCGGCGCGGTCGGTGAAATGATAATGCTGGCCGTCCACCTCTCCCGGCCGCGGCGGCCTTGTGGTGGCCGAGACCGAGAACCGCAGGCTCGGGTCCCACTCCATCAGCCGGCGCGCCAGCGTGGATTTTCCCGCCCCCGAGGGCGAGGAGATGATGATCAGCAAGCCGCTGCGCTGCATATGTCCCGCTTTCCTTTTTGCCCGACAGTTGCCCCGAGCGGCGGGATGGCGTCAAGCGTGGCCACCCCTGCGCTGCTTTGCATGGACCTTGACCGCCCGGCGCGGTAATCGGGGGCATGTCCGAATCCCAGCCCATCAAGCCGCCCCTGACCCTGTATCTGGCCGCGCCGCGCGGGTTCTGCGCGGGCGTGGACCGCGCCGTGCAGATCGTGGAACTCGCGCTGCAAAAATGGGGGGCGCCGGTCTATGTGCGCCATGAAATCGTCCACAACCGCTTTGTCGTGGACGGGCTGCGCGACAAGGGCGCGGTATTCGTGGATGAGCTGGACGAGGTTCCCGACGACCGCCCGGTGATCTTTTCCGCGCATGGGGTGCCGAAATCGGTGCCGGCCGAGGCGCGTTCCCGCAACATGGTGTTCGTGGACGCCACCTGCCCGCTGGTCAGCAAGGTCCATGTCGAGGCCGAGCGTCACCACGCCGACGGCTTGCAGATGGTCATGGTCGGTCACGCCGGCCACCCCGAGGTGCTGGGCACCATGGGCCAGTTGCCAGCAGGCGAGGTGATCCTGGTCGAGACGGTCGAGGACGTGGCGCGCGTCACCCCTCGGGATCCCGAACGGCTGGCCTGGATCACCCAGACCACGCTGTCGGTGGACGACACCGCCGAAATCGTCGCGGCGTTGCAGGCGCGGTTCCCTGCCATCGTCGGCCCCGCCAAGGACGATATCTGCTATGCGACGACGAACCGGCAGGCCTCGGTCAAGGCGATCGCGCCGCTGATCGACGCGCTGCTGGTGATCGGGGCGCCGAACAGCTCCAACTCGCGCCGGCTGGTCGAAGTCGGGCGCTCGGCCGGCTGCACCTATGCGCAGTTGGTGATGCGCGCCGCCGACATCGACTGGCGCGCGCTGGAGGGCATAAGCGCGGTCGGCGTCACCGCCGGCGCCAGCGCCCCCGAGGTGCTGGTGGATGAGGTGATCGCCGCCTTTGCCGCGCGCCACGACCTGACGGTCGAGCATGTGGAAACCGCGCGCGAGCGGGTCGAGTTCAAGGTGCCCCGCATCCTGCGCGAGCCTGCGCAAGGTTGAGGCGTAGCACGCGGGGGCGCTTCGCCCCCCGCACCCCCAGAGGATATTTACATGATGAAGAAGGGATTTCGGGCGCCCGGAGGCAGGCTGGGCGGCGAAAGGATGCACAATGGCTGAGCTTCATGCCTGGACAGATGGTGCCTGTAGCGGCAACCCCGGCCCCGGCGGCTGGGGGGTGGTGATGCGCGCGGTCGATGGCGGACGGGTGCTCAAGGAACGCGAGCTGTCCGGCGGCGAACCCGCCACCACCAACAACCGGATGGAGCTGATGGCCGCGATTTCCGCGCTTGAGGCACTGACCCGGCCCAGCGAAATCACCATCACCACCGATTCGGCCTATGTGAAGAACGGCGTCACCGGCTGGATCCACGGCTGGAAGCGCAACGGCTGGAAGACCGCGGACCGCAAGCCGGTCAAGAACGTCGACCTGTGGCAGCGGCTTGAGGCCGCCGCCGCCACGCATCAGGTGCGGTGGGAGTGGATCAAGGGCCACGCCGGCCACCCCGAGAACGAGCGGGCCGACGAGTTGGCCCGCGCCGGGCTGGCGCCGTTCAAGTGATGGGGGACAGGTGATGGGCGGGGTTGCGGCCGGCCTGCCGGCGCTGGTCTGGCTGCTGGATTACGGCTCGGTGCTGGTGTTTGCGCTGACCGGGGCGCTGGTCGCCAGCCGGCTGCAACTGGACCCGGTCGGGTTCATCTTCATGGCGGTGATGACCGCGGTCGGCGGCGGCACCCTGCGCGACCTGGTGCTGGGGCGGGGCACGGTGTTCTGGGTGGACCGGCCCTCGCTGGTGCTGCTGGCGGCGGGGGCGGCGATGCTGGTGTTCTGGGGGGCGCATCTGCTGGACAGCCGGGCGCGCTGGATCCGCTGGCTGGACGCGCTGGCGCTGGCGGCCGCCGTGCCGGCCGGCGTGGGCGTCGCGCTGGAAACCGGGGTGTCGCCGGTGGTGGTGGTCATCATGGGGGTGTTCACCGGCACTTTCGGCGGGCTGATGCGCGACGTGGTCGGCAACGAGCTGCCGATGGTGCTGAAACAGGGCGAGCTTTACGTCACCGCCGCCTTTGGCGGGGCGGTGGCGGCGGTGGTGCTGATCTGGCTGGGGCTGGACCGGGCGCTGGCGGTGGCGGCCTGCGGCGCGGTCACGCTGGTGCTGCGGCTGGGCAGCATGACGTTCGGCTGGCAGTTGCCGGTCTATCGGCCGCGCCCGCCCCGGGACCGTTAAAGCGGCGGGATGTCGCCCTCGGCGCGCTGCGCGTGGAAACCGGCGACCCAGGTCTCCAAGGCCCCCGCCGTGATCGCCTGACGCATCTGCTGCATGATCTGCTGGTAATAATGCAGGTTGTGCCAGGTCAGCAGCATCCCGGAGATCATCTCTCCGGCGCGGAACACATGGTGCAGATAGGCGCGGGAATAGCCGGTGCAGGCGGGGCAGGTGCAGTCCTCGTCCAGCGGCCGCGGGTCGTCGGCGTGGCGGGCGTTCTTGATGTTGATCTGCCCGCGCCGCGTCCATGCCTGCCCGGTGCGCCCGGAACGCGAGGGCAGCACGCAGTCCATCATGTCCACCCCGCGCTGCACCGCGCCCACGATGTCGTCGGGCTTGCCCACCCCCATCAGATAGCGCGGCTGGTCCGCGGGCAGCAGCGCGGTGGCATAGTCGAGCACGCCCAGCATGGCCGCCTGCCCCTCGCCCACCGCCAGCCCGCCGATGGCGTAGCCGTCGAACCCGATCCGGCGCAGGGCTTGGGCCGATTCCTCGCGCAGGTCGCGCTCCACGCCCCCTTGCATGATCCCGAACAGCGCGTGCCCGGGGCGGTCGCCAAAGGCGTCGCGCGACCGCTGCGCCCAGCGCATCGACAGGCGCATCGCCTCGGCCTGCCGCTCATGCGTGGCGGGCAGCGCCGGGCATTCGTCGAACGCCATCACGATGTCCGAGCCCAGCAGGCGCTGGATCTCCATGCTGGTTTCGGGCGACAGGAAATGACGCGAGCCGTCGACGTGGCTGGAAAAGGTCACGCCGTCCTCGGTCAGCTTGCGCAGCTCGGCCAGGCTCATCACCTGGAAGCCGCCCGAATCGGTCAGGATCGGGCGGGACCAGTTCATGAAACGATGCAGCCCGCCCAGCCGGGCGATGCGTTCCGCCCCCGGCCGCAGCATCAGGTGATAGGTGTTGCCCAGCAGGATGTCGGCGCCGGTAGCGCGCACCGATTCCGGCAGCATCGCCTTGACCGTGCCGGCGGTGCCCACCGGCATGAAGGCGGGGGTGCGGATTTCACCCCGCGGGGTGCGGATGACACCGCTGCGGGCGCGCCCGTCGGTTGCATTCAGGGTAAAGGAAAAGCCGCTCATCGCCCGGCTTCTAGCCCCGCCACGCACAGGCGGCAACCAGCCTCGCCCGGGCGCGCGGTTGCCCGGTTCTGCCCCGCCTAGATATCCCGCGAGGGTTCGGGGACGCAAAGCCCCTGGTCCGGCCGTTCCAACTGGCCGGCCAACAGCCGCAGGGCCCGGGCGCGAGAGGGCGGGATCAGGCGCACCTCGACGCCGGTGAACACATGCATCGTGCCCAGGTCACGGTCCAGCACCGCGTGGTCGCTGACCCAGCCCCCCATTGCCAGATAGCTGCGCAGCAGCGGCGGCATCCCGGCCATGGCGCGGGCCGGATCGTCCCCCGCCGGCAGGGTGTCAAAGCGGCAGACCTCGGCCGACCCGATCCCCGGGCGCCAGCGGGCGGGGGCCGGGTGGCGGTCGCGCAGCAGCGCAAAGGCCGGGGCATGGCTTTCCACCTTGAGGCCGGCAAAGGACGAGCAGCCGAACAGCAGCCCCGCCCCGATGCGATCGACCTGCCGCGCCAGCGCCGCCCAGGCCAGGCGCAGGATCTCGGGGTGGGATTGCGCGGGATCGACGCAGAACCGCCCGACCTCGATCATCGGCTCGGGGAATTCGCGCAGCCGCGACAGGTCGTAGTGCCGCGCGGAATAGCTGCGCCCGACCTGCGCGCCCGACGCCAGTTCCAAGGTGCGGAAACATCCGGCCAGCCGGCCCGATTCGCGGTCCTCGACCAGCGTGTGCCGGCACAGATCGTCCAGCGCATCGGCATCCTCGGCCCCGGCGTTGGCGCCCGGATCGCCGGGGCGGAAACAGCGGAACCGCAGCCGCCGCGCCGCGCGCAGATCGGCGGCATCCGCAGCCATGCGGACCCGGTAGCGTCCCGTCTGAAGCTGGGGCATCGCGCACTCCCTAAGACGCCTGTCGCCCCTGACGGGCGGCGGGCCGGTGAAACCCGGCCGCAGGCGCGCTTGTTTGGGCGCCTCATAACCCTAAATTGCACCCGATGCACAACGGAAAGGCAAAGGCGATGACGCAGAGGATCACCCGCCCCGATGCGGAATGGCGCGAGCTGCTGGACCCCGAGACCTACCGGATCACCCGGCAGGCGGGAACCGAGCGGCCATTTTCGCACCCCGGCTTCCCCGAGGGGCCGGGGCATTACGCCTGCGCCTGCTGCGGCGCACGGCTGTTCGATGGCGACCAGAAATTCGAAAGCCACTGCGGCTGGCCCAGTTTCAGCCGCGCGGGGGGCGCGATCGGGGAACACCGCGACATCAGCCACGGGATGATTCGCACCGAAGTCCGCTGCGAACGCTGCGACGCGCATCTGGGGCATGTGTTCCCCGACGGTCCACCGCCCACCGGGCTGCGTTACTGCATCAACGGGGTGGCGCTGCGGTTTGTCCCCGAGAACGCGGCGGGCTGAGCCGCCGCCCCCCGGGGGGCCGAATCAGAGCCTCATTTGCCCAGGAAATCGCCTGGGTTGAAACGGCCGAGGTTGCCCAGAAGCTGCCGGAGCAGTCCGGTATCGACCACGCCCGTATCGGTCACGCGCCGCGACAGCGTGACGACGCGGCCGCGTTCCAGCCCGAAACGCTCGATGTTGGACACGGTGTCGTTCTGGTCGAAGCTGATCGCCACCACCTGGCGCTCGACCTCGCGCGGGGGGCGGGCGCCGAAGCTTTCCCAGCGCGAGCCGACGTAATACCAGCCCGCCCCGGTCAGCAGCCCCTGCGAGCCGGGCTGGCCGATCAGATATTCCAGTTCGTCGCGCCTTGTCTGGCCGACGACCACCTGCGCAAGCTCGTCCTCGGCCGGCAGGTAGCCGTGGTTGCGATACATCCGCGTACAGCCGGCCGCCGCCAGCAGCGGGACGGCAAGCGCCAGGGCGATCACCCGCCGGCGGGTCGTGGTCATCGTTGCCTTCCCCTCGTTCATGCACCGCGCCCCTTGGTGATCGCGGCCCGGGCCGTTCTGCCGGCCTTTTTCGGACGCGATCGGTGTCGCTGGCGCTGTCGGTGCCATGCCCGTCTTCCGGCAGGAACGACCCTGACGGTTGACGGCGCCCGACCCGCTTAGCAAACTCGCCGGCGCCGCTCAAGAACATCGGCGGGCAAGGCCGGCCCTTTGCCCCGACCTTCCGCCCCACGGCCCCCTGAACCCCGACTGCCACCAGTCCAGATCCCCAAGGCTCCAGATCATGCCCCCTGCCCCCTATTCCCACAAGCTGCGGGTATCGCAGCTGAACGCGCGCCGGCCGCTGGCGCTGGACCTTGCCCCCGACGCTGCCGCGCGCGCGCGCATCGCCGCCTATCTGGGGCTGCTGTCGCTGCCGCGGCTGCGGCTGACCGGCACGCTTTCCGCCGCCCCGAATGATTCCTGGCTGCTTGAGGCCCGGCTGACCGCGCAGGTCGAACAGGGCTGCGTGGTGACGCTGGCCCCGGTCCTGTCCGCGATCGCCGAATCCATCCGCCGGGTCTATTCCCCCCACGTCTCTCAGCCCGAGGGCGACGAAGCCGAGATGTCCGACGACGAGACCGAGCCCCTTGGCCCCGTCATCGACCCCGGCGAGGTGCTGGTCGAGGAGCTGTCTCTGGCACTGCCGCTGTATCCCCGCGCGCCGCGGGCCGAACTGCCCGCCGAGGCGCAGGGCAGCGCCAGTGAAACAGACGATGCCCCCGACGACGGCGACACCCGCCGCCCCTTTGCCGGGCTGGCGGCGCTGCTGCGCAAGGACGATGACAACAACGACGACGACAACGGGGGCCGGGGCGGAAGCTGAAATGAGGGCCGGGGCAGGAACTGAAAGGCCGCGCGCGCCGGCCCGCCACGACAATCCGGCAGTTTTTCCCTTGGCCCTTGCGGCTTTCCGGTTTGTGCCGTATCTGCGCGGTTCGATCCGAAACACGACACGGCGGGAATCCCGGATTCGCGCCCTCCATCTTGCCACCGAAGGTTGTCCCATGGCCGTCCCTCAGAACCGAGTCACCCGGTCCCGCCGCAACATGCGCCGTTCGCATGACGGCCTGTCCGTTGCGAACCCGAACGAATGCTCCAACTGCGGCGAGCTCAAGCGCCCGCACCACGTCTGTCCCTCGTGCGGCCATTATGCCGACCGCGAAGTCGTCGCCTTGGCGAACGACATCGACCTGGACGACGACGCAGCCTGATTGACCGCCGCAGGGTGCGATGACCACCGCGCTTGTCCAGCCTGATCCGACACAACCCGGCCTGCCCGGGTCTGTCGTGATATCCGTCGATGCGATGGGGGGCGACCGCGGCCCGGCGGCCGTGATCGCCGGTATCGCGAAAAGCGCGCAGAAGAACCCCGAGATCCGCTTTATCGTCCACGGCCCCGAACCCGAACTGCGCCGGCTGATCGCCCGCCGCTCGAAACTGGCCGGCCGCTGCGACATCCGCCATGCCGAGGGCGTCGTCACCATGGACGACAAGCCCGGGCAGGTGGTGCGTTCGGCGCAGGGCACCTCGATGTGGTCGGCGATCGAATCGGTGCGCAACGGCGAGGCCACGGTCGCGGTCAGCTGCGGCAACACGGGCGCGCTGATGGCGCTGTCGATGCTGCGGCTGCGCAAGCTGCCCGGGGTGAACCGGCCGGCTATCGCGGTGCTGTGGCCCTCGCGCGGGCCGCAGGGGTTCAACATCATCCTTGACGTGGGCGCCGACATCCGGGCCGACGCCACCGACCTGCTGCAATATGCGATGATGGGGGCGTCCTATGCCCGCAACGGGCTGGGGCTGGAACGGCCCCGCATCGGGCTGCTGAATGTCGGGACCGAGGACCACAAGGGCCGCCCCGAACTGAAAGAGGCCCAGCGCCTGATCGCCGCCGCCGCCGCGGTCGAGGGCGCCAACATGGACTATGTCGGCTTCGTCGAGGGCGGCGACCTGATGAGCGCCCGCGTGGATGTGATCGTCACCGACGGGTTCACCGGCAACGTGGCCTTGAAGACCGGCGAGGGAACCGCCAAACTGGTCGGAGACTTCCTCAAGGACGCCTTTGCCAATTCGATCCTGTCCAAGTTCGCGGCGCTGCTGGCCATGACCTCGCTCAAGCGGCTGCAAAAACGGATCGACCCGCGCCGGGTCAATGGCGGCGTGTTCCTGGGGCTGAACGGCACGGTGGTGAAATCCCACGGCGCAGCCGATGCGACCGGGATTTCAGCGGCGGTCAAGCTGGCGTTCCAGCTGGCACGATCGGGCTTCAACGACCGGCTCAAGGCGCGGGTGGCCCAGGCGGCCGAGGCCGCCGAACAGGCCGGCCCGGCCGAGGGCTGGGGAGAGCAGCCCGCAGAGGCGACAGCAGAGGATACGGCATCGGGCCGTGCCCCACAGGCAGAGGCAGGACATTGATGCGACGTTCGGTGGTGCGCGGAACAGGGCATTACCTGCCCTCGCGCGTGGTCGAGAACAGCTTCTTCGAGCAGACGCTCGACACCACGGACGAATGGATCCGTTCCCGCACCGGGATCGAACGGCGGCATTTCGCGGCCGAGGACGAATTCACCTCGGACCTGGCTCTGGCGGCGGCGCGCGATGCGCTGGACCGCGCCGGGCTGACCGCCGACGACATCGACGCGATCGTGCTGGCGACCTCGACCCCCGACCTGACATTCCCGGCGGTGGCGACGATGGTGCAGGCCGGGCTGGGAATGACCCGCGGCTTTGCCTATGACGTGCAGGCGGTCTGCGCCGGCTTCATCTTCGCGCTGGCCAACGCCGACGGGCTGATCCGCACCGGGCAGGCCGACCGGGTGCTGGTGATCGGCGCGGAAACCTTCAGCCGGATCATGGACTGGACCGACCGCGGCACCTGCGTGCTGTTCGGCGACGGTGCCGGCGCGGTGATCCTGGAGGCGGCCGAGGGCAAGGGCGACAGCAGCGACCGCGGCATCCTGGCCTGCGATCTCAACAGCGACGGCAAGCTGCGCGATCTGCTGTATGTGGACGGCGGCGTCAGCCGCACCGGCACCGCCGGGGTGCTGCGGATGCAGGGCAATCTGGTGTTCCGCCACGCGGTGGAAAAACTTGCCGCCACCGCGAACCGGGTGCTGGACAAGGCCGGGCTTGCGCCCTCGGACGTGGACTGGCTGGTCCCGCATCAGGCCAACCTGCGCATCATCACCGGCACCGCCCAGAAAATGGGCCTGCCGACGGACCGCGTCGTGCTGACGGTCGCCGACCACGGCAACACCTCGGCCGCCTCGATCCCGCTGGCCCTGTCGGTCGCCGACCGCGAGGGGCGCTTCAAGCCGGGCGACGTGGTCCTGACCGAGGCCATCGGCGGCGGCATGAGCTGGGGCAGCGTCGTCCTGCGCTGGTAACCGCGCAGCCGTTCCTGCCTCGCTTATCCAGTCCAGACGCCGCGCGGGTTTCCGTTCCGGCTCTCTTTCATCCCGCTTCCAGTGGCGGGCGTGCTATCGTTAGGCGCGCGCCCCTCCCGGGTCCGTTCTTCATCACGAAAATATCCCACGGGGGTGCGGGGGGGTGGCACCCCCCCGGCCACCGCGCCCCCGCGCAAACCGCTTTCCATGACGCCCGCCCCGCGCTATCAGGCGGCATGCTCAAAATCCGCATCATCCCCTGCCTTGATGTCGCCGATGGCCGCGTGGTCAAGGGCGTCAATTTCGTCGACCTGATCGACGCCGGCGACCCGGTTCAGGCCGCCGCCGCCTATGACGCCGCCGGCGCCGACGAGCTGTGTTTCCTTGACATCCACGCCACCAACGAAAACCGCGGCACCATGTATGATCTGGTGTCGCGCACGGCGGAAAAATGCTTCATTCCGCTGACCGTGGGCGGCGGTGTGCGCACCCCCGACGACGTGCGCGCCCTGCTGCTGGCCGGCGCCGACAAGGTCAGCTTCAACTCGGCCGCCGTCGCCGACCCGGACGTGATCGCGGCCGCCGCCGACCGTTTCGGCAGCCAGTGCATCGTCTGCGCCATCGACGCCAAGACGGTGGCGCCAGGGAAATGGGAAATCTTCACCCATGGCGGGCGCAAGCCCACCGGCATCGACGCGGTGGAGTTTGCCCGCACCGTCGCGGCCAAGGGGGCGGGGGAAATCCTGCTGACCTCGATGGACCGCGACGGCACCCGCGACGGCTACAACATCCCGCTGACCCGCGCGGTGGCCGATGCGGTGGACATCCCCGTCATCGCCTCGGGCGGGGTCGGCACGCTGGACCACCTGGTCGAGGGCGTGACCCAAGGCCATGCCAGCGCGGTGCTGGCGGCCTCGATCTTCCATTTCGGCACCCATACCATCGCCGAGGCCAAGGCCCACATGGCCGCCGTCGGCATTCCGGTGCGGCTGGAATGAGCGCGCTCGACCGGCTGGCCGCCACCGTCGAATCCCGCCGCGGCGCCGACCCCGAATCAAGCTGGACCGCAAAGCTGCTGGCCCGCGGCCCCGAGAAATGCGCCGAGAAATTCGGCGAGGAAGCGATCGAGGCCATCATCGAGGCCGTGCGCGGCGACCGCGAGCGCCTGACCTCGGAAGCCGCCGACGTGTTGTATCACCTGCTGGTGATGCTGGCTGCGCGCGGGGTGACGCTGGCCGAGGTGCTGGCGGAACTCGAACGCCGCGAGGGGGTTTCGGGGATTCAGGAAAAAGCCTCGCGCCCCGGCTGATCCCGGGCCGCCGCCACCAGCGGAAAGCCCGACCATGGACGCATTCACCAACGAACTGCTGCGCGCCTTCGACCCGATCGGGGCGCTGCCCCTGCCGGTGGCCGCGATGCGGCTGGTGGCGGCGATGCTGCTGGGCGGCGTCATCGGCTGGGAACGCGAGATGCATTCCCGCGCCGCCGGGCTGCGCACCCACATGATGATCTCTCTCGCCGCGGCGGTGTTTGCGATTCTGGCGATGGAGCTGGTGCATTTCCAATCCGTCCCCGGGGTGATGCTGCGCGTCGATCCGCTGCGGCTGATCGAGGCGGTGACCTCGGGGGTGGCGTTCCTGGCGGCGGGGTCGATCGTGGTCAGCGGGATCAGCGTGCGGGGGATCACCACCGGGGCCTCGATGTGGCTGTGCGGGGCGATCGGGCTGGCCTGCGGCCTGGGCGACCTGTCGCTGGCGCTGCTGACCACGGTGCTGGCGATGACGGTGCTGTGGCTGATCCACCGGCTGATCAGCCCGATGGCGCAGCGGCTGAAAAAGCCCGACCGCGCATCCCCCGCGCCTGTATCCCCGGGCCGGGCCCCCCCCCCCCGCCCCGCCGGCCCCCCCCCCCCCCCCCCCCCCCCCCCCCCCACCCCCCGGGGGCGAAGAACAAAAGGCGCGGGCC
>JAZIHR010000072.1:0-13758 GCA_036678445.1 Alphaproteobacteria bacterium
ATCCAGGGCTTCAGGCCGGGGCTTCGGGCGCGGCACGCGGTCCTTGACGCGGGCGGCGGCGGCGTGACACCACGCGGCATGGCCCCCCGCGACCCATCCCCCGAGGCGCTGACCGAAGCCGCCCTGCCCGCACCGCGGCGGGCCGCCGGCGGGTCGGCACGGCAGCGCGGGGCCTGGGCGGCCGCCGTCAGCCGCGGCTGGCGGGCGCTGCGGCGGGCGGCGCTGGCGCCGGTCTGGCGCCTGCTGCGCTGGCTGGTGCCGCGGTTCCTTTCGCTGATGCTGGGGCTGGTGGTGCTGTTCGGCTGGCTCATCAACCCGCCGACCACCTGGACGATCCTGGCCGAGGGCACCAGCGTGCCCCGGCAATGGACCCGCGCCGACGACATCGCGCCGGTCATGCTGCGGTCGGTCGTGGCAGCCGAGGACGCGAATTTCTGCCTGCACTGGGGGTTCGACATGACCGAGATCCGCCGCGTGATCGCGCGGGGCGAACGGCGCGGCGCATCGACCCTGACCCAGCAGACCGCCAAGAACGTCTATCTGTGGCAGGGGCGCAGCTGGGCCCGCAAGGCCCTGGAAACCCTGTATACCCCGATGATCGAAGCGGTCTGGAGCAAGCGGCGCATCGTCGAGGTCTATCTGAACGTGGCCGAGTTCGGGCCGGGGGTGTTCGGCATCCACGCCGCGGCCGCGCATCATTTCGGCACCACCCCGGACGCGCTGAGCGCGCGACAGGCGGCGGCGCTGGCCTCGGTGCTGCCGGCGCCCAAGACGCGGCGGGCGCGCACCGACAGCGCCCGCACCCGCGCCATCGCCGACGGGGCGGCGACGATCCGCCGCGACGGGCGGGCCGCCTGTTTCGAGCGGGGCTGACCGGCACACGCGCGCCCGGCTCTTGCGCGCGGTTGAAACGCGCAACCCGCCCGCGTATGAACCCTCACGTCCCCAAGTAGCAGCAGTGCGGCCGATGAACACGCCCTCGACCCCTCGACTTTACCATATTCCCCTGTCGCCCTACTGCCGCAAGGTGCGGCTGGTTCTGGGCGAAAAGCGTATCGACGTCGAACTGGTCGAGGAACGCTGGTGGGAAGCGGGGTCCGAGATCATGCGCCGCAACCCCGCCGGCAAGATCCCGGTGCTGCGGATGGACGGGCGGCTGTGGTCGGAAAGCCAGGCCATCGTCGAATATCTGGACGAGACCTGCCCCAACCCTCCGCTGATGCCCGACAGCCCCGCCGCGCGCCACGAGGTGCGCCGCCTGTGCGCCTGGTTCGACGACAAGTTCAACGCCGAGGTGACGCGGCCGATCCTGTCGGAACGGGTGTGGAAAAAGGTGATGAACGCCGGCTATCCGGATTCGCGGCTGGTCAAGTCGGGGCTGCGCGCGGTCAAGGAACATATCGACTATCTGGGTTCGCTGCTGGACGAACGGAAATGGCTGGCCGGCAACATGCTGACCCTGGCCGATTTTGCGGCGGCGGCGCATCTGTCCTGCCTGGACTATATCTCGGACGTGGACTGGGACCGCTCGACCTCGCTCAAGGATTGGTATGCGACGGTGAAATCGCGCCCGGCCTTCCGCAGCGTGCTGGCCGACCAGGTGTCGGGGCTGGCGCCGGCGCCGCATTATGCCGAGCTTGATTTCTGAGAAGGGGGGCGCTGCCCCCCGGCCTGCGGCCTCCCCCCGGGATATTTGGGTGATGAAGAAGGACCTGCTTGCCCGCGCGCTGGACGAGGGGTTTTCGGCGGCTCGCGTGACCACCCCGGACGCGATCCCGCAGGCAGCGGCGCGGCTGGCGGAATATGTGGCGCAGGGCCGGCACGGGCAGATGGGCTGGATGGCAGAGCGGATGCACTGGCGCGGCGCCCCCGATGCGCTGTGGCCCGAGGCCCGCGCGGTGGTGATGCTGGCCGAGACCTATACACCCCCGCACGACCCGCGCGAGGATCTGGCGCGGCCCGATCGCGGCGCGGTCAGCGTCTATGCGCAGGGCAAGGATTACCACGACATCGTCAAGGCGCGACTGAAGCGCGTGGGCCGCTGGCTGATCGAGCAGGCGGGCGGCGAGATCAAGGTATTCGTGGACACCGCCCCGGTGATGGAAAAGCCGCTGGCGCAGGCAGCGGGGCTGGGCTGGCAGGGCAAGCACACCAACCTTGTCAGCCGCGAGCTGGGCAGCTGGTTCTTTCTGGGCGCGATCTTCACCACTCTGCCCCTGCCCCCCGACCCGCCAGAACCCGACCGCTGCGGGTCCTGCCGGGCCTGTCTGGACGCCTGCCCGACCAACGCCTTTCCGGCGCCTTTTCAACTGGATGCGCGGCGCTGCATTTCTTACCTGACCATCGAGCACAAGGGCCCGGTGGACGAGGAACTGCGCCCCCTGCTGGGCAACCGCATCTATGGCTGCGACGACTGCCTTGCCGCCTGCCCGTGGAACAAGTTCGCCGCCGAAGCGCGCGAGATGCGCTATCACGGCCCCCATCGCGCACCGCCCTTGGCCGAGCTGGCGGCGCTGGACGATGCCGGTTTCCGCGCGCGATTTTCCGGCAGCCCGATCAAGCGCATCGGGCGCGACCGCATGGTGCGCAACGTGCTTTACGCGATCGGCAACAGCGGCGACCCGGCGCTGCGCCCGCTGGCCGCGGCGCTGCTGGACGACCCCGACCCGGCGGTGGCCGACGCGGCCGTTTGGGCGCTGGGGCGGCTGTCATGAAAAACCCCACCACGGGGATCCTGCTGAAACTGGGCAGCGTGGCGCTGTTCACCGCGATGGCCGCAATCCTCAAGGCCACGGCGGCGGCGGTGCCCGCGGGCGAGCAGATGTTCTTTCGTTCGCTGTTCGGGATCCCGGTGATCCTGGTCTGGCTGGCGCTGCGGGGCGAGTTGGCCACCGGGCTGCGCACCGCCAACCCGATGAGCCACGCCTATCGCGGCATCGTCGGCTCGATCTCGATGGGCTGCACCTTTGCCGGGCTGGGGCTGCTGCCCTTTCCGGAAGCCACCGCCCTAGGTTACGCCATGCCGCTGATGATCGTGATCTTCGCGGCGATGTTCCTGAACGAGCGCGTCGGGCTTTTCCGGCTGAGCATGGTGGCGCTGGGGCTGGCGGGGGTGCTGATCGTGCTGTCGCCGCGGTTGTCGGTAGGGGTGGGCGATGCCTCGGCCTCGCAAAGCCTGGGCGCGGTGCTGGCGCTGACCGGGGCCAGCTTCGGGGCGTTGGCGCAGATCTTCATCAGCCGGATGGTGCTGACCGAGAAACCCTCGGCGGTGGTGTTCTGGTTCCTGGCCACCTCGA
This sequence comes from Alphaproteobacteria bacterium, assembly GCA_036678445.1. GTDB lineage: Bacteria > Pseudomonadota > Alphaproteobacteria > Rhodobacterales > Rhodobacteraceae > Paracoccus. The sequence continues at coordinate 3,297 of JAZIHR010000072.1, forward strand.
CCGTGCTGTCGCTGGTGACGCTGCCCTTTGGCTGGCGGGTGCCGGATGCGGGGACCGCGGCGCTGCTGATCGCGGCCGGGGTGATGGGAGGGGCGGCGCAGATCATGCTGACGTCCTCCTATCGCTTTGCCGATGCCTCGCTGGTGGCGCCGTTCGACTATGCCTCGATGCTGCTGGCGATGGCGATCGGCTGGTTCGTGTTCGCCGAGCCGACCTCGGGGCGGATGCTGGCCGGGGCGGCGGTCATCATTGCCGCCGGGGTGGCGATCATCCTGCGCGAGCGGCAACTGGGAATCAGCCGCGCCCGCCGGGCCGGCACGCCGCGCTGAGGCTTTCCCGTCAGGGCCGGTCGGGAAAGCCGAAGGCGACGTAATCCCGCAGATAGGCGGCTTTCGCCGCGCGGCGCAGCGCCGGATCGTCAAGACATTGCGGCAGCGGTTCGGGCGCGGGGCCGTCGCGGTCGATGCCGGCCGCGCGCGCCAGAAAGCCCAGTTCCGCCGCCATGCGATCCTCGCGCGCGATCAGGTCGGGGGCGCCGAAATCCGCGAACCCCGCCAGCACCTGCGCCTGCGTGGCCCAGCCGGGATGCGTGGGCAGCCCGGTCTGGCCGTTCAGGTTGCGGCGCAGGAAGTCGAGGAACGCCGCGAACAGCGGCAGCTTGTCGGCCTCAGACAAGCTGCCCAGCGTCCCATCCTCTGGCAGTTCGACGCGGTGGACGCGGCGCAGCAGGTCGCGCAGTTCGGGGGCGCGGGCCGACAGCATGGCGTTGAAGGCATCCCACGCGCGCGGCAACGGGTGGCGCAGCACCGTCAGGCTGCGGTGGCCGGGGTGGGCGCGCTTCCACTGGCGCAGGGCGTTGCGGGTCAGTTCGCCCTCGACCCGGCCCAGATCGGCCAGCCAGCGCCGGACGGTCCCGGTCGGGCCGCCGCGCACCGGCATGAACAGCAGCCCCTGCCCCGCCTCGACCGTCAGGAATGAGGGCACCGCCGGTCCCCGCCGCGGCTCGAACCCCGGGATGCGGTGCAGCTGGAACGGGTCGGTGGCGACGAGTTCCTGCTGCATGGCGGCGAAATTGGTCACTTTTTCGGCCATCTGGCGCGGGTTCTGCGGCACCTGATCCTGCGCGGGCTCGACCCGTTCCAGATCGGTGCGACCCAGCCAGTGCAGCAGCCCGGTCATCACCTCGGGGTCGCGCAGGTCGTCGTAGTTCAGCCAGAACGCCGCCTGCCCGCGGGTCTGTAGCCCGCGCTGGATGCGGTCCAGGAATCCCTGCGTCGCGGCCAGATTTTCGCGAAAGGCCGCCGCGTCGAATTCCACCTGCGCGGGGATCGGGGTCTCGGTCTCGTTCAGTTTCCACTGGTTGGTGGCATAGGCGAGTTGGGTCGAGACCCAACTGTCGACCGGGTTGCGGGTCAGCACGATCTTGGCACAGGTCGGGTCGTCCATCACCGGATCGAACATCCGCGGATCATGGTCGTGGAAATAGCGGAACCCCTTGACCTTACGCGCGTTCACCATGTGCTGCCACAGCGACACCGGGTCGGCCTCACGTTCGGCCAGCGTCATGTCGTAAAGTGTTTCCTGATCGGGCCAGCCCATGAAATAGGGGTTATACGCCTCGCCGAAACAGGCGATGTCGTGGGCGTTCAGCGTCGCCTCAAGCAGGTTCGAGCCGGTGCGCATCCCGGCAAAGATCACGAAGCTGCGAAAGACGGTCATTGGAAATTCCCCTGGACGGCGCGGGCAGCCGCGCGCGGCCCCGGTCGATGTGGATATGGCAAAGGCGACATGGCTCAGCCCGGTTTCAATCCGGCATTGCGCAACCGCCGGGTCAGCGGCCTGAGCCCGTTGGTGTCATGCAGCGGCGGGGGCGGGATGCCAAGCACGGCCTCGTCAGGTTGCAGAGCCGAACACAGCGCGTCCCAGATTCCTTCGGGCTGCGCCAGGACCTCGTCCAGGGTCCAGCGGTGGACCTGCGCCTTGACCCAGACCGACCCCAGCACGTCAAGAAAACGCCGCTCGGACCGATGCAGCTGGGCCGCGATGCGGCGGATGTCATCAAAGGGCATGTCCGAGCGGATCAGCGGCACCATCCACGCCCCCGTGACCACCAGCAGTCGCGCATTGGGATCGGTGGCCATGAACCAGTTCAGATACTGCTGGTCGCGCGGCGAATGCAGAAAGCCGGGGATCGTTCTGGAGGAACGGACCAGCGCGGCCAGGAAACCGCGCGGGTCGATGTCGCGCAGCCCGGCGTTGCTGGACAGGGCCCCCGGACCAATGGTCGCGCCGCCGGCGAATTCAACCTCGTCCCGGGCCAGCACATGGCCGTGCACCACCCGCCCGGTGGCCCGCGACGCCGCGGCGGGCAGGTCGCGGAACAGGTCGGCGACCCCGTAAAGAACGACATAGGGCTGCGAGGTCTTGCTGCCCTCGGCGTCCTTGCGCGGGAAACGGCTTTGCATATACAGCCCCGGCCGGCCCTGCCGGTGGCGGGCGGCAGCACGCTCCAGCACGGCCTCGACCCGCTCGGTATCGGGTTCGGCCAGTTGTAGTTCCGGGGTCGAGGGACGGGGAAATGCGTCGTAAAGCGCCTGCGCCCCCGGCCAGATCTTGCGTGCCACGAACACCCGGGACCGGGTCAGAAGCCCCAGGTGATCGTTGTAGAAGATATGCGGCCGCCCCTGCCCGTCGAACTTGGCCAGCGTCAGCGACCGGCTTTCGATCCGGGTCGAATGGCGGCGCACCAGCGTCTGGAAATAGCTTTCATCCGGGATCCAGACATGGCGGAAATAGCGGTCGAACTCGGTCCGCCGCGAATCGTCCAGAATCGCCTGCAACGTCTGCCGCGTCAGGCACCACCATTGCGAACCGATATGCGGAGACACCCCCTCGGGAGGAGAGCGGGTCAGCCCGAACCGCCGTTGCAGGCGCACGCAGCGGTCGAACAGCTTGCGGTTCTTGCGGTAGGCAAAGGGAAACCGCAGGGTGAAGCGTTCCTCGTTCAGGCCGCCGATGGTCCAGCCGACATCGCGGACGCTGACGCTTTCGATGAAGTCGGTGTCGGGGTGCTGCGCAAGATACTGCCGCAGTTCCTCGACCGGGCGCAGCGGCAGGCAGGCGCCCGAGACCAGCATCACATGCGTGACCCCGGCCCAGGTCGCCAGCAGCCGCGCCGCCGCCGCCTGCGTCGCCGCCACCAGGCTGAACGTGCCCCAGTTGCATGACCGGCGGGGCGCGAACACCACGGGGCAGTCGGCCAGCGCCGCCTGCATCCGCGCCAGCTCATCGGCGGGGGCGCTGCGATCGACATGGATCGACACGACCGCGCCGCCGTCGGTCCATATCCGCGCCATCCGCGCGGCCAGTTCCAGATTTTCGTGGCACAGCATGACGATGCCCAGCCGCGCCCGGGGCAGCGGCAGGACGGTGGTTCCGGTCCCCGGCGACAGCGCGAATGCCCCGGTGGCCGGACGGTTCATGCCCAGTTCCCCCGCGAGATCAGGCCCAGCCGCTCAAGCTGCTGCCAGCCGTTGAAGCGGCGCGACTGCTCGCACCAGAAATCGACCTGGTCCTGCAACCCCTGGTGATAGGCGCGATATTCCTGGCTATTGGCGTAATGCTGGCGGCGCGTCATTTCCTCGGCCGCCTTTTCGGCAAGCCCGGGCAGGAACTTGGCGTGCATCAGCACGCCCGAGGCCATCTCTCCGCCGTTTTCGTCATAGACCGCGTTCAGCGACCGCGGCAGCAGCATGTGGGTCGAACTGACATAGACATAATGCGGCTGCCACCGGATCAGCGGGATCTTGTTCAGTGCCGGCGCGCCCTGCGGATCGTCGGCGAAAAAGGCGCGCGCCCGCGGCCCGCCCTGAATCCAGAGGTTGCGGTAGAAGCGGTTCTTGCGGATCGCATAGTTCGCCGGGTCGAACCAGGCGGCGATCTTGAACGGGTCCTGCCCCTCGCGATAGGGCTGGTCGCCGATGGCGCCGCGCGGATACATGTCCAGCAGCATCGAGGGGAACGACCTGCGCCCCGAATCATCCAGCCAGTCGGTCAGCGCCGGCAGCGGCCGACTATCGCAATGCGGGTAGACCAGGAATTCGTCGGGGTCCACGGTCAGGCACCAGTGGCCACTGCCGTAAAGCCGCAACAGGTGGTTGATCCAGTCCATGCCGAAGCGTGATTCGCGGTAGCTGTCGGCGGTGGTCCACAGCGACACATCCGGCTGTTCGGCCAGGAATTCGCGGCTGCCGTCGGTGCTGTCATTGTCCACGATCAGGAAATGCCCGACCCCCAGCCGCCGATAGTAGTCCAGGAACCACGGCAGCCGGATCCGTTCGTTGCGCAGGGTAACAAAGACAAGGATGTCGCGACCGGCGATCTGGCCCGTGCGGTTACGGACCGATGCCAGTCGAAAACCCCGCGCCAGCGCCCGCAACAGGTAATACTGCCGCAGCGCCCGCAACCGAACGAGCCTTGCCAAACGGTTCTTTCGCACAACGCATCTCTTGGCGATTTCAGGGCCGGCTTCAGAGGCCAGCCTTATTTTGACTAAATTATTTTGGTCATTACCAAAAATCAACAGGATAGCAACAATCCGATGCATTCTGTTACGATACTGCGACAGGGTTGCACAGCCCTGCCCAAGGCTGCCTCAGCCCGGGCCACGCCAGTTGCCTGCCGACATGATCCCGGCCTCGACAAGGCTTTCCCACCCCTCCAGCCGCCGCGCCTGAGGGTGCCACAGATCGGGGTTCGCGATCACCGCATCGTAATAATGCCGATAGGCTGAGGGGTCGCTGAAATGCTGGTCGCGGCTGCGTTCGCTGCGGGATTTTTCGATGATCGTCGGCAGGAACTTGGTGTGCAGCAGCGCCCCCGAAAGCCTTGGGTCGCCGGGGCCGCCCCAGGCATCGTTCAGCCGCGCAGGCAGGGCCGAATGGGTCGAATTGACATAGGCAAAGCCTCGTTTCCAGCGCATCAGCGGCAGCTTGTTCAGCGTCGGCGCGCGCCGGGGACGGTCGGCAAAGAACGCCCGGTCGCGCGCGCCGCCCTGCACCCACAGGTTGCGCATCGGCGCCATGACCTGGCTGCGGTAGTTCCCCGCGTCGAACCATTCCAGCCGCCGCAGCGCCAGATCGCCCTCGGGGCGGGGGTCGGGGCACAGCGGCCCGCGCGGGTAAAGATCCAGCATCAGCGCCCCCAGCGCCGGGGCCTGCCGGCGGTCCAGTTCGGCCACCAGGTCGGGCAGGCCGGCGCGGTCGTGATGGGGAAAGACCAGCAGCTCGTCGGCGTCCAGCGTCAGGCACCAGTGCCCGGCGCCGTAGCGGGTCAGCAGCCAGTTGGTCCAGTCCCGTCCGAAGCGCGAGCCGCGATAGCTGGCCCGGGTCGTCCACAGCCAGACATCGGGCTGCGCGGCCAGGAACTCGGCGCTGCCGTCGTCACTATCGTTGTCCACGACATGGAACCGCGCCACCCCCAGCCGGCGGTGGTGGTCCAGCCAATGCGCCAGCCTTTCCGATTCGTTGCGCACCACGGCAAAGGCCAGGATGGCGCCCCGTCCGGGCCGTCCGCCCCGGCCGGCGCGGCCATTGCGGACCGCCACCCCGTCGGCCGCCACCAGCCGCAGGTCGTGGCGGCTGCGCGCCGCCCGCGCCAGCAGGCGCCAGCGCATCCATCGCAGCCGCAGCCGCTGTCGCAAGGTCGGGCGGTCCAACGGCGCAGCCACCGGATCAGCCAGCGTAATGGCCGGTCTGGTGCCACCGCCAGGCGTCCGAGATCATGCAGGGCAGCCGCGACCGCTGCGGATGCCAGCCCAGCACCCGCCCCGCCTTTTCACTGCCCGACACCAGCCGGACCGCATCGCCGGGCCGGCGCGGCCCCTCGACCACCGGCACGGGGCGGTTGGTGACCTCTCGGGCCTGTTCCAGAACCTCGCGCACCGAAAACCCGCGACCGGTGCCCAGGCAGAACAGCTCGACCCCGCCGTCCGGCAGGTGGCCGGGCCGTTGCAGCCAGCCCAGCCCCAGAAGATGCGCCTCGACCAGGTCCATGACGTGGACATAATCGCGGATGCAGGTGCCGTCCGGGGTGGGATAGTCGGTGCCGTGGATGGTCAGCGCCGGGCGCCGTTCGTCGATCGCGTCCAGAACCAGCGGGATCAGGTGGGTCTCGGGCTGGTGGAATTCGCCGATCTCGGCCTCGGGGTCGGCGCCGGCCACGTTGAAGTAGCGAAACACTACCGAGCGCAGCCCGTCCGAGGCGCCGAAATCGCGCAGCATGTCCTCGATCGCGCGTTTCGAGGCGCCATAGGCGTTCAGCGGCGCCTGCGTGGTGGTTTCGTCAAGCAGCACCCCGTCCTGATCGCCATAGGTGGCGCAGGTCGAGCTGAACACCATGTCGCGCACCCCGGCCGCCAGCATCGCCTCGATCAGCGTCAACGAGGCGCAGACGTTGCCGCGCCAGTATTTGCCGGGGTCCTGCATTGCCTCGCCCACCTGGCTGAGCGCGGCGAAATGCATCACCGCCACCGGCCGGTGTTCGGCGAACACCTGGTCCAGCCGCGCCCGGTCGGCCAGGTCGCCGCGTTCAAACGGGCCAAAGCGCACCGCGTCGCGCCAGCCCGTGCAAAGATTGTCGTAGGTGACGGGGACATAGCCCGCCGCGGCCAGCGTCTTGCAGGCGTGGGATCCGATGTAGCCCGCGCCACCCGTAACCAGAACTTTCGGCAGCATGGCTTATTCCGCCGCTTTGCGCATCGCCATGATGTCGGTCAGATATTCCGCGAACTCATCCTTGAGATCGTCGCGCGCCAGCCCAAAGGCCACCGTCGCCTGCAAGAACCCCGCCTTGGAGCCGCAATCGTAGCGCTGGCCGCGGAAGCGCAGGCCAAAGACGTCGCGCCCCTCGGCGATCTCGTCTGCGATGGCATCGGTCAGCTGGACTTCCCCGCCCGCGCCCTCTTTCAGCTTGTTGAGGTTCTGCAACACCGTGGGCGCCAGCACATAGCGCCCGATCACCGCCAGGTTCGAGGGCGGGTTTTCCTTGGGTTTTTCCACCATGCCACGGGCGCGGACAATGGCGCCCATGTCCTCGGCCACGTCCAGGATACCGTAGGCGCTGGTCTTTTCGGGGGGCACTTCCATGGTGGCGACCATGCTGCCGCCGGTCTCGGCATGGGCCTCGATCATCTGTTGCAGGCAGGGCGGCTCGCCCATCACCACGTCGTCGGTCAGCACCACGGCAAAGGGTTCGTCGTGGATCAGCCGGCGGGCGCACCAGACGGCATGGCCCAGCCCCATCGCCTTGTGCTGGCGGATATAGGCGATGGCGCCCGATTCCATGTTGGTCTGGCGCAGGGTCGCAAGCAGTTCTGTCTTGCCGGTCTTGCGCAGGTGGTTTTCCAACTCGTGCGCGTGGTCGAAATAATCCTCGAGCGCGCCCTTGCCGCGCGAGGTCACGAAGATGAATTCGGTAATCCCCGCCGCCCGCGCCTCGTCGATGGCATACTGGATCAGCGGCCGGTCCACGAGAGTCATGATCTCTTTCGGAATCGACTTCGTTGCCGGCAGGAAGCGCGTTCCCAGACCAGCCACGGGAAAGATGGCTTTCGTAACCTTGCGCGTCATCTGGACCCCAACTTCTTACTTATTACAATTCGTGTCGTATGTCTGCGTGCCGACAGGATACATCCTATGTCCCTGTCGCGACAGGACGGCAAGGCATTGGACGCGATTCCGCGATTTGCGCCGCGGCGCGCGCGTCCTGCGCGGCAGGTTTTCGCGCATCTGCCCGGCCGGGACCGCCCGGCGGCGCCCCGGTTCAGCCCATGCCCATGCGCCGCATCATCGCCTCGATCCGTTCGACGTCCGAGGGATTGTTCAGTTCCCAGAACTCGCGGCCGCGGGAATCGACCTCGACGCACAGCACCGGGCAGCCATGTTCCAGAAAGCGCAGCTGCTCCAGCCCTTCCAGCCGTTCAAGCCTGGCCTCGGGCCAGCCGGCATAGGCGTCCAGCGCCTGCGGACGATAGGCATAGACGCCGACATGGTGAAAGACCGGGCTGGCGGCGTCAGGGGCGACCTCGTGCGGCACGAAGGGGATGACTTCCTTGGAAAAATACAGCGCCCGCCCGTCCGCGCCAAAGACCGCGGTGGTGCCGCCCACCCGCCCGGCGGCACGGTCGGCCAGCAGGTCGGCGCGCATCGCCCCCGAACAGTTCAGAACCGGCGTCGCCACCCCGGCCTCTGGCGCGGCGCGCAGCCCGGCGACCAGGTCCTCGACGAACCAGGCGGGGGTCAGCGGCGCGTCGCCCTGCAAGTTGACCATGATCTCGGGGGTGTCGGGCAGCCCCGCCAGCACCTCGGCGCAGCGTTCGGTGCCGTTGCGGCAGGTGGTCGAGGTCATCGCCACCTCGGCCCCGAACCCCGCGGCATGGTCGGCGATGCGCGAATCGTCGGTGGCGACGATCACCCGGTCCACGCCCGCCACCTGCCGCGCCGCGTCCCAGCTGCGGCGGATCAGGCTGCGCGGGGTGCCATCGGCGCCGCGCAGCTCGACCAGCGGCTTGCCCGGATAGCGGCTGGACGCAAAGCGCGCCGGAATGACGATGACGACGGACATGGCCTAGGCCCCCGGGTGCAGTCGCACGCCCGGCGCGTGCGCGATGAAGAACGGGTTCTCGAACCCCGGTTTGCCATAGGCCAGGGCAGTGTGGTCGTCAAAGCGCACCACCCCGCCCCCCGCACCGCGCAGCACCGCATCGCCCGCCGCGGTGTCCCATTCCATCGTCCGGCCAAGGCGGGGGTAAAGATCGGCCTCTCCGGTCGCGACCAGGCAGAATTTCAGCGACGATCCCGCCGAGGTCATGTCGCGCACCGCGTAGCGGCCGATATAGTCGTCGGTCGCCTGATCGCGGTGGGATTTCGACGCAACCACCATCAGGGCGGCGTTGTCGGGCGAGGCATTGACCCTGATCGGCCGGGTCGGGCCGGGTTCCGCGCCGAAGGGGCCGGTTTCCTCGACCGCGCTGCCGTTCGCCGTGGTATAGAACAGCCGCCCGCGGGCCGGGGCATAGACCACCCCGCGCAGCGGCACCCCGTCCTGCACATAGGCGATGTTCACGGTGAAATCGCCGCGGCGCTGCACGAATTCCTTGGTGCCGTCCAGCGGATCGACGATCAGGAAGGTGGACAGGCTTTGCCCGTGGGTGGCCTGCTGTTCCTCGGTCACCAGCGGAATATCCGGGAACGCCGCGCGCAGCCCGGCCGAGATCAGCGCATCCGCGGCCTCGTCGGCCTCGGTCACCGGCGAGGCGTCGTCCTTGGACCGCACCTCGAAGTCCGGGCGCTGGTAGATGTCCAGGATCCTTTCCCCGGCGGCCAGGGCAAGACGCCGCATCTCGAAGATCAATCTGTCGAATTGCATATATTTTCCTTTTGATCCGGCAGGGTTCCGGGAAATCTCCTGCCGCATGACAGTTGAACGCCGGGGTTTGCGGTTTTATGATCCGGACCGGGGCAATGGGCAAGCGCCCGCGCCCGCGCCTGCGGCCGGAAGCAGCAGCGGCGGCCACGACGCGGATATTGATAAGGGCACAGCATGTTCATCCAGAGCAGACCCCGCACCATGGTGGGCGCCGCCTTCACCACGTTGGCGCTGATCTATCACCAGACCGTCCACAGCCTGCGCGGCAAGCACCGCAACGCGATCATCGGGCTGCTGCTGACCATCGCGCAGTCCTCGGTCATGATCATGGCCTTTGTGGTGATGTATTGGGTGTTCGGCGTCCGCCACTCGCCCATCCGCGGCGATTTCCTGCTGTTCATCATGAGCGGAATCCTGCTGTTCATGACCTTCAACATGGCGGTGGGCGCGGTGGCCGGCGCGGGGAAATCGACCAGCGCCATGCTCAAGCACGGGCCGCTGAACACCGCCATTTCCATGTGCGCGGCGGCGCTGGGGGCGCTGTACAACAACATGCTGTCGGCGCTGGTGCTGCTGGGCTTCTACCAGACATTGTGGATGCCGCTGAACCTTGAAAACTGGCGCGGCGCGCTGGCCATGATGATCTTTGCGTGGTTTTCCGGCTGCACGGTGGGGCTGATCCTGCTGTCCATCACCTCGTGGCTGCCCGAGATCGGGCCGCTGCTGACGCGGATCGTGCAGCGGGTGAACATGATCGCCTCGGGCAAGATGTTCGTGGCCAACATGCTGCCGGGTTTTCTGCTGCACGCCTTCGACTGGAACCCGCTGTTCCACCTGATCGACCAGAACCGCGGCTTCATGTTCATCAACTACACGCCGCACAATTCGAACCTGACCTATCCGCTTTACCTGACGCTGGCCCTGCTGATGATCGGGTTGATGGCGGAGTTCGTGACCCGCAACATGATGTCGCTAAGCTACATGGCAGGCCGGTAAGAGAAAGGCGGCAAGGCAGCGCGGGACCCCCGCCCCTACC
>JAZIHR010000073.1:0-13551 GCA_036678445.1 Alphaproteobacteria bacterium
GCCGCCGGCCCGGTCCGCGCGCCGGGGGGCGTCCGCCGCAAGCGGCCCGCCGCATTGCGGGCAGCGATTGCGTCGCCGCCGGGTATGCAGATGCAGCGCCAGCATCCCCGCTGCCGCGGCAAGGAAACCGGCCAGCCCGCCCCAGCCACTGCCCGCGCGGGGAGGCGGCACCGGCGCCTGCCCGGCGGCATGGGGGCGGGCGATATGGTCGATCACCGCCAGCGTGCCGTCGCGCAGCCCGGCCGAGACCTCGCCCCGCCCCAGCGCAGGCAGCACCACCCGCGACATGATGTCCTGCGCGATGATGTCGGCTTCGACCGGGTAGCTGCGGCCCAGCTCGATCCGGGCCTCGTGGTCGTCGCGCAGGAACAGCAGCATGAAGCCGTCGTTGCGGTCGGACTCGCCGATGCCCCAGTGGTTGAACAGGCGCGTGGCAAAGGGCTCCAGCGCCTCGTCGCCATGGCGGGCGCGGTCGGGCAGGGTGACCAGCGTGCCCTGAACGCCGCTGTCCCGGCGCAGCTCCGCCAGCGCCTGCGCGACTGCCTGCGCATCCTGCGGGGCCAGCACCCCGGCAAAGTCGTTGACCGTGGTCGCCTGCCAGTCGGGCAGCGCCTGCGCCCCGGCCGCCCCAGCCCCGATCCCGGCCCCGGCAGCGGTCCAGACGAGCAGCAGGAACAGCGCAAGGATTCGGTAAAGGTGCATCATGGCCCGGCGTTGGGAAAAATCGCCCTCAGGGTTGGCGCCCGTTAACCCTCTGTCAACCTTGCTGCGCTAGGGGAGGGGCAAGAGGTCCCCCATGCGCCTGTTTCGCCTGCTGTCCCTGCTGATCGCGCTTTGTTGCGCCGCCCCGGCAGTTGCGGCGGACGGCAGCTGGACGCAGCTCGACCTGCACCAAGAGGGCGGGCAGCTGGTGGTGCAGGTGGAAAAGGGCCGGCTGGTCTGGGGAATGTCGCTGGGCGAGGACGCTGACGACCGCTGGGCGCGGGCCTCGGTGCTGTATTCGTGGCAGGTGGGCGGCGGGCGGGCGCCGTGGAACCTGCGCGCCGGCCCCGCGCTCAAGGCCGAGGAAATCGGCTGGTGGCAGGTCGCGGATTACCGCTGGGCCGCCTGTCTTGAGGACCGCGCCCGCTGCGGCGCGCTGCGCGCAGGCTGGCGGCTGTCGGCGGACCGCTGGGCGCAATATGGCGACTGGGGGCTGTTCCTGATGGCGGATTTCACCAGCATCGACCGGGCCTCGCTGGCGGTGGCAGGGGCGACGCACCTGCCCTCGGGGTGGGGCGGGCAGGTCTCGCTGTGGCACGAGCAGGGTGGAGAGGTGACGCCCGCCGCGATGCTGACCCGCCGCCTGAGCAAGCGGCTGACGCTGCGGCTGGGCCATAAGTTCGTCGAGGACGAGACGTTTCTGGGGATCAGCGTCTCGACCTATTGAGGGGGCGGGACCGCGGCCCCGCCGCCCGGCTATTCGCGCCCGATCCCGGCCAGGTCAAAGGGCGTGGTCTGGTAGATCTCGTTGATCCAGTTGCCGTAAAGCAGATGCGCGTGGCTGCGCCAGCGGTTGGTCGGCATCCGCGAGGGATCGTCGTCGGGGTAATAGTTCGCCGGCACTCCGATCGGCTTTCCGGCCGCCACGTCGCGGTCGTATTCGTCCTTCAGCGTGGTGGAATCGTATTCCAGGTGGTTGAAGATATACAGCCGCCGCGCGGCCGCATCCTCGATCAGGCAGGGGCCGACCTGTTCGGACGCCAGCAGCGTCTGCAATTCCCCCCGCGAGTCGATGTCGGCCTGCCGCACCTCGGTCCAGCGGCTGACCGGGATCAGCACGTCGTCCGAAAACCCGCGCAGATACGGCGAGAACGGCGCCAGGTTGCGGTGGCGGAAGCAGCCAAAGGCCTTTTCGTCCAGCAGGTGCTTGGGCAGGCCGTGGAAATGCCACGCCATCGCCATGCCGCCCCAGCACACGCCAAAGGTCGAATGCACATGGGTGCGCGTCCAGTCGAAGACCCGGCGCAATTCGTCCCAATAGGTCACCTGTTCGTAGGGCAGGTGCTCGACCGGGGCGCCGGTGACGATCAGCCCGTCAAAGCGTTCGCCCGAGGCCTCGACCTCGGCAAAGGGGCGGTAAAAGGACACCATGTGGTCGGCGGCGGTATTGCGCGATTCGTGGTCCGACATGCGGATCAGCGACAGGTCGATCTGCAACGGAGTCGCCCCGATCAGCCGGGCGAACTGGTTCTCTGTCTGGATCTTTTTCGGCATCAGGTTCAGCAGCGCGATGCGCAGCGGCCGGATGTCCTGCCGCGCGGCGCGGTCGGGGGCCATCACCATCACCCCCTCGCGCTTGAGGATCTCATAGGCCGGCAGGTTCGAGGGCAGGGTGATCGGCATCAGGCGTCCTTTCGGTCTTTGCGGGTGATCGCGCGGGCGATCAGCGCGGCGAAATCCTGGGGCGAGGCGACGCGGGCGATCTCGTCGGCCTCGACGGTCACGCCGCGCCGCGCCATGGCCTCGTACCGGGGCTGGCGGTGGGCCAGTGCGCGGGCATAGGTCCAGCGGATAAAGGCATCTGGGTCCACCGGGCCGGGGTGGGCGTCGGCGTAATCGCTCCACGCGCGGGACAGGAAATCCGGCTGGTAATACATCGGCTTGGGCGCGCGATCAAAGCGGCGCACCAGTTCCGCGGTATGCGCCTCGGTCCCGCGGATCCAGACCGGCAGCATCAGCGCGGCGGTGGCCGCCAGTACCGGGTCGCCGGGGTCGTCGGGGTCCACCACTTCGCAGATCGAGCCCGAGGTGTCGCAGACGAAATCGCGATAACCGTAGATCGCGCGGGCGCGTTCGATGAAATGCCCGCAATCCAGCATCGCCGAGATCTCCGCCGCGCGGTGCTGGTTCTGGCGGGTCATGTAGTCGGGAAATGCCAGCCCGCCCTGCGCCGGGTCGCCCGGCTTGCCCAGATAGCTCGACAATGGTGCCAGGTTGTCAAAGGTGATGTTGGATCGGATGCGCACGGAATCGGTCAGCAGCAGTTCGCGCAGCAGGGGCACCCGCATGGCGTGCAGCTTGAATTCGTCGGCGATCAGTTCGCCCATGTAGCGGGTGCCGATGCGGTAATCGACGCTGTAGTGGAACCACCCGCCGGCGCGGCGCAGCATCGAGGCGACATGGGTTTTCCCTAGCCCGGACATGCCGAACAGCATCACCCGCTTTTCGGGCGCGTCCAGCCACGATTCTGCGCTGTCGTAGATCATCGGTCCCGCCCGTTGCCGCCATTCCTGCATCGCCGCGATAGGTAGGCCGCGGCGGCGGAAAGGAAAAGGGGCGGCCCGTGGCCGCCCCTTGATGCGCCGGTGGGCGAAGGATCAGAAGCTGTAGCCGACCTTGACGCCGACGCCCCAGGCGTCGTTGCCGCGGAATTCGGCCGACGGCACCGCCGCGTCGGCGGTCGCATCGCCGAGCTTGATGTAGGTGATGCCGGTCGTGACCTTCCAGTTGTCCTGGGTGTAGATCGCGGCGAGGCCGACGCTCTTGCGGCCGGTGGTGGGCGAGAGCGGCGACACCAGCCGGTTGCCGGATTTCTCGTAGCCAAGCGAGAGAGCCCCGGACCAGTTCTCGGTGAACTTTCGGGCAACGCCCAGCGTGTAGGTAGTTGTATTTTCAAGCGTCACGAGGCCGTCCGTCTGTCCGAAACACGGCGTTGGTGGCATCGGATTCAGTGGCTCGCATGAAAACGCTTCGGGTCGGACCTTGAACTCGGACCATTTCACCCAGCGGATCGAGCCGAACACCAGCGTGTCGGCGGCAACCCCTGTCTGCCCTTCCAAGGTCCATGACCGGGGAGTGTCCACCGAGGTTGTCGTCTGCCCGGCCCGCAAGGCCCCCCCGGCAAGCGTTTCCGTGGTGTCGAAATCATGCGTAACCGGTGAGTTATAGGTCAGCGAGACCCGCGCAGCGATTTCGGGCTTTTCCCAGCTTGCCCCCAGCACATAACCCCAGCCCCAAGTGCCGTCGAGATTGGCGCTGTAGCCATTCAGCGGGCCGTATCCCAGCCCTCGCAGATCGACATCGCCGCTGGCGTGCGATCCGCGGAGCCCGCCGTGGATGCCGATATTGCTATCGAACCTATAACGCAGCAGAGCTGTGTAGGTGGTAGAGTCAATCGTCACTGCGGTGCCGCCCAGCATGGTCGAACCGGGTGTAGGGTAATACATGTCTGCCCCGAAGGGCTGTTCAATAATCAGGGCACCAGAGAGGTTTTCATTGAACTGGTGTTTGTAGCCTAGGCCGAAGAAACTGTAATTCTTGGCAACGTCTCCGGTGGACAGGCCGCTTCCGATGTCGTTCCCCGACAGCTCGGGGCTAACTCGCCCGGTCGAGAACTCGGCGTAATTTCCCTTTTCGAACAGGATGCCCAGCGACTGCGGCGCGCGCTCGATGGCGCCGGCAAACACTGGCGCGGCGGTCAGCATCAGCGCCGCGGTGCCTGTAAACAGACGTTTCATTGTAATTCCTCCCCCGTGTTCTGCAAAAACCGTTATCAGCGGTTTCCTGCCATTTTCGGCCTGCGGGGGCGCGGGTCAATCCATTGCGTTTGTGACGCGGCGTTCCGGGGGCGGGGCGGGGCTTTGCGTGGCTGCAATGCAACGTCCGGAGGTGCGGCCGGGCAATCGTTCACCCGTCTGTGCTGATGCGATTTGCCGCGCTTGGCAACGGCGCGCGGGGCTGCGATCATGCGCGCCATGACCAAGGACCGCCTGCATTTCGCCATGCCCCGAACCGTTCCACCCGGCCTGTGGCGCCGGGTGCCCCCGGCCGTGTTTCCGCCGATTCTGGGCGCGCTGGGGCTGGCGCTGGCGTGGCTGGGGGGCGTGTCTGCCTTTGCGCTGCCGCCGGCGCTGGCCGAGCTGCTGGCCGGCATGGCGGTGGCGATCGCGGCGTTCGCGATGCTGGCCTATGGGGTCAAGCTGGCCCGCCGCCCCGGCGTGCTGGCCGAGGAGCTGGCGATTCTGCCCGGTCGCGCCGGTGTCGCGGCGGGGGTGCTGGCGATCTATCTGGTGGCGGCGCTGCTGGGGGTGCTCGGGATGCCCGGCACCGGCAAGGTGGTGCTGGGCGCGGGGCTGATCCTGCACGCGGTGCTGCTGGTGGTGCTGGTCGCGGTGCTGCGCGGGCTGCCTCCTGAACAGCGCCGCGTCGCCCCCGCCTGGCATCTGAGCTTTACCGGCCCCATCGTGGCGGGGCGAGCCGCGCTGTTGCTGGGCTGGCCGGGGCTGGCGTGGTGGCTGTTCTGGCCGACGTTGCTGGTGGCGCTGGCGATCTATGCGGTCAGCGCCCGGCAGGCGCTGTCGGCGCGGGTGCCGCCGCCGCTGCGGCCGCTGCTGGCGATCCACCTGGCGCCGGTCGCGCTGTTCGGCACGGTGGCGCTGGGGCTGGGCTGGACCGCCGCCGGCACCGCGCTGGCCTGGGTGGCGCTGGCAGTGCTGGCCGTGGGGCTCGCCGCGGCGCGCTGGCTGCTTGCGGACGGGTTTTCCGCGCTGTGGGGGGCGCTGACCTTTCCGGTGGCGGCGACCGCGGGGCTGTGGGTGACGCTGTGGCAGTCCCAGCCGTCCGAGCCGCACCGCCTGATTGCCGGCGTGGTGCTGGTGATCGCCACGCTGGTCACCATCCCGATCCTTGCGCTGGTGCTGCGGGCCTGGGCGCAGGGCAGGCTGCCGGTCAAGACCAACGCCGCCATCGCCTGAGGCACGACGACGGGGTCTTGCGCGGGGTGGCTGGACTTTCCGGCCCGGTCATGAAATGGGGAACCGCCAAACGAACCCCTGACAGGATTGCATCCCATGCAGATTCGCGAGGCTTTGACCTTCGACGACGTTCTTCTGGTTCCCGCCGCATCCAGCGTGATGCCATCGACGGCGGATGTGACCACGCGGGTCTCTCGCAACATCCGCATGAACATCCCGCTGGTCAGCTCGGCCATGGATACGGTCACCGAAAGCCGCATGGCCATCGCCATGGCGCAGGCGGGCGGCATCGGGGTGATCCACCGCAACCTGTCGGCCGAGCAGCAGGCCGCCGAGGTCCGCCGCGTCAAGCGCTTTGAATCCGGCATCGTGTACGAGCCGATCACCCTGCGCCCCGACCAGACGCTGGCCGACGCCAAGGCGTTGCAGGAACAATACCACGTCACCGGGTTCCCGGTGGTGGACGACGCGGGCCGGGTCGTCGGCATCGTCACCAACCGCGACATGCGTTTCGCCAGCGACGACCGCACCCCGGTGCGGGTGATGATGACCTCGGACGACCTGGCGATCCTGCACGAGCCCGCCGACCGGGACGAGGCGATCAGCCTGATGAAGGCGCGGCGCATCGAAAAGCTGCTGGTCACCGACGGGCAGGGGCGGCTGACCGGGCTGCTGACCCTGAAGGACACCGAAAAGACCGTGCTGAACCCGCTGGCCTGCAAGGACGACCAGGGGCGGCTGCGGGTGGCGGCGGCCTCGTCCGTCGGTGACGAAGGGTTCGAGCGCAGCGCCGCGCTGATCGAGGCCGGCGTCGACATGGTGGTCATCGACACCGCGCACGGCCATTCCGAAGGGGTGGGCATCGCCGTCCGCCGCCTGAAACAGGCATTCCCGCACGCCGAGATCTGCGCGGGCAACGTCGCCACCGCCGCCGCGGCGCGGGCGCTGGTCGAGGCGGGGGTGGATGCGGTCAAGGTGGGCATCGGCCCCGGCTCGATCTGCACCACGCGCATCGTCGCCGGCGTGGGCGTGCCGCAGCTGACCGCGATTCTGGACGCGGTGGCGGGGGCGGGCGACGTGCCGGTCATCGCCGACGGCGGCATCAAGTATTCGGGCGATTTCGCCAAGGCCATCGCCGCCGGCGCCAGCTGCGCCATGGTCGGCAGCGCCATCGCCGGCACCGACGAATCGCCGGGCGAGGTGACGCTGTATCAGGGCCGCAGCTTCAAGTCCTATCGCGGCATGGGCAGCCTTGGTGCCATGGCCCGCGGCTCGGCCGATCGCTATTTCCAGAAGGACGCGGCTTCGGACAAGCTGGTTCCCGAAGGGATCGAGGGGCAGGTGCCCTACAAGGGCACGGTCGCGGCGGTGCTGCACCAGATGGTCGGCGGCCTGCGCGCCGCCATGGGCTATACCGGCTGCGCCACCATCGAGCAGATGCGCGGCGGTTGCGATTTCGTGCGCATCACCGGCGCGGGGCTGCGCGAAAGCCATGTCCATGACGTGCAGATCACCCGGGAAAGCCCGAACTACCGGCTGGGGTAAGCCAGCCCCGGCGCCGGGGGGTGCGTGGGGGATAGGCCCCTCGGCCCCCGGCGGTCAGCCTCCGGTCAGGGCGATCAGCATCAGCGGCACCGCTGCCAGCGCGATCACCGTCTGCGCGGCGGTGATGCCGGCCATCAGCGCGTGATCCCCGCCCAGCTGGCGGGCAAGGATATAGGACGACGAGGCCGTCGGCATCACCTGAAACACCAGCGCCGCGGTCAGCGCGTCGCCCGACAGCCCCGCCGCGCGGGCCAGCGCCAGCGTCGCCAGCGGCATTGCCCCGAATTTCAGCGCCGATGAGGTCGCGACCGGCAGCAGCCAGCGCCGCGCCCCGGTGAATTGCAGCGCCGCGCCGACGCAAAGCAGCCCCATCGGCAGCGCCGCCGCCCCCAGAAAACGCAGCGCCGGCGCCCCCCACGCCGGCAGCCCCAGCCCTGCTGCCTGAAACGCCAGCCCCGCGGCCGAGGACAGCAGCAGCGGGTTCGTCGCCAGTTGCCGCAGGATCGCGCCGCCGCCCAGCCGCTGCCGCCCGTGCCGGGCCAGGACGAGGATCGACAGCACATTGACCGTCGGCACGATGATAGCGTTGCAGATCGCGGCCAGCGCCACGCCTTCGCCTCCGGTCAGCCCGACGGTCAGCGTCACCGCCACATAGTTGTTGAACCGGATGCTGCCCTGAAAGACCGAGGTGAACCCCGGCCCGTCGATCCCCATGGGCCGGCGCAGCGCCAGCGCCAGCCCCGCCACCGCGGCGACGGCCGCGACCAGCACCATCGCCAGCCGCCCGACCGGCAGCACCCCCAGGTCAGCGGTCGCCAGTCCGTGAAAGAACAGGCTGGGCAGCAGGATGAAATAGCTCAGCCTTTCGGCCTGCGCCCAGAAAGCCGCGTCCAGAAAGCCGCTGCGGCGCAGCACCGCCCCCAGCACGATCAGCAGGATGATCGGCGCCAGCGCCAGCAGGATCGCGTGGGTCATGCGCGGCGTGCCCCGTAGTCCCGCAGCCGTGGCGGGCAGGGCCTCAAGCCATGTCCTTCAGCCAGTGCAGCCCGGCCTCGGTCGTGGTCGCGGGGATATATTCGGCCGAGACCCAGCCGTCATAGCCCGACGCGGCCAGCCGTCGGAAAAAGGCGGGATAGTCGATGTCGCCGCCTCGCGGTTCGTGCCGGCCGGGAAAGCCGGCGATCTGGACATGGCGGGTGCGGGCGCCGTGCCGGTCCCAGCAGGCCAGCGCGTCGCCGGTGATATGCTGCGCGTGATAGGCGTCGAATTGCAGCCCCAGGTTCGGCGCCCCGATCTCGTCGAGGATCGCGGCCGCAAGCTCGAAGTCGTTCAGGAAATAGCCGGGCATGTCCACGGGGTTCAGCGGCTCGATCAGCAGGCTGAGCTGCGGGGCTTGCGCCGCCGCCCATGACAGGTTCCGCATGAATGTCTGCAACGCCTGTGGCCCATGGGCGCGCCCGGCCATGACATGGATGTGCCGCACCCCCAGTTCCTGCGCAAAGCGCAGCGCCCGGCGAAAGTCGCGGCGGAAACGATCCTCGCCGCCGGGGATGGCGGCAAAGCCGCGCGGCCCGCCCGACCAGTTCGGCGGGGGCGTGTTCAGCAACACGAACTCCAGCCCCGCGGCCTGCGCGGCGTGGCCGAGTTCCTTGGTGGCAAGGTCATAGGGGAACAGCACCTCGACCCCGGAAAACCCTGCCCGCCGCGCCGCGGCAAAGCGTTCCGGCATCGGCAGTTCCGTGAACAGAAAGGTCAGGTTCGCCGCAAGCCGCGTCATTCAGCCCTCCAGCGCAAAACTGGCGCCTTGCGAGCGCAGCACCAGCCGCCCGGCATTATCCTCGGACGCGGCCTCGACCAGCCGGTAAAAGGTCTTGCGGTCGATCAGCGCGTCCAGCCCGCCGCGCACATGCACATAGGGGCGCGGCGCGCCGTCCCTCGTTTCGACCCGGATCGGATTGTTTGGCCCGGCCACCAGCTCGTCGCCGACATTGGTCGTGAAACGGATCTCATCCCCGGCGATCTCGGCGTCCACGGCCAGGAACGGCGCGTCCTGCACCCGGATTCCCAGCTTTTCCACCGGGGTGACCAGGAAAAAGCGGTCCCCCTCGCGCTTGAGGACCGAGGCGAACAGCCGCACCATCTCGGGACGGCCGATGGGGCTGCCCTCGTGGATCCAGCACCCGTCGGCGCGGATTTCCAGGTCCATCTCGCCGCAATAGGGCGGGTTCCACAGATGCACCGGCGCCGGGCCGCGACCCTTGGCCTGCCGCGCCGCGGCGATGATGCCGGCGCCGGCTGCCGGGGCCGTGGCTGGCCCTGTCGCGCGATCGTGCGGCGAATCTGCGTTGCTGTCCGTCATTGCTGGTGGAGCCTTTCCGCTTCTCCTCATATGCTTGGGATAACGCAGAGCAGGGGCAGAGTCATGGCCACACATGTCGATATCGCCGCAGAGCAGGATCTTGCCGCCGAGGCCGGACAACTGGCCGCGCGCCTGACCGAGGCCCGCGCCAGTATCGAGCGCCGTTTCGTCGGCCAGCACGAGGTGGTCGAACAGGTGCTGGCCGCGATCCTGTCGGGGGGGCACGCGCTGCTGGTCGGGCAGCCGGGGCTGGGCAAGACCATGCTGGTCGATACGCTGTCCACCGTGCTGGGGCTGGACAGCGCCCGCATCCAGTTCACCCCGGACCTGATGCCGGCCGATATTCTGGGGTCCGAGGTGCTGGACATGAACCCCGACGGCAGCCGCGCATTCCGCTTTGTCGAAGGGCCGGTGTTCACCCAGCTGCTGATGGCGGATGAAATCAACCGCGCCAGCCCCCGCACCCAGTCCGCCCTGTTGCAGGCCATGCAGGAAGGCGAGGTCACCATCGGCGGCGCCCATCGCCCGCTGGGCCGGCCCTTTCATGTGCTGGCGACGCAGAACCCCATCGAGCAAGAGGGCACCTATCCGCTGCCCGAGGCGCAGCTGGACCGTTTCCTGGTGCAGGTGGACATCGACTATCCCGACCGCGACACCGAACGCGCGATCCTGCTGGCCACCACCGGGGTGGAACAGGACCGCCCCCATGCGGTGCTGGACGCGGCCTCGCTGATCGCGGCGCAGCATCTGGTGCGGGCGATGCCGGTGGGGGAAAGCGTGACCTCGGCCATTCTCGACCTCGTGCGCGGCGCGCGGCCCGGCGCGCCCGAGGCCGACGCGTGGCTGTCCGAGACGCTGATCTGGGGGCCGGGGCCGCGCGCGGCACAGGCGCTGATGCTGCTGGTGCGGGCGCGGGCCGTGTTGCAGGGGCGGCTGGCGCCGACGCTGGACGACGTGGCTGCCATGGCCGCGCCGGTGCTGCGTCACCGCATGGCGCTGTCCTTTGCAGCGCGGGCGCGGGGCGATGCGCCCGATGCGGTGATCGCGCGGCTGATGCAGGGCAGCCTGCTGGCGGCCGCCTGACCGGAATGCGGGGGGCTGGGTCCAGCCGCGGGCTTGCGGCGACGGAAGGGCGCGGGGCGGCCGCGTTGCGGCTGGGGGCCGAGACCGCGGCTCTGGGGCTGCCCCAGCTGATGCTGGCGGCGGAACGGCTTGCCGCCAGCGCCGATACCGGCGCGCACGGGCTGCGCCGCGCCGGCCCGGGCGAGGATTTCTGGCAATACCGCGCCGCCGTGCCCGGCGATCCGGCGGGGCTGATCGACTGGCGCCGCTCGGCGCGATCAGACACGGCCTTCGTGCGCGAACGGGAATTGCAGGCGCCGCAGGCGGCGATGCTGTGGGTGTCCGGCACCCCCGGCATGGGGTGGAGCGGCGATCCCGCCCGCCCGTCCAAGCGCGACCGGGGCCGGGTGCTGGCGCTGGCGCTGGGGCTGCTGATGCTGCGCGGGGGCGAACGGGTGGGCATCGGCGCTTCGGCCGCGCGGCCGGGGCGCGTGCAGGTCGAGGCGCTGGCCCGCGACCTGCTGGCCGCCACCGACGAGCTGCCGGGCAAGGGCGCGCTGCGTCCGCATCGCCGCGTGGTGCTGGTCGGAGATTTCCTGGGCGACCTGACCGGCCTGCGCGGCCTGATGGCGCAGGCGGCGGCGCTGGGGTGCCGGGGGGCGATTCTGCAACTGCTCGATCCGATCGAGGAAGGCTTTCCCTTTGCCGGGGCGGTGCGGTTCCGCGCCTCCTCGGGCGAACGCCACGCCACCGGCAATGCCGCCGCCCTGCGCGACGCCTATCTGGCCCGGCTGGCCGCGCGCCGGGCCGAGCTTGCGCAGCTGGCCGAGGGCGCCGGCTGGCGTTTCGGCACCCATGACACCGGCGCGGCGGCCCCGGTCGCGCTGATGTGGCTGCACCGGGCACTGTCGCCATGATGACGCTGGGCCCCCTTGGCTTTGCGACGCCGTGGCTGCTGGCGGCGGGGCTGGCGCTGCCGCTGCTGTGGCTGCTGCTGCGCAGCGTGCCTCCCGCCCCGCGCGAGGTGGAGTTTCCCGGCACCACGCTGCTGCTGGGGCTGGCCGACCCCGCGCCGGTTGCGCGCCATACGCCGTGGTGGCTGCTGGCGCTGCGGCTGTTGGCGGTGGCGGCGGCGATCATGGCCTTTGCCGGGCCGGTCTGGCGGCCGCTGCCGCCGGCCGACGGGGGGGATGACGGCCCGCTGCTGGTCCTGATGGATGCCGGCTGGGCGGCCGCGCCCGGCTGGGCCGAGGCACAGGCCCGCGCCCGCGCCGCGCTGGAACGCGCGCAGGCCCGGGGGCGCCCGGTGGCGCTGTGGCTGGCCGACGGGCAGGGCGGCCGCGGCGAGGGGCCGGTGTTCGGCACCGCGACCGACGCCGCGGCCGCCCTGCGCGCCGCCGGCCCGCAGGCTTGGGAAACGCGCTATCCTGCCGATCCCTCCGCAATGCTGGCCGGGGCGCCTGCGCAGTTCCGGACGCTGTGGATCGCGGACGGGCTGGACCACCCGGGGCGCGCTTCGCTGCTGGCGGCGCTGGGCGCGCGCGGGGCGGTGACGGTGGCGGCGCCGGCGCGGCCCCTGCATTCGCTTGCCATGCAGGACGGCGCGCAGCCGGCGCTGATCCTGCGGACGAGCGCACCGGGGTCGCTGCCGCCCGGGCCGCTGCCGGACGTGCTGGCGATGGGGCCGGACCCGCAGGGCATCCCGCGCCAGCTTGCCCGGCTGGGCGCGCCTGCCGGCAGCGACCCCCATGCCGCCGTCATCCCCATCGACCTGCCGCCCGAACTGCGAAACCGCATCACCAGCTTTGCGGTCGAAGGTGTGGCCTCGGCCGGGGCGGTGGTGCTGGCCGACGACCGGATGCGGCGGCGCAAGGTGGCGCTGGTCGGCGACGCCCGCGCGACCGAAGGGCAAAGCCTGCTGTCGCCGCTGCATTATCTGCGGCAGGCGCTGGCCCCCTCGGCCGATCTGATCGAGGGCACGCTGTCCGACGTGTTGCAGGCCCGTCCCGACGTGGTGATGCTGGCCGATGCCGCGCCCGGCGCGCAGACGCAGGAACTGGCGGAATGGGTGGCGCAGGGCGGGTTGCTTGTGCGCTTTGCCGGGCCGCGGATGGCGGCGCAGCCCTCGCTGTCGCAGGACGGGTTGCTGCCGGTGCGCTTGCGCCCGGGCGGCCGCGATGCTGGCGGCGCGCTGAGCTGGGGCGAGCCGCGCGCGATCGCGCCATTCGCCGCGGACGGGATCTTCGCCGGGCTGGCGATTCCCGCAGATGTGCGGGTCCGCGCGCAGCTGCTGTCCGAGCCGGACCCCGACCTGCCCGCCCGCACTCTCGCGCAGCTTGAGGACGGCACTCCGCTGGTCACGCGCGATGTGCTGGGCGATGGCCGCATCCTGCTGGTCCACACCACCGCCAATGCGGAATGGGGCAATCTGGCGCTGTCGGGGCTGTTCGTGGCGATGCTGGACCGGATCGTGCAAAGCGCCGGAGGGGCCGCCGGGCAAAAGGCGCCGGATACCGTCCCCGCAAAGACCGGCCATTGGGCGGCAAGCCTGGTGCTGGACGGGTTTGGCAGCCCCGGCGCGCCCGAGGGGCTGGCCCCGGTCGCCGCTGCCGATTTCACGCAAGGGCCGGGGCCGCTGGCGCCGGCGGGGCTCTACCGCTCGGGGGAACGGCAGGCGGCGCTGAACGCGGGCGGCCCGATGGTCGCGGCGGACTGGCCCGGCGCCGTGGTCGAGACCGCCGGCGCCGCGCCCGGCACGCCGCTGGGCGGCTGGCTGCTGGCGCTGGCCGGGCTGGCGCTGGCGGCGGACGCGCTGGGCAGTGCACTGGTCGCCGGCGGGGGGCGCGGAGG
>JAZIHR010000074.1:0-13470 GCA_036678445.1 Alphaproteobacteria bacterium
ATGCGGGTCTGGCCATGCCCCGGTGATGCCCGGACCGGCAAACAGGCGCAAGCCCGCCGCATGGTCGAGGATTTGTGACAGGGTTTCAGTCGGTTCCCATGGTCATGCGCGGGAACTTCTGCAAGGCTTGCGCCGTTCGGCACCGGATGGAACAGGAGGTATGGGACACCCTGCCGCCGGTTGGCTTGTGAAAGGACAGACAAATGAACCGCCGAGTTTCCCTTATCGTCGCCGTGCTGGGCACCACCGCGCTGAGCGCCTGCGCCACCGATCCCTACAGCTACGGAGAGCCGATGAGCCGCACCCAGCAGGGTATCATGACCGGCGCTGCCGCCGGTGCGATCTATGGCGCGGTGCGTGACAAGGACAAGAACAACCGCGGCTCGGACATTCTCAAGGGGGCCGTCGCGGGCGGCGTTCTTGGCGCCGGGGTCGGCGCGGTGCTGGATGCGCAGGCCCGCTCTCTTCAGCAGCAGATGACCACGCCGGGCGTCCAGGTCACCAACACCGGGCAGACGGTCAACGTCACCCTGCCCGAAAGCGTGCTGTTCGGGTTCGACAGCGCCGCGATTTCCGGCCCGGCGCAGAACGACCTGTATGCGGTGGCCCGCAACCTGCAACAATATCCGAACTCGACCATCCAGGTGGTCGGCCACACCGATTCGACCGGCGCCGCCGCCTATAACGTGGACCTGTCGCAGCGGCGGGCCCGTTCGGTGGCCAATGTGCTGACCGCGGGCGGGGTGTCGGCCAGCCGCATCTCTGTCGTCGGCATGGGGATGAGCCAGCCGATCGCCTCGAACAACACCGCGGCCGGCCGGGCGCAGAACCGCCGCGTCGAAATCATCATCCGCCCCACCCGCTAAGGCAGCAGGCGGAAACCGAAAAGAAAATCCCCGGTGGCGACACCGGGGATTTTTTCATCTCTGCGCGTTTCTGCGCGTTGTCGTGCCACCTGCGCGGGCAGCCGTCAGTTCAGATGGCGGGCCACGTCGTCGATGGCGCGGTCGATGCCGGTGCTGCGGGCGTGTGCATCCATCTGGGCACCCAGCAGTTCGGTCGCGGCGGACATCGCCACCTGCACGGCACGGTCGCGGACGGCGCGGACGGCATCGCCCTCGGCCGCGGCGATCTGGTCCTGCGCGGCGGCCAGCCGGCGCTCGATCGACTTTTGCAGGTCGAGCTTGGCCTTTTCCGCCTGCGCCATGGCCTCGCGCCGGGCGTTGGCGACGATCTCGTCGGCCTGGGTGTGGACCTCGCGCTGCCGGCGTTCATAGCTGGCATAGATGTCCTGGGCCTCGTCGCGCAGGCGGCGGGCCTCGGCGATGTCGGCCTTGATGCCCTCGGCCCGCTTGTCCAGCAGCTTGCCGATCGCGGCGGGGATCCTGAAGTAGAGCAGGATCCCGACAAAGACGAGGAACGCCAGCGTGACGATGAAGTCCGTGTTCCGCAGCGAGAAGAACGGCCCCGAGGCGGCCAGCGCCGGCGAGGCGGTCAGCGCGGCGGCAACGGCGATCAAACGGGCGGTCATTGCACGGCTCCCTTGATGCGGGTGTCCACGGCCGCGTCGATGGCGGCGGCGTCCGGCTTGCCCCCGAAGGTCGAGACCAGCTCGGACGCGACCTCGCGGGCGACGTTGCGGGCATCGGTGGCGGCGGATTCGCGGATCTCGCCGATGCGGCGTTCGGATTCGGCGGTGCGCGCGGCGATCTCGGCATCGGCCTTGGCGATGGCGGCCTTCAGCTCGGCGTCGATTTCCGCCTTGTTGGCGGCGACGATCTTGCCGGCCTCGGTGCGGGCTTCGGCCAGGGCACGCTCATAGGCGGCCTCGGCCTCGCGGGCCTTGCGCTTGAAATCCTCGGCGGCGGCCAGATCGGCGGTCATCAGCCCCTGCCGGTCGCCCAGAATGCGGCCGATCCGGGGCAAGGCGATCCGCGACAGGATCAGGTAGATGCCGGCCAGCGCCACGACCAGCCAGAAGATCTGGTTGCCGAAAGTCGTGAAATCAAGCTGCGGCATTCCAACCGCAGAGGCGACCGCGTCGGCGGCGGCATCAGTGCCGGCGGCAACGACCGCTTCGGTTTCCGCCACGACCACGCTGGCGGTCTGGTCGGCGGGCACCACGATGATGGTCTGATCGACCGCGGCTGGGGCGGTCTGCTGCAAAAGGCTGAACATATCCTATCCCTGGCCTGCGGTTGGCAATCGGGCGGGGCGCGAACGGCCCCACCCAAAAGCAAGGAGTGGCGTCGGGATCAGGCTGCGAACAGCAGCAGCAGCGCGACGAGGAACGAGAAGATGCCCAGAGCTTCGGCAAAGGCCATGCCGATGAACAGCATCGCGGTCTGCGACGCGGCGGCCGAGGGGTTGCGCAGCGCGCCCGACAGGTAGCTGCCAGCGACGTTGCCCACCCCCATGGCGGCGCCCGCCATGCCGATGCAGGCCAGACCGGCACCCAGATACTTGCCCAGCTCGGCGTAGGTCGCGACGTTTTCCATGATATGCTCCTTGAGGCTTGGAAACGGTAGAAAGACTGGTCCTGGCGTCGTCAGTGCGACGGGTGCAGCGCATCTTTCAGATACACGCAGGTCAGGATGGTGAAGACATAGGCCTGAACCACCGCCACCATGATTTCCAGCCCGTACATGGCGGTGATGGCGACGATGGACAGCGGGGTGACGATCACGCCCACGGCAGGCTGGATCAGCAGCACCGCGGCAAAGGCGGCGAACACCTTGATGACGGCGTGGCCCGCCATCATGTTGCCGGCAAGACGGATCGAGTGGCTGACCGGACGCACGAAGTAGGAAATCACCTCGATCAGCGCCAGCACCGGGCGGATCGCCAGCGGCGCCGATTCCACCCAGAACAGCCCCAGGAAATGCGTGCCGTTACGGACAAAGCCCAGGATGGTGACGCCCAGGAACACCAGCAGCGCCAGCACCGCCGTCACTGCGATATGCGAGGTGGTGGCAAACGACTTGGGCAGCAGCCCCAGCATGTTGCCGAACAGGATGAAGCAGAACAGCGTGAAGACATAGGGGAAATAGCGCAGCCCCTCCTTCCCCGACACGTCCTCGATCATCTTGTGGACCATGCCGTAGGTCAGCTCCGCCATCGACTGGATGCGCGAGGGGATCAGCGCCCGCCCCGAGGTGCCCACGACGAACAGCAGCCAGACCGCCAGCACCGCCAGCGCCAGCCACAGCGTCACGTTGGTCGGGGTATACCAGTGGACCGGACCGTCGCCGAAAAGCGGGCGGACGATGAACTGGTCCATCGGGTGGAACACCAGGCCCGTGCTTTCTTCTGTCGCCACGATCAGTCCCTTTCGTCCTTTGCCGGATCGTCGCCCGGATTGGCCTGCGCTGGCGGGCCGCTCATCTCGGCGGCGGTCCGCAGCATCGTCTTTACGCCGGCCGCAAAGCCCAGGAAGATGAACAGGATCAGCAGCACGGGGCCTGTGCCCAGCAGCCGGTCCAGCCCGTAGCCGACGCCAAGCCCGATGCCCAGCCCCGCCACCAGCTCGATCACCATCCTCCACGCCTGGTTGGCGTGGGCGAATTTATCCATGCCGGGCGGAGCGAGCCTGTCGTCGCGCCCGGTTTTTGCCAGACGTTCTTCCAGTGCCCGCAGCCTTTCGGCGTCGCGGACCCGCTGGCCGCTGTCGTCGCCGTCCTGCTGCATGTTCCGCCCTCATGCGTTGCGGTGCTGATAGGCACTGCCCGCGCCCGAGTCAACCGCGGCTGGATGGCTTACAGCCCGTTGATATTTCATGGTTTACCGCTAACCGCCGCCGGCCCGAAGGCAGGTTTCCCGGCGGTTCGGGGCCGATACGTCATTCAACCGGCGGGTTGAACATCGCCCGGATGCCTGCGATTCAGGGCCGTGCCCCCTGCCCTTTCGCCGCAAGGTCCCATGCCAGCCGACCGAGACCTCGACCTGATCTTCGCCGCGCTTGCCGACCCGACGCGGCGGACAATCCTGTCGATGCTGCTGGAGGACGACATGGCAGTGACCGACGTGGCGGCACCCTTTGGGATCAGCCTTGCGGCGATCTCGAAAC
Organism: Alphaproteobacteria bacterium; assembly: GCA_036678445.1. Classification (GTDB taxonomy): domain Bacteria; phylum Pseudomonadota; class Alphaproteobacteria; order Rhodobacterales; family Rhodobacteraceae; genus Paracoccus. The sequence goes on from JAZIHR010000074.1 coordinate 4,067, forward strand.
ACCTGGCGACGCTGGCGGGGGCCGGGCTGATCCGGCAGGAACGGCGCGGGCGGATCATCTGGTGCAAGCTCGACCCCGAGGGGATGCGCGCCGCCACCGTCTGGATGCGCAGCTTCGGTCAGGTGGACCCGCTGGACCTGGACGATTTCGAGAGGTTCCTGGCCGCCGAGCTGGGAACGACCGGAAACCCGGACGAACCCGCCAAGGAAACTGGCTGGGCGCCCCCCGAGTGACCCCCGCAATCCCGGCCCCGGCACCAGCGAATGAAAAAGGGCCGGTTTCCCGGCCCGGTTCCGTCTTTGCGCCCGGGCCCCGAGCCCGGATCACGCCGTGGCGTCAGGCAGCCACGTCATAGGCGGTTTCCGCCGCGCCTACCGGCGGTTCGGCGTCATGATAGGCATACATCTGGTCCAGCACGGCCAGCGCACGCCGGTTCGGCAGCCGCTGCACCGACCGGGTCACGAAATCCAGATCCGCCATCAACCCCTGAGGGCGTTCGGCCAGCGACAGTTCATTGCAAGTCATTTTCATCACCTTGAGAAGGCTGAGTCGTCCTCCCGCCCGGCAATCTAATGCTGCGCCGCAGCATCCGCCATGGTCCTGACGCCGGGTCACCCGGTCAAATTTGCGTAAAATGCTGTGTTATTCACGAAACAGGCCGCCCGAGAGGGGCGGCCTGCGTCACTGTGGCTCAGTTGTGATCACAAGTTGCGATCACACCATCCGGTCCACCATCAGGTGCTTGATCTCGGCAATCGCCTTGGCCGGGTTCAGCCCCTTGGGGCAGGTGTTGGTGCAGTTCATGATCGCGTGGCAGCGATAGACCTTGAAGGGATCCTCAAGCTCGTCCAGCCGCTCGCCCGTGGCCTCGTCGCGCGAATCGACGATCCAGCGATAGGCATGCAGCAGCGCCGCCGGGCCCATGTAGCGGTCGGCGTTCCACCAGTAGGACGGGCAGGCGGTCGAGCAGCAGGCGCACAGAATGCACTCATACAGCCCGTCCAGCTTCTTGCGGTCGGCGATCGACTGGCGCCATTCCTTGTTCGGGGTCGGCGTCTCGGTGATCAGATAGGGGTGGACCGCGGCGTGCTGGGCATAGAAATGCGTCAGGTCGGGGATCAGGTCCTTGACCACCGGCATGTGCGGCAGCGGATAGATGTTCACGTCGCCCTCGACCTCATCCATGCCATAGATGCAGGCCAGATGGTTGCCGCCGCCGATGTTCATCGCGCAGGACCCGCAGATCCCTTCGCGGCAGGACCGGCGGAAGGTCAGGGTCGGGTCGATCTCGGTCTTGATCTTGATCAGCGCGTCCAGGATCATCGGGCCGCATTTGGCCTCGTCGATCCAGTAGGTGTCCAGCCGCGGGTTTTCGCCGGTATCGGGATCCCAGCGATAGATGTTGAAGCGGCGCAGTTTCGTCGCGCCCTCGGGCTTGGGCCAGGTCTTGCCGACCCGGATACGGCTGTTCTGAGGAAGGGTAAGCTGGACCATCTGGCTATCCTTTCGGGGCGTCAGCCCTCAACTTCGCGGGTTCTCAACGCGGATCGGTGAATGCGGCGGCGAACCGCGTCAGATATTCGGGGGGAAGCGCGCGCGGAGTCACGGTAAACCGCGCCATCCGCCCGGCCATGCCCTGAACCGGGACCAGCTCCTCGATCCAGTGGCAAGAATGGCGGTCGATGTAATCGTCGAACAGCACCGTCACCGGACGGGTGCAGCGGATCATCGTGGCCAGGAAACAGGCGACACGAAACTGCCCGGCGATCAGCACCACGTCGGGGTGGCGGAACTGCGGATGATCCCAGATTTCGGTGGCATAAAGATGATAGCGCCGGAAGCCACTGCGATTGGCGGGCTGCCCCCACGCCTTGGTCGGACCGATATCGGCGTGGTGAACCAGAAAGCGGTCGGCGTCGAACCGCCCGGCCAACGAGACGCCGATATCCGCGGCCCCTTGCGCATCGCTTTCCACGCTGGCCACGAAATCCACGCCTGCATCCAGCGCCAGAAAGGTCGAGCCGCCGCTGCCGTATTCCAGCAGCACCTGCGCGCCCTTGCAGGCATCGCGCAGCGCCGCCGCGACCTCGTCGGACAGGGGCGGCTTGAATTCGCACAGACCCACGGCCGCGGGCATGACCCCCGACGCCAGGACGGCGGCGGGTCTCCTGCCCGGCCCGGCCGATGCCAGAACAAGCCCCTGCATGGCCCTAGCCTTTCCGTGACGCGCTGCCGAGGCAGCCGCCGTGGACAGGGATGCCGACCGCCGCCATCTCAGCCCCTCCAGCCCGGCTGCTCGTGCAGCGGGCGGGTCGGCATCTGGCCCGAGCGCCGCAGCACGCAGCGGTCGAAAGCCTCGGCGGGGTCGCGCTGCATCAGGTAATCGGACGAGACCGAGACGCTGACCCGGCCCATCGGATGGACCGAGTGTCCGTTCGTGCCCACCCCCATCGCGATCTCGCCGCGAGGGGCAGAGGCGTCGCGCGCGGCCTCAAGGCAGCTGCGCTCGGCCCGCTCGACGGGAACGGGCGCGCAGCCCGCCACCGCCGCCGCGCCAAGCAGCATCGTCGCCGCCACAAGATGCGCGCGCATACCCATCAGGCGATGGCCGCCCGCTGGATGCACTGCGCGGTCGCGGGCCGCGACACGATCGAGGCGACCGCGCCGGCGGCACCCGCCTGGCCCTGAAGCGCGGCGATATCGGCCAGCTCGGCCATGGTCGCGTTCGCGATCACGCAGTCGGTCAGCGGCGCGACGTTGCGGCCGGGCAGCCGGCGCGCCATTTCAGAATTGACCACCTGCCGCGCCACCGCGTTGGCGGGCGGGGTCGCCGGGATGCTGGGGACCGACGCCGTCGGCGGCGCGACCACGACCGGGCCGCCGGTCGGCGGAACCGCCACGCAGCCGGCCAGGACGGCCGCCGCGGCCAGTGCGGGAAGAATGGAAATGCGCATCAATAGACCCTCGCTTTCGGTGCGATCTTCACAGGATCGATCCCCCCTTCCCCCGGCGCGGTCAGCGGATCGAGGTGGACGGGCCGATAAGCCAGTTTGACGTCATTTCCATCCACCCATGCAAGCGAGTGCTTGCGCCAGTTGGCGTCATCCCGCTCAGGGTAGTCCTCATGCGCATGGGCGCCGCGGCTTTCCTTGCGCGCCTCGGCGGCGACGATGGTGGCCAGGGCGTTGGGCATCAGGTTGGTCAGTTCCAGCGTTTCCATCAGGTCGCTGTTCCAGATCAGGCTGCGGTCGGTGACATGCAGATCGTCCAGCTTGGCGGCGATCTCGGTCATCCTTTCGACACCTTCGGCCAGGGTCTTGTCGGTGCGGAACACCGCCGCGTCGGCCTGCATGGTGCGCTGCATCTCGTTGCGCAGCTCGGCGGTGGGGGTCGAGCCCTTGGCGTGGCGCAGCGCATCGAAACGATCCAGCGCGCGGTCCACCTCGGCCTTGTTGGTCGCGGGGATCGCGGCCTTGCGGTCGATGACCTGCCCGGCGCGGATCGCCGCGGCCCGGCCGAACACCACCAGGTCGATCAGGCTGTTCGAGCCAAGCCGGTTCGCCCCGTGAACGCTGGCGCAGCCGGCCTCGCCCACCGCCATCAGCCCGGGGAACACCCGGTCCGGTTCGCCTTGCGTGGGGTTCAGCACCTCGCCCCAATAGTTCGTCGGCACCCCGCCCATGTTGTAGTGCACGGTCGGCAGAATCGGGATCGGTTGCTTGGTGACATCCACCCCGGCAAAGATCTTGGCCGATTCCGAGATGCCGGGCAGGCGTTCGGCCAGCGCCTCGGGCGGCAGGTGTTGCAGGTTCAGGAACATGTGGTCCTTGTGCTCGCCCACCCCGCGGCCCTCGCGGATTTCGATGGTGATGCAGCGGGAAACCACGTCGCGCGAGGCCAGATCCTTGTAGGTCGGGGCGTAGCGTTCCATGAACCGCTCGCCTTCCGAGTTGGTCAGGTAGCCGCCTTCGCCGCGGGCGCCCTCGGTGATCAGGCAGCCCGAGCCGTAGATGCCGGTCGGGTGGAACTGCACGAACTCCATGTCCTGCAACGGCAGCCCGGCGCGGGCCACCATCCCGCCGCCGTCGCCGGTGCAGGTATGGGCGCTGGTCGCGCTGAAATAGGCGCGGCCGTAGCCGCCGGTCGCCAGCACCACCATCTTGGCGTTGAAGACGTGGATGGTGCCGTCGTCCAGTTTCCAGCAGACCACGCCGGTACAGGCACCGTCGGTGATCACCAGGTCGATGGCGAAATATTCGATGAAGAACTCGGCCTTTTCCTTGAGGCTTTGGCCGTAAAGCGTGTGCAGGATCGCGTGGCCGGTGCGGTCGGCGGCGGCACAGGTGCGCTGCACGGGCGGGCCTTCGCCGAACTCGGTGGTGTGGCCGCCGAAGGGGCGCTGGTAGATCTTGCCCTCTTCGGTGCGGGAAAACGGCACGCCGTAGTGTTCCAGCTCGTAGACGGCCTTGGGGGCCTCGCGTGCCAGGTATTCCATGGCGTCGGTGTCGCCCAGCCAGTCCGAGCCCTTGACCGTGTCATACATGTGCCACTGCCAGTTGTCGGGGCCCATGTTGGACAGCGAGGCGGCAATGCCGCCCTGTGCGGCGACGGTGTGGCTGCGGGTCGGGAACACCTTGGTCACGCAGGCGGTCTTGAACCCCTGCTCGGCCATGCCCAGCGTGGCGCGCAGGCCCGCGCCGCCGGCGCCGACCACCACCACGTCGTAATCATGCGTCTGGTATTCGTATGCGGACATGGGAACCTCAGGAAACGACGACGGCGGTGATGGCCGGGGACAGCGCCATGCGCGCCAGCGCATAGACGACCGCGGCAATGACGGCCCAGCCGAACAGATGCGACAGGATGATGGCGAGCTTGCGCTCGGCGTGATCGAGGTAGTCGTCGATCATGATGCGGGTGCCGTTGATGTAGTGGTGCATCCCCACGACCAGGAACAGCGCGGTGACGATCGCCGGATAGGGGCGGCTGAAATAGGCCACCACCGCCTTGTGCGGCAGGCCGATGGCCGAGGCCACGACAAGGATGAAGGCCGGCGTCAGGATCAGCAGCGCGGCCGAGCTGATGGTCATGCCCCAGTGATGGGCGGTCGAGGCGCCCGGACCGGCGGCGCCCAGTCCCTTGGCGGCCTTGCGGGGGGTGATATAGCGCATGTCTTGGGCCCCTCTCAGATCACGAACAGCAGCAGGGTCAGCAGGGTCAACCCGACCGAGCCCCAGATCAGCACCCAGCTGGCCTGTTTTGCCTCGGGCTTGGTCATCAGCAGCCGCGCGTCGTAGAAGAAATGCCGGATCCCGGCGAGAAAATGATACCACAGCGCCCAGACCGAGCCGAGCAGCACCAGGTAGCCGATCCAGCTACGCAGCACCCAGTCGGCGGTGGCAAAGGCGCGCGGGCCGGTCGCGGCGGCGACCAGCCACCAGACCACCAGCAGCAGCCCGGCGACCAGCGCCTGCCCGGTGATCCGGGTCATGATGGATGTGATCGCAGCGATCGGCAGCTTGTAGACGCTGAGATGCGGCGAAAGCGGGCGGTTTCCGCGAGGGATGTCTCCCATGGGCGCTCCTTGTCCGAAAAAGCGCGGGCCAAGCTGGCGCGCGGGCTGGCTTGAGTTCGAAACCCTGTCTAATCATCCTTTGGGCGCTGTCACGGTCCAGATCAATCCCGGCGGCGCTTTGCCCCATATTAGCGCAATTCGTGATCACAAGCCCGGCATCAGTGATCACAAGAACCACCCGCCGATGCTGCATGGCAGCAGAACCGGATGCCGCGACGCAGCGCGGAAACCGCATGGCCTGTCGCATGATCCGCCGCCCGGGATGCCGCGCTGGCCGACAGCCGAGGCCAGTCGATTCCGGCGCCAGCCAGCCTGTAGCTGCCATCCGCAAGCCCCGCCGCCAGCGCCGCCGCATCGGGCAGCGCCTCGGCCAGCACCAGCGATTCGGCCCCTGTTCCCGCCGCGTCGCCCTGCGCCAGCATCGCCCGCCAGCGCCGGTATTTTCCCGACGGCTGCGGCCGCCCCGGCAGGTCCGGCGACAGAATCGCGGCATAGCGGCGGACCGAGCGCAGGAACTCGGCCGCCGAGCGCATGGGGAAATGCCGCATCCTGATCGCGGTCGGGACCGGAGCGGCGGGGTCGTCCAGCTCGATCGCGTGGCTGCCGGGGGCCAGCCGCCGCAGCCCTTGCGGGCGAAAGATCACCTTGGGCGGCAGGCGAAAGGCAAACCACGGCAACGCCAGCGGGATCGCGGGGTCGGCGTGGCCTCCGGGCGGAATCAGCCCAAGCGTGCAGCGATGGACCAGCGCCTGCTGCCAGCCGGCCTCCCCAAGCGCCTCAAGACTGCCGATCATGTTGTCGCGTTCGCACAGCAGCACGCGGTCGGCACCATGCGCGGCCAGCGCCGCGCGCAGGTCGCCGCCGGGCGCGACCAGGAATTCGTCGGCATCGGGGGCGGCGATCCATTCCGGCCGCAGCCGCGCGGCCACATCGCGGACCAGCGCGCCCAGCGCCACCGCAAGCTGGAAATCCGCCGGGTCGTCGCGGATCACCTCGGCCACGCCGGCGCGGACATAGACGTCCAGAATATCGGCGGTGCCGTCGGTCGAGCCGTTGTCCAGCACCACCACCCGGTCCACCCCGGCGGCGAGATGGTGTTCGAGGTTCAGGCCGATGATGTCAGCCTCGTCCCGCACCACCATCGCCAGCAGGATCACGGCGTCACCGCGGGATCAGCGCCCAGTAATCCAGGTCAAGCAGCACATGCGGCGCGTATTTCCCGTCCTCGGCCCGCAGGGTGGTGTCGCCGGGCGCGCCCTTGTGGGCCACCAGCCGCAGCCGGATCGCGCCGACACCGGGCGAGGCGGTCTCGGCCAGTTCCAGCACCTCGGACCACGCCCGCACGGTATCGCCGGCGAAACAAGGGTTGGCGTGCGCGCCGCCGTTCAGCGCCACGATCATCTGCGCATTGGCCAGCCCGTTGAAGGACAGCGCGCGGCCCAGGCTGATGACATGGCCGCCATAGATCAGCCGCCGCCCGTCCTCGCGGAAGGTGGCGTCGAAATGCACCTTGGCGGTGTTCTGCCACAGGCGGGTGGCGAGCATATGCTCGGCCTCTTCCACGGTCACGGCGTCCACGTGGTCGATGACCTCGCCCACCGCGTAGTCGCCCCAGCGGTGCGGCTCGCCCGCCAGTTCAAAGTCGTAGCTGGTGAAATCCAGCCCCTCGGGGACCACCAGATCGGCGGCGGCGACCGATTTTGCCAGATCGGGCACCACCGGGTCGGGCGCGGGGCTGGCGGCGTCGCGCTTGCGCACCATCACCCAGCGCACATATTCCAGCACCACCTCGTCCTGCTGGTTCAGGCCGCGGGTGCGGACATAGACGTTGCCGGACTTGCCGTTCGAGTTCTGCTTGACCCCGATCACCTGCGATTCCGCGCGCAGCGTATCGCCGGGCCAGACCGGCCTCAGCCAGCGCCCCTCGGCATAGCCAAGGTTCGCCACCGCGTTCAGCGACACGTCCGGCACGGTCTTGCCGAACACGGTGTGGAACGCGATCAGGTCGTCCATCGGGCTGCCGTCCAGCCCGCAGCGGGCGGCAAAATCATCCGAGGAATACAGCGCCCCCCGCGCCGGATACAGCGCGTGATACAGCGCGCGCTCGCCCTCGGCCACGGTGCGCGGCACGGCGTGGCGGATCACGTCGCCGACGCGGTAATCCTCGAAGAAACGGCCCGGATTGGTCTTGGTCATTGCTCACCCAGTTTCATGTCGGGGTGATAGTCCCCGTCGATTTCCTTGATCACGGCCTGCGCGCAGCGCATCACTCCGCGCGTGGCGTCATACGAGATGCAGGGCGCCCCGTGCAGCACCCAGCCTTTCGACAGCGCAAGGCTGATCTTGTGGCAGAAGGCCGAGGTGTCGTCCTCGGTCAGCAGGCGATAGATCGTGGCCATGGCGGTTCCTTTCCTCAGGCGCCAAAGGGGTTGACGCCCAGCAGGATATGGATGCCCGCGACCGCCCCATAGACCACCAGCGCGGCGATGGCGGCGATGGCCTCCTTGCGGATCGAGGTCTCGTAACGCGGCGGTGTCCAGCGGGGCTGGCTGCGGTTGATCGCCGCGATTTCCACCAGCGCCCAGGCCAGCAGCCCGCCGAACAGCACCACCGAGGGCAGGTCCCCGTTCACCATCAGATGCGCGAAGGCCCAAAGCGAGAACCCCACAAGCTGCGGGTGGCGCATCTGGGTGCCGATGCGGTTGCGGATGCCGGACGAGGCGAACAGGAAGAACGCGACCAGCACCAGCAGGTTGTTGATGCCCTTGAGCGCCGGCCCCGCCACCCACCATATCACCCCGTCAGCCGAGCGGTAGCCGATCACCATCAGCACCACCGACAGGATCAGCGCCGCCGCGACCATGCCCTTGCCGGACTGGCCAAGGCCGCGGCGGGTGCCGGGCGCCAGCCGCTTGAACAGATGCGCGCCCCACCACAGCGCGACCCCCAGGATCAGCAGAAACATCGGCGGCTCCTTTGCTTGGACAGGCTCAGCCTGCCATCACCCGGCCAGCGCGGCAATCGCATCCGCACGCGCGAGGGTCTTGCGGGCGGTTTCGACGTGCAGGTTTTCCACGATGCGCCCGTCCACCACGGCGACGGCCTTGCCCTCGGCGATCGCGGCCTCATAGGCCGCGATCTGGCGGCGGGACAGGTCGATCTCGGCCTCGGTCGGGGCGAATGCGGCGTTGGCGATATCCAGCTGCGCGGGGTGGATCAGGGTCTTGCCGTCGAACCCCATGTCGCGGCCCTGTTCGCATTCGGCGCGCAGACCGTCCTCGTCCTTGAAGGCGTTGAACACCCCGTCGACGATCACCCGGCCATGGGCGCGCGCGGCCAGCAGGCACAGGCCCAGCCCGGCCTGCATCCCCAGCCGGTCGGGGCGGTTGCGGCTGCCCAGTTCCTTGGCCAGGTCGTTGGTGCCCATCACCATGCCCTGCAACCGCGGATGCGCGGCGATGGCGGCGGCGTTCAGCATCCCCAGCGCGGTTTCCATCATCGCCCACAGCGGCGTGTCGCCGGTGATCGCGGCAACCGCGTCCAGGTCCTCGGGGCGGCTGACCTTGGGGACCAGCACCGCATCGGCACGGTCACCAAGACCGGCGGCAAAGGTGGCGTCGTCGCGCCCCCATTCGGTGTCGAAACCGTTGATGCGCACGATCCGCGCCCGCCCGCCGTAGTCCTGCGCCAGCGCCGCCCGCAGCAGATCGCGCGCACCGGGCTTTTCAGCCGGCGCCACCGCGTCCTCGAGGTCAAAGATGATCGCATCGGCCGCCAGCGTCCGCGCCTTGTCCATGGCGCGCTGGTTGGCGGCGGGAATATAAAGAAC
>JAZIHR010000075.1:0-13332 GCA_036678445.1 Alphaproteobacteria bacterium
CCCCCAAGGCAACGCCCCCCGCCCGGCCTATGCGCCCCCGCCGATCGGGGACGTGGTGGCCGAGATCCGCCGCAGCCGCCCGTCGGTGGTGTTCGCGCCGCATGTGGAAACCGCGGCCGGGCTGATCCTGCCCGACGACTATATCGCGGCGCTGGCGGCGGCGGTGCATGAACACGGCGGGCTGATGGTGCTGGACTGCATCGCCTCGGGGACGATCTGGGTCGACATGCAGGCGCTGGGGGTCGATGTGCTGATCTCGGCCCCGCAGAAAGGGTGGAGCGCGCCGCCCTCGGCCGGGATGGTGATGTTCTCGGCCCGCGGGCTGGAACGGCTTGCCGCCACCACCTCGGACAGTTTCGCGCTGGACCTGAAGAAATGGCGCGCGATCATGCAGGCGTATGAGGACGGCGGCCACGCCTATCACGCCACCATGCCGACCGACGCGCTGCTGACCCTGCGCGACGCGATGCTGGAAACCCGCGAGATGGGGTTCGAGACCGCCCGCGTCGCGCAGTGGGAACTGGGCCGCAAGGTGCGCGCGGCGCTGGCCGAGCGTGGCTATGCCTCGGTCGCGGCCGAGGGCTTCGCGGCGCCGGGGGTGGTGGTCAGCTACACCGACGACCCCGACATCCGTTCGGGCCGCAAGTTCGTGGAACAGGGCGTGCAGATCGCCGCCGGCGTGCCGTTGCAGGTGGGAGAGGGGCAGGATTTCTCGACCTTCCGGCTGGGGCTGTTCGGGCTGGACAAGCTGGGGGACGTAGACGGGACGGTGGCGCGGCTGACGCGGGCGCTGGATGCGGTGGCGGCAGGGTAAGGTTTTCGCTGGCGACGCGGTGTTTGCGTCGCCGTTGCGATGGGTATTTGGGCCAGAAAGAAGCGGCGTGCGCTGGTTTTCCGCCGCCCGGGCGCGTGGCTGTGGGTCAATCGGGCGTGATCGGCTGTGCCGGGCGAGAGGGGGTGCCAACGCTGGAACGCCTCGGAGCGTTCGCGGGGGGCAGGGGCCGGTCCAGACACCAACCCGCCAATGCCGTTTTCCGCCGCGCAGGCTTCTCTTTGGTATAAAAATATCCCGGGCTTCCGAGCGCCCGGAAAACAGTCCGGTGGACTGTTTTCAGCGAGGAAGGCCACGGCAGTGGCAGGGGGCTGGCCCCCGCTCCGGCAGTGCCGTGTTCAGGCGCCGATCATTTTCCGCGCCGCGCGGGCGATCACCAGCTCCTCGTCGGTCGGGATCACCATGATGGTGGTGCGCGAGAAGGCGGTCGAGATCACCGGCGCGTTGTCCTGGTTGCGGCTGTGGTCGAGCTCGATCCCCATCCACTCGGTCCGCTCGCAGACGCGGGCGCGGATCAGGCGCGAGTTTTCGCCGATGCCGCCGCAGAACACCAGCGCATCGACCCCGCCCATGGCGGCCGCCATCCCGCCCAGCTCGCGCTGCAGGCGGAACACGTAATAGTCGATCGCCTCGCGCGCGTGGGGGTGGTCGGAGGCCTCGAGTTCGCGCATGTCGTTGGAAATTCCCGACAGCCCCAGCAGCCCCGACTGGGTATAAAGCAGCTCGGCGATCTCGTCGGGGGACAGGCCCTCCTGCTGCATCAGATACAGCACCGCGCCCGGGTCCAGCTGCCCGCAGCGGGTGCCCATCGGCAGCCCGTCCAGCGCCGAGAACCCCATGGTCGAGGCGACCGAGCGCCCGTGCTGCACCGCGCACATCGAGGCGCCGTTGCCCAGATGCGCGATCACCACCCGCCCCGCCGCCAGCGTCGGCGCGATGCGCGCCAGTTCCCCCGACACATATTCGTAGCTGAGCCCGTGGAACCCGTAGCGCCGCACGCCCCGGTCGTAGAAGCGCCGGGGCAGGGCGAAGGTGTCGTTCACGAAGGGCTGGTTGCGGTGGAAGGCGGTGTCGAAACAGGCGATCTGCGGGACGCCCGGATAGGCCTCCATCGCGGCGCGCACCCCGTCGAGATTGTGGGGCTGGTGCAGCGGCGCGAATGGCGACAGCGCGCGCAGTTCCGCCAGCATCGCCGCGTCCAGCATGACGGGGCGGTCGTGGAATACCCCGCCATGCACGATCCGGTGGCCGATGGCGATGGCGCCGGCATCGGGAAAGGTTCCGCGCAGGCTGTCCAGCACCCGCGCCACCGCGTCGTCGTGATCGCATAGCGGCCCCGAGGCCACCGGCAGCGCCGCCCCCTCTGCGTCCTTCATCGTCAGCGTCGCGGCGGGGCCGATCCGGTCCACCTGCCCGCGCGCCAGCAATGCCTCGGTCCGTGCGTGATACAGTGCGAATTTCAGCGAGGACGACCCCGCATTCAGGGTCAGGATTACTGGCGTCGTCATGGCCGCGCCCCCGCCAGTCGCGCATGGTGCAGCGCCGCCACCGCGCAGGAGGCCAGCCGCGACATGGCGCTGTCCGAGCGCGAGTTCAGGATCACCGGCACCTGCGCGCCCAGCACCAGCCCGGCGCTTTCGGCGTGGCTGATGTAGGACAGCTGCTTGGCCAGCATGTTGCCCGCGTCGATGCCCGGCGCCACCAGGATATTGGCGTGTCCCGCCACCTCGCAGCGCAGGCCCTTGGTGCGGGCGGCGGCCAGGTCGACGGCGTTGTCCATCGCCAGCGGCCCTTCCACCAGCCCTCCGGTGATCTGGCCGCGATCCGCCATCTTGGACAGCAGCGCCGCATCGACCGAGGACTGGATGTCGGGGTTGACCGTCTCGACCGCCGACAGCACGCCCACCAGCGGCTTTTCCGATCCCAGCGAGATCGCCAGGTCGATGGCGTTCTGCACGATATCGACCTTGGTGCGCAGGTCGGGGGCGATGTTGATCGCGGCGTCGGTGACCATGATCGGATGCGCCATTCCCGGCACGTCCATCACGAAGACATGGGTCAGCCGGCGGTTGCCCACCCGCAGCCCCGTTTGCCGGTCCACCATCGGGCGCAGCAGCTGGTCGGTATGCAGATGCCCCTTCATCACCGCGTCGGCGCGGCCCTCGTGGACCAGCGCGCAGGCGCGGGCGGCGGCTTTCTCGTGGTCGGGCTCGTCGATGATTTCGATGCCCGCCAGCGATTCTTCGCCCGCGGCGGCGGCGATCAGGGCGGGGTCGCCGATCAGGATCGGGGTGATCAGCCCTTCGCGCATCGCCAGCAGCGCGCCGGACAGCGAGCGGTCGTCCTCGGGCGCAACTACGGCGGTGCGCATCGGCGGCAGCGGGCGGGCGCGGTCCAGAAGCGCCTCGAAATGCCGGTGGCGCTGGACGATCAGCCCGGGGATCTCGATGTCGTTGCGTTCAAAGCGGCGGCGCGGGGCGCTGACCAGCGCCTTGCCCGACAGGATCAGCGCGCCATCGGCGGGGCGCGTCACCTCGATGTGCATGGTCACGCTGCCGTCGTCGTGTTTTTCGGCGACGGTCAGGCGGCTTTCCAGTTCGTCCCCGGCGCGGGCATGGGTGTGGAATTGCAGCGACTGCGAGCGATACAGCGTTCCCGGCCCCGGCAGCAGCGTCCCCAGCACCGCCGAGACCAGCGAGGCCACGAACATCGCCGGCGCCAGCCCGTCGGGCACCCCGTCGCCGTCGCCGTCCTCGCCCGGCAGGTGCATCGGGTTGTAGTTCCCCGAGGCCGCCGCGAACACGTAAAGATCGTCCGAGGTGATCAGCCGGCGCAGGCAGGCGGTTTCCCCCGGCTGCAACTCGTCGAAGGTGCGGTTCTTCAGATGCATGGCCGTTCCCGTCCGTTTGGCCGTCCCGTTTTCCGTCCCCGGGCGCTGTCGCGACACGTTATGGGCCGCGCAGGGGGAAGGGGGCAAGGGTTCCGTGGCGCCAGGATTGCCGCGGGCCGCGCCGGGGCGAGCAGGGCCGAGAATTCATGCGCGAGGGTCTGGGCAACGGGATCAGTTTCGCGCAGTCTGGCCGTGGCCCTGCTGTTTCCGGCATGGTTCGATCGCAACCGCTTGAGGATGGTCCCCTGGTGCAGCAGGTTCATATGGCACGTTGGCCTCTTTGCCTTTGCGGCGTAGCGTCATTCATTCGTCGAGGGTATTAGACCAGGCCAATTCCGGGTGCCGGAAATAGCAGGCCACCGCGCGTTCCAAGAGCAGAATTTGAGCTACGATTCGGGCAAGTCGAGCCCGTGTCACGGGCAAGGATATGATGAAGAGATACTTGAAGATTTCCGCCCTGAACCTGCACCGGCTTGGGGGAGGACGCAGATCATCCGGAAATAACGGTGCCGGTACTGCCCGCCTTGGGAATATCGATCGCGTATCCGATGGAAAGATCGTCGGCTGGGTCAAGGACGAGGCTGATGACGCGCCGCTCATGATCGACATCCTGCTGGACGGTGTCGAGATCGAAGCGGGAAATGTCGCGGATCGGCACAGGCAGGATGTTCAGGATGCGGGCTTCGGAACCGGGCGCTTCGGCTTCGAATGTTCTCTGCCTGAAAGCTGTCTGCAACCTTGCGAAGGCACCGTGATCGAGGCGAAACGTTCGTCTTCCGACGAGGTTCTGCTGCGGCATGTCGTCTCGTCCCCGCGACTGGCAGGCACCGAAAGCCCCCAGGAAAGGCAGCCCCACCCAGGGGGGGCCACGGGAACAGTGCCTTTCAAGTATGAGGCAAAGATAGAATCCCTCAATCTGGCCGAGTTGCGTGGCTGGGCAATCAACAGGAATGCGCCCGGGCAGATATTTGACATCGAGGTTCTGATTGACGGGCAGATATTCTGCACCACCCGCAATGAGCACTCTCGCCGCGACCTCCTTCAGAACGGGAAATCCCAGGGGCTGGGAGGGATCAGGCTAGCGATGCCTTTCCACCACCTGGAGGCTGGTGAGCATACCGTCTCGCTTCGACTGCCGGATGGCGGTTCCTGTAGCGAGACCGTTTCCGTTACCGAAGCCGCACGGCGGTATCCGCTGAGCGAAGGCGTGGCAACGATTCCGCCTGCGAATGTTGCGGTGATCGTTCCCGTTTACAATGCGGCGGAAGATGTGGCTGTCTGCATCGAAAGGCTGGAGAAATTCACGCCGCCGGATGTCGAGATACTTTTCATCGACGACGCATCCCCCGATCGGGCCATCTCTGAATTGATGCAGCAAGCCGCTGCCCACCCAAATATGCGTGTATTGGAGAACCCGGAAAACATGGGTTTCACCCGCACTGTCAACCGCGGACTGGCGGAAATCGGGGACAAGCATGCTATCTTGTTAAACAGCGACGCGCGGGTGACACCCGGCTGGGTTCAGGGGATGCTGATGGCCGCAGCCTCACGACCGCGCGTAGCCACTGTCACAGCCATGTCGGACCGTGCCGGCGCATTTTCGGCACCCGACTTGGGCAATTTCAATGAATTACCGCCCGGGGTGGATGAAATCACCTATGCTCGCGCCTTCCGCCGGCGGGCGCTGGGACTTTATCCCGTGGTGCCGACCGGCAACGGTTTTTGCATGTTCGTCAACCGTGCCTGTCTGGACGAGATCGGCCTATTGGATGCAGAGGCCTTTCCCCGCGGTTACGGCGAGGAAAATGATTTCTGCATGCGCGCAGGCCGGGCGGGCTGGACGCATCTGGTGGATGACCGCACCTATGTTTTCCACGACCGCTCGAAAAGCTTCGGCTCGACCAAGAACGACCTGATGGCGGCTGGCCGGGCCGTGATTGATGCGCGCTATCCCGAATACAAGCAGGCCATCCGCGTTTTTTCGACCGGTGCCACTCTTCAGCTCGCGCGCTTTCGCGCACGGCAAGCAATGGCGGACTGTGCGGAACCTCAGGCCGGCCTTCCGGCAGTGCTGTTCGTCGTCGCAACCCAGACGGGTGGGACGCCGCAGACCAACCTGGACCTGATGACGGCGCTGGCGGATGGCTTGGAACCGTGGCTTCTGCGCTGTGACAGCCGCGAATTGACGCTGAGCCGGCTGGAAGGAGAGCGGCTGCACGAGATCCGGCGGCACCGCCTGGATGAACCCGTGGACCCGATCCGCCATCACTCTGGTGAATATGATGTGGTCGTGCGGGACTGGATCCGCGAGATCGGTCCCGAAATTGTCCATATCCGGCATTTGGGCTGGCACAGCCTGTCCCTGCCCCGGATCGCCAGGAATCTGGGCAGCGCGGTCGTATTTTCCTTTCATGATTTCTATACGCTGTGCCCGACGGTCAAGCTGCTGGACGGAAACAACGTCTATTGTGGCGGCAATTGCACGGCCTCGGCGGACGAATGTCGCCCCGAGCTTTGGGGCCAGGACAGCCTGCCTCCGCTAAAAGACAACTGGGTGCATGTCTGGCGGCAGCGCTTCGATAAAGTGCTTGGCGATTGCGATGCCTTTGTGACCACCTCGGACAGCGCGCGAGAGCGTATCCTGTCTCAGCTTCCCGGCGTTGCCCCCGCGCGGTTCCACGTCATTCCACATGGCCGCAGCTTTTCGGGAATGCAGCAGCTCCGGCGCAGGCCGCGGCACGGCAGCCCGTTGAAGATCCTCGTGCCGGGCAACATCAGCATGGCCAAGGGACTTGGCGTGATCCAGGCGCTGCTGGAACATGACACCGCCGGGCTGATCGAATTCCATGTGCTGGGCAAGATCGACGCGATGCAGGGTATCGGCCATCCCCGACTGGTTCTGCACAGCCCCTATGCCCGCGACGATTTCGCCAGGCGGGCGGAAAAGATCGAGGCGCATCTGGGCGCGGTCTTCTCGATCTGGGACGAAACCTATTGCCACACTCTGACCGAGTTGTGGTCTGCGGGCTTCCCGGCACTGGTGTTCGATTTTCCGACGGTTGCGGGCCGGGTGCGGGAAAGTGGGGCCGGCTGGGTTCTGCCGCACGAAGATGTCGCAGAACTTTACACCAGCATCCTGACGCTGGCCTTCGATCCGGCCGAGCAAGAGCGGGCAGAGGCTGCCGTCACGCGCTGGCAGAGCGGGCGGGGTCAGGGGCGGTCCACTCGACTGATGGCCGCGCACTACCTGGAAGTTTATCGTCAGGCGACCGGGTCGCCGGACAGGCGCCCGGTCGTTGCGGTCGTCGCACCGGCGTCTGAAAAGCTGGACCGTGCCAATGCCTCGACACAGATCCGTCTGTGGGAGCGCACACGCAACAGCCTGGACCGAGAGGTGGCTTATGTGCGCATGACGCCCATGGCGCTGTTGGCGAATATTCGGGACGGGATCGTGGACGGGGCGATCATCCAACGCAACGCAATTCCGCTGACGATGGTGGACCTGCTGCTTGAGGCCTTTCGCGACAGCGGCGTGCCCTATGTGCTGGAACTGGACGACGATCTGCTGGACGTGCCGGCGGACAAGGACCCTGCCGGGACATACCGCGCCTATGCCCCTTTCCTGCGGCGGCTGGCGGAACAGGCGCGGATGGTCACGGTATCGACCGCGCCTCTGCAAGAACGGCTGCGGCAGATCAATCCTCATACCCGCTTGCTGCCCAATCTGCTTAGCGAGCCGTTGTGGCGCGGCAACCTGCCGCCGAAAACGGCAGGAGGCCGGATTACCGCACTTTACATGGGAACAAAGACGCATCGCGCCGATTTCGACATGATCGCGCCCGCCTTGGAACAGGTCGCCGCGCAACACCCCGATTTCCGGCTGGCCGTGATCGGCGTGCATGATGGTCCGCTGCCAGATTGGGCAGAGCGTATCGAGGTTCCGGACCATGCCAAGAGTTACACAGACTTCGTTCCCTGGTTGAAATCACTGTCCGGCCGTTTCGATTTCGCCCTTGCCCCGCTGGAGGATACTGCCTTCAACCGCCACAAGTCAGCGCTGAAGGTGCTGGACATGGTCGCCCTTGGACTGCCTGTTCTGGCTTCGGACATGCCAGTGTACCAGACATTGCGCGAAGATGTTGCCGAGATGATATTGGTCCGAAGCTCGACAAAGGATTGGGTGGCCGCGCTGGAGGCGGCGGTTAGGCAGGTGCGCAACGGCAGCACAAATGGAACAGCCATGCGTCGACAAGTATTCGTTCGTCACGGGCTGTCTGTCGGGATGAAAGATTTCGATATGGCGATATGGCAAACTCTGTCTTGACAGGTGTTCAGGTGATATTGTCACGGATGGGGCGACATTGGAAACAGAGATGCGTTTTGAAGAGTTTTAATGCTTGGATTGAGTCGATTTCTGCGGGCGGGTGATTTAGGTTGGGATGGCAGAAAAACATCGTGCGTCTAGTATCAGGGGGCACAGAAAAATGATTAAGGGTCTTGAAGAAAAAGTTGGTTCCCTTGCGGAGGGGCGGGGCCTTGATTCCGCGGATGCAGCGATGTTGAAGAAGTGGTATTTTTCAATAAATGAGCACGGTTTCAGCAACTGCCTTGATCAAATGAAAGTAGCAATTCGGTCTTGCTTGAAAAATACACGTCTTATTCCTCACTGCATATATGCGGGAGGTAATGTCGATCACGTCAAGATACTGGAGGATATGGGGGTCAATGTGGTTCCTCATAGGATCAGCATTGAGGATGAGTTAAGAAAAGCCTACAGGGAAAAATATGATATTTTTTGCGGACATTGGTTGCGAGTTGATCTGCCGATAATTGAATTGCAAGACAATTTTGTGCTTTACACGGATACGGATGTTGTGTTTCTTAAGGACATTCTGGAGATTGATGCTCCGGAATTTTTGGCGGCCGCGCCGGAATTCAAGATCGACGATTATTCAAAATTCAATAGTGGAGTGATGCTGATGAACGTGAATACTCTCAGGAGTATTCACGATGAGTTTATAGGAGGTATCAAGGAAAGGCTGGCCGGAGATTTCAAGTACCCGGCGCATGATCAGGAAAGCTACAATCGTTTTTTCCGAGATAGATACACCCGCTTGCCGGCCCTGTATAACTGGAAGGCGTATTGGGGCTTTAATCCGGACGCGATCATCTTGCATTTGCATGGGCCCAAGTTCCATGTGGCAAGAAGGCTGTGCATGGGAGATGATTCCGGAGTGCCCCCGGGTCATGTGCGGCTATGGAAAAAGAACCCTGATGCATATCAGCTCTATGAGCAGATTTATATGCGGTATTTGTAAGCCTTGCTTGTGTTGAGCCAGGGATTGCGAAGTGTTTTTTGTATTGTGCGCAGAAAATGCAAGTGTGCCATGGGATATTTTTCTTCTATCTAGTTCTTGATTTTTATATGGTCATGCATCTGTCGTAGCTGAGTACCGCCTATATGTTGCCCTCAGAGTTTGTGCGCATTTACTGCCGCTATATCGCCCTTCACGCCGAGTGCAGGTTTTCTGACATTCCATTGCGACAAGGCAGCGATCTCGTGGGCTATGTCGAAGAATGTGTATTTGCTGATGGCCAGTTGCGGCTGCGCGGCTGGACGCTTTCGCATCGGCTGGTTATCGAGACCGAAGAGTTTCGCCATCCGCTGCCTCGACGCATCCACCGGGGTGACGTGGCCATGACGATGGGGGCCCGGATGTTGGCCTCTGGCAACCAGCATGGCCGCGTGGGTTTCGACCTGGTGCTGCCGCGGCCACAGGGCACCGTCCGGCTGGTCGCCGACGACATCGCCGGTGCTGGGCCCTGGAACCTTCCCGTGCCCGGCAGAAGAATGGTCTGGGTGCAGCGGAACCGCAGTCGGCTGAAATTCCTGCGCGATCTGTTGCTCGCGACCCCGGCGGGGCTGCGCTATCTGCTGGGTGGGCGCCGGCGTGCGGACCGCGACCGGCTGCGCGCGCTGATGGGGCTTCAGGACAAACCGGTCATCGGACCCATGCTTGACCCAGGCTTTCTGAAGCCTGTCCCAGCGCAGCAAGACGGTTTTCCCGCCGTCACGATCGTTCTGCCGGTTTACAACGCCTTTGACCTGCTGACCGAATCCCTTGATCGGGTAGACCGCAACACTGACGTGCCGTGGCATCTGGTCCTGATCGAGGACGCCTCTTCCGACCCGAGGGTCCGGCCCTGGCTTCAGGACTGGGCAGCGGCGCGGACCGACCGCGTGACCCTGCTGCTGAACGAACGGAACCTTGGCTTCATTGGCAGTGTCAACCTCGGCCTTGCCGTTGCCGCGCAGCGCGGTGGACCTGTGATCCTGCTTAACAGCGATGCGCTGGTTCCCAAGGGCTGGGCCTCGCGTCTGCTGCACCCGATGCTGGGGGATGATCGCATCGCCAGTGTCACGCCGATGTCGAACGACGCCACCATCCTGACGGTGCCATGGATTGCCGGCCGTATCCCCTTGCAGGCCGGTACGGCCGACCGGATCGACGCCGTGGCGCGCGGGCTTTCCTCGCAGGCCCGTGCGGAAATTCCCACAGGTGTCGGCTTCTGCATGGCAATGAGCCGCGCCGCACTGGACCGGGTGCCTGCGCTCGACCCCGCATTTGGCCGCGGCTATGGCGAAGAGGTGGACTGGTGCCGCAAGACCGTCGCGGCAGGGATGATCCATCTTGGCATTGGCAACCTGTTCGTCGAGCATCGGGGCGGCGAATCCTTTGGCAGTGCTGCCAAGGCGCTGGCGCTTGAAAGCTCGGCCCGGATCATCAGCGCGCGTTATCCCGAGTTCGAAGGCGAGGTTGGCCGTTTCATCGCCTCGGACCCGCTGATGACCGCTCGCCTTACACTTGCGCTGGCTTGGGCCGCGGCGATGGATCCGGATCCGATCCATATCTACCTGGGCCACTCTTTGGGTGGGGGTGCAGAGCATTGGCTTGCCGCGCGCATCGCCCAGCGGGCACGCGAAAGCAGGCCCACGATCGTCGTGCGAGTCGGGGGTGTGCGCCGTTTCGCTATCGAGCTTCATGCCGATGGTGGTGCGCTGACGGGCGAAACCGACGAAATCGACCTTGTCCGCAGCCTGATTCTAACCATTCCCCGCAGACGCATCCTGTATTCCTGCGGGGTCGGCGACGAACGCCCGTGGGAACTGCCCGGCCTGCTTTTCGATCTGTCGGCTGACGGGGACTCGGCGCTTGAGATCCTGTTTCACGACTATTTCCCGATCAGCCCGTCGCTGAATCTTCTGAATGCGGATGGCCGCTATACCGGGGTTCCGCCCGCAGACTCCAGCGACAGTGCTCATCAGATAGCTGGCCCCGAGGGGCAGATCGGGTTGCTCTCATGGAGAGAACGGTGGAGTGCTGCGATCCTGCAAGCAAAGCAGCTTACCGTCTTTTCCAGAAGCAGCATCGAGATTGTCCTGGCCGCCTGGCCCGGGGTTCGTGGCAAGATCGCATACCAGCCCCACGAGGTGCTGTTCGATATGCCGCCCTTGGCGCCGGGTAAGGACGATGGTCCGGGCGTCATTGGCATTCTTGGGGCCATCGGTGCAGTCAAGGGGGCGCAATTCGTGTCCGACCTTGCCCATTATTTCGAACGCCATCCCGGGGCGCCCGAACTGGTCATCGTGGGAGAGTTCGACCACAGCTTTGCCTTGCCTCCTTCAGTAAGGGTCACGGGGAGATATGACCCCGATGTTCTGCCCAAGGTTCTTTCGACGCATGGCATTACGGCCTGGCTGATGCCCTCTGTCTGGCCCGAGACATTCTCTTTTACTACGCGGGAAATGCTGGCCACCGGTCTGCCCGTCATGGCATTCGACCTTGGCGCGCAGGGAGAGGCAGTGCGAGCAGCTGCGAACGGACATATCGTCGCCCCCGATCCCGAGGCAATCCACGACTGCTACCGACGCTTGCGCGGGGAAAGGCAAAAATAAAGAATGACACCGATCAGTGACGCCCTTTCTGCTCAGGGATTGCATGAAACAAGGGTACGGGCGCTTTTCCCAAAGGCCTTTTCCTGGCAAGGTGACCGGCCGCTGTTTTCCAGGCCGCTCTATATCCTTGCGTTCACGAACCGATCGGGTTCGAACCTGTTGGCCGACTATCTGCGCCAGACCGGCAGGTTCCGCGGGTTCGGCGAGGGGCTGAATTGGGACGGAATTCAGAACAGCCTTCGGCAGCGTCCGGTGGCAAGCTTTCCCGATTATATCGCGGCACTTGCCGGGGCGCCGAACGAATCGGGCATCTGGGGGATCAAGGCCTCATGGGATCAGATACTGATGCTGCAACGGGCAAATATTCCGGCGATGTTTCAGGGGGTCCAGATCGTCCATTCAGTCCGGCAGGATCTGTTGGGCCAGGCAGTTTCTCATTGGATCGCACATCAGACGAACCAGTGGACCAGCGCCCATAAGGCAAGCGGGATCATCCCGGAGTTCGCGCTTGATCGGATAGAGCCGATCCTGATGGATATCGTGCGGTCCAACAGCCATATTGACCTGATCAGCCGCATATTGGACATCCCGCGCCACGTTGTTGTCTATGAACGCCTGCAGGCTGATCCCGCTGCAGAAATCAGGCACCTGACCAAGGCTGTAGGCATGGATCTTGCAGGCTGGCAGCCCGGTGCGCCCCGGATCTCGCGGCAGCGAGACGAGACGAACGCAGACTTTCGAGACAAGTGTTTCCGCGCGTGGAAAACCGCAATCATGACCGGAAGGACATCCGCCATCGCTGTCTCGAAATGATGCTGGAAGCCCGTGTCTGGGCCGAGGCGGGCACCCGCGCGCCTTGCGGTTCAGGGCCTTTCCTCCGGGCTTGCCACATGGGAGGAAAGGCAGCGCTGTAAAGGGATCCCGAAGGTCATGGCGTAGGGACGAGCAGTTGCACAGGCAGCGGCATTTTATCAGGCCGGGCGTAATGGCCGGAACTGGGCTCTGTCATTCCGTTGTGGACAAACTGAAGCGCCCGGCGGCGGCGCTGCCAAAGCTCAAGTCTCCGGGCAGTTTCACCTGTGCCGGAAGTGCAGCGAGCATGGCCTGTTTCAGACATCAACCCGTTAACGGCGGAATGAATGTTCTTGCGGGGCAGAGCGATCGGACGAACTTCCAAGCAGAAGCCTTGTGTCATGGGCGAAATGCCTTGCGTCGCTGCAATCTCTTGTGTCGCGGGGGAGGCGACCTTCTGTCGGGCCCGAACCCTGCGGCGTCTGGTTTCCACCGGAACGTTCGCGTGGGTCTTGTCGAGGACAACCTTGGGCCATGCGACGATATTGCCAGCGCCGGTTCAGGGTTGCTCGGCGGATTTCGAGCAAGTGCATGTGACGGGGGAACCGCCATGTCCTGGAAGTTACCGATATTCCTGTCTGTACGAAGAAATTGGTGCCGCAGAAGGGACTCGAACCCCCGACCCCATCATTACGAATGACGTGATTTAACACACAAAATCAACATCAGCCTGACCAGAACATTCCAAGAATCACTGACGGATTGTGTCCTTTTTTGTGTACCCAAGCAAGACCCGGGCCATTGTCCTCTTGTCCCGGATGCTCACCCCTACACTCTTCGCCATGGTCGTCGGACTGGCAT
>JAZIHR010000076.1:0-13330 GCA_036678445.1 Alphaproteobacteria bacterium
GACAATATCCTTGGGGGGGCGGGGCACGACACGATTTACGGCGGCGCCGGCGACGACCTGATCCTGGGCGGGCCGGGCCGCGACCTGATCTATGGCGGCGCCGGCAACGACCTGATCTTCGGCGGCGAGGACGAAGACCTGCTGTATGGCGACGATGGCGACGATTTCATCTATGGCGAGGGCGGCAACGACACGATCTATGGCGGCGCCGGCAACGACACATTGCGCGGAAACGGCGGCGACGACCTGCTTTACGGCGGCGCCGGCAATGACCGCATGTTCGGGGGCACCGGCCACGACACGCTTTATGGGGACGACGGCGACGACCTCATGCTGGGCGAGGGCGGCAACGACGTGCTGTATGGCGGCGACGGCAACGACACGCTTGACGGCGGGTGGAACGACGACCTGCTTTATGGCGGTGCCGGCAACGACCGGCTGCTGGGCGGCCCCGGCAACGACACGCTGCACGGCGGCCCCGGCGCGGACCGGATGACCGGCGGCGACGGGGCGGATGTCTTTGTCTTCGAGGCCGCCGATTCGCGCCCCGGTGCCGAAGATGTCATCACGGACTTCACTCCGGGAGAGGACCTGTTGCAGTTCACCGGGCTGGGGCTGGTCTCGATCGGGAACGATGCGTTTTCCGGCAGCGCCGGTCAGCTGCGCTGGTCCTTGCGCGGCAACCTGACGGTGGTCGAGGCCGACCTGGACGGTGACGGCATTGCCGATCTGTCAATCCTGCTGGAAAAGGCTCCGCTTCTGTCGGACACGGATTTCGTCCTGTAACCGGGGTCGCGCGCATGGTAGCGGACAGGGCCGATCCGCGCACGGGCGGTCTGGACCTTGCGGCGCGCATTGCCTAGCGTCGCGCCAGCCACAGGGACTTCCTTCCGCATGAGACCGCAGCGCATGGACCGAGACTTCGTCACTACCGCCCGAACCTTGTCCGAGGCGCTGCCTTACATGCAGCGCTATGCCGGCGCGGTCGTCGTCGTGAAATTCGGCGGCAACGCGATGGGCGATGACGAGGCCATGGCCGAATTCGCCCGTGACATCGTGCTGATGAAACAGGTCGGCATCCATCCGGTGGTGGTCCATGGCGGCGGGCCGATGATCAACGAACTGCTGGGCCGGCTGGGCATCGAAAGCCATTTCGTCC
This sequence comes from Alphaproteobacteria bacterium, assembly GCA_036678445.1. Lineage (GTDB taxonomy): Bacteria > Pseudomonadota > Alphaproteobacteria > Rhodobacterales > Rhodobacteraceae > Paracoccus. The sequence continues at coordinate 1,160 of JAZIHR010000076.1, forward strand.
GCGGCAAGCGCGTCACCACCAAGGAAACCGTCCAGGTGGTCGAAATGGTGCTGTCCGGGCTGGTCAACAAGCGGATCGTGCAGGCGATCAACGACGCCGGCGGCCGCGCCATCGGAATTTCCGGCAAGGACGACGACCTGATGGTGTGCGAGACCGACGACCCCGATCTGGGCTTTGTCGGCCGGCCGGTGGAAATGAACGTCCAGATCATCCGCGACCTTTACACCGCCGGGCTGATCCCGGTGATCGCCCCGGTCGCAACCGGCATGGCCGATAACGAGACCTTCAACGTCAACGGCGACACGGCGGCAGGGGCCATCGCCGGCGCGCTGCAAGCCGACCGGCTGCTGCTGCTGACCGACGTGGCAGGGGTCAAGGACGGCTCGGGGCAGGTGCTGACGCAGCTCCACCCCGACCAGGTGCGCGCGATGATCGCCGACGGCACCATCGCCGGCGGGATGATCCCCAAGACCGAAACCGCCCTGACCGCGCTGGAACAGGGGGTGCGCGCCGTGGTGATCCTGGACGGGCGCGTGCCCCATGCCGCGCTGCTTGAACTGTTCACCGAACAGGGGGCGGGCAGCCTGATCCGCTCGACCGAGCCGCGGCTCAAGCCGCACGGGCTGCGCCAGGGCGGAAGCGGACTTTGACGCTGCCCCCTTGCGGTCTCGCTTGCGAGGCGCATGATCGGGTGGCAGTCTAATTCATCGTCGGAATACCGCAGAGGGACGGATCAGGATGACACCACCCGGACATTGCCGCCTGATTCTGACCCGCCACGCCAAGTCGGACTGGGTCGATCCGTCGGTGCCGGATCACGACCGTCCGCTGAACGACCGCGGCCGGCGTTCGGCCCGGGCGCTGGGCGACTGGCTGGCCAGCCGGGGTTATGATCCCGAAGAGGTGCTCTGTTCGTCCTCGCGACGCACGGCCGAGACTTGGGATTGTGCCGCCGATGCGGTGTTCGAGACCCTGCCCGTCCTGCGGATCGAGCCGGCGCTGTATCATGCCGACCCCGCAACCATGCTGCGAGTGCTGCAAAGCGCCACGGCGCCGACCGTGATGATGATCGGCCATAATCCCGGCATCGCCGCCTTTGCCGCGATGCTGCCGTCGCGGGTGCCGCTGGATCCGCAGTTCCGCAGCTATCCGACGGCGGCGACCCTGGTGGTGGATTTCCAGGCCGACAACTGGGCCGAGGTCCAGCCCGGCCAGGGCAGCGTACGGGACTTTGTGCGGCTGGACGGCCGCTGACCCGACCGCCGCCGGCAGGCCGGGCAACCCCGTCGCCTGTGGCCGCGCGACCGCAGGTTGCCGGGAATCCGGGTCGATGACAGGGGTTTGAATTGATCTGTCCGACGCCCGGGCTATCTGCTGGACGCAGGTTTTCGAGCAACCGCCCGGCAGATCCGCAAGGACCGGGCGGCAAGGCAGAAAGGAAGATCCCATGTCCGCGAACACCCCCTCTGCCCTGAGCCGGCGCCGCTTTCTGGCAAGCTCGGTCGTGCTGGGTGCGGCGGGGCTGGCCGGGCCGGCGGCTGCGCAGGCGGTCGATCCATGGACCGGCCAGATCCTGCGGCGCATTCTTCCGACCGGGGCGACCCCGGATGCGGGGGTGGTCCAGATCGACACGACACAGGATAACCGCCGGAACGTTTCGAGCTTCCGGATGCACGACTGGCGGCCTTATTTCACCACGCTGAAGAACGGTGCGATCCTGGTCGACCTGACCTCGCGCGCGCTCAGCTTCTGGTCCGAGGACGGCAGCGATTTCCGCCTGTTCCCGACTTCGGTGCCGGTCAGTCCCGACCTGACCCGCACCGGCCGCACCGAGATCATCAAGAAGGTCGAGGGCCCCAGCTGGGCGCCCACCCCCGAGATGAAGAAGCGCAACCCCGAATGGCCGGATTTCGTGCCGCCGGGGCCGGACAACCCCCTTGGAACCCACGCGCTGTGGTTGAGCTGGCAGTATTACCGCATTCATGGCACCCACGATACCCGCAAGATCGGGCGCAAGTCCTCGAACGGCTGCATCGGGCTGTATAACGAACATATCGTGCAGCTGTATAACCTGACCAAGGTGGGGACCCAGGTCCTGATCATGTGAATGGCTCGGGCAGCGGGCCGTCGGCTGCCGCGCCGGGATGCGGCAGCAGCGCAGCGCCGGGCAGATGCTCGATCAGCACGGCCGAGCGGTCGTCGGCCTTGTCGCCGCCGGCGAAGCTCGACACCGACCAGGACATCGATTCCAGCAGCGCGTTGCCCGACAGCGGCGCGTTCAGTTGCAGGATCGCCCGCAACCCCTCTGACCCCAGCATCTCGCCCCGTGGCCCGACAGCATCGGTGATCCCGTCCGAGACGATCAGCATCCGGTCGCCGGGGGCCAGCGTGATTTCCAGCTCGTCATAGCGGGCGCCGGCGACCACGCCTACCGGCAGCCCGCCGTTTCCGATCTGTTCGATGCTGCCGTCGGCGCGCTGGATCACCGGATGCGGATGTCCGGCCTGCACCAGGCGCACCCGCTGGCGCGCCAGGTCGAGCCGCGCATAGACCATCGTCAGGTAGGCATCGGTTTGCGGCCCGTCCAGCATCATGTCGTTCAGGGTCGTGACCAGCCCGGATACCGAGGCGCGCAGGTCGTGGGTCATCGCCTCGATCTGGGCGGCCAGCCGCGCGGTCAACAGCGCCGCCGCGACGCCGTGACCGGATACATCGACCGCATGAATCCCCACCGCATTGTCATCAAGCTGATGAAATCCCACGAAATCTCCGCCGATCATGCCGGCGGGGCGCATCAGCAGCGAGATCCGGAAGGCGCCGAAACGACGCTGGTGCTCCCGGATCATCGCCTGTTGCAGCCGCCGGGCCGCACGCAGGTCGGCATTCATCTGTTCCTGGGTCTGGTTCAGCCGCTCCAGCGCGGATTTCAGTTCCCGATTCGCGGCGGCCAGATCGTCCTGCATGTCCAGAACCCGTTCGGCCGCGGCGATCCGCGCCAGAAGCTCGGCGTTCGAGACCGGACGGGTCAGGAATTCATCCGCGCCCGCTTGCAGCGCCTCGGCCACGCCGATGCGGCTGGCGCCGGGACCGAGCAGGACGAAATACCCGTAGCCCTGCCGCCGCAGCGCCCGGTGCGCCCGGCAGAGATCCAGCCCCGACAGCCGTTCCAGCACCAGATCCGCCAGGATCAGGTCGGGTTCCAGGTCGCAGCAGATTTCCAGCGCCACCGCCCCATCCGCGACTTCGAGCACCCGATAGCCGGTGTGTTCCAGCCGGCTGGACAGTTGTCGCCGTCGCGCGTGGTCGCCGTCGGCCAACAGAACCAGACGCTGGCGCGAGTCGCGGCCAGGGGTGCGCAAAGAGACGGAGGGAACCCGATTCGGCAGTTTCATGCACCCATGTTAGCCGGCGCTGCTGAACGCCCGGTTAACGCGGGCGTTCACGATTCCCTAACGTTTTCGGGGCATCATGGGGGTGAAGGAGAAATGCACCATGATTCGCGCCGGCCGGAGGCCTGTCCCGCAGGGGTGGGATCAGATCAGGAATTCGGACAGCACCGGGTCGCCGGTGATGTCGCGCCAGTCGAATCCGGCGGCCGCCAGCCGCTCGGACAGGGCCGACAGGTTGGCGGGGCTGCTGGTCTCGATCCCGATCAGCACCGATCCGAAGTTCCGCGCCGATTTCTTGAGATATTCAAACCGCGCCACGTCGTCCTCGGGGCCCAGCAGGTTCAGGAACTCGCGCAGCGCGCCCGGGCGCTGCGGCAGGCGAAGGATGAAGTATTTCTTCAGCCCGGCCCAGCGTTGCGCCCGTTCGCGGACCTCGGGCAGGCGCTCGAAGTCGAAATTCCCGCCCGAGCAGATGCAGACCACTCGCTTGCCTTCCAGCGCGCCCTGGGCGGCCAGGTCGCGCAAGGCGTCCACGGCCAGCGCGCCAGCGGGTTCCAGCACGATGCCCTCGACGTTCAGCAACTCGATCATCGTCGCGCAGACCCGGTCCTCGGGGGCGACGATCACGTCGGCGGGCGAGAAACGCGACAATTGTTCGAAAGGAAGATCCCCGATTCGCGCCACCGCGGCGCCATCGACGAAATTGTCGACGGCTGGCAGCCTGACCGGATGGCCGGCCTCGAGCGCTGCGCGCAGGCTGGCGCCGCCAGCAGGTTCGACGAACACATGCCGCGCGGCCGGAAACGCCGCCCGGATCAGCGCGGTGACGCCGGCTGCCAGGCCGCCCCCGCCCACGGGCAGGATGATGATGTCCGGGTCGCCCTCGATCTGCCCGAGGATCTCGGCCGCCACGGTTGCCTGGCCTTCGATCACATGAGCATCGTCAAAGGGCGACAGGAAGGTTGCGCCGTGCTCGGCCGTGAAGTCCTGTGCGGCCCTGAGGGTCTGGTCGAAGTAATCTCCGGTCAGGACGATTTCGATCGCGCCGTTGCCAAAGACCCTGGTCTTGTCGATCTTTTGCCGCGGCGTCGTTACCGGCATGAAGATCGTGCCCCCGGCGCCGAAGTGGCGGCAGGCAAAGGCCACGCCCTGCGCGTGGTTTCCGGCACTGGCGCAGACGAAATGCGCCCCCGGCGCGGCCCCGGCCCGACGCATGGCGTTGAAGGCGCCGCGCAGCTTGTAGCTGCGCACGGGGGTCAGGTCCTCGCGTTTCAGCAGGATTTCGGCGCCGTAGCGGGTCGACAGGAAGTCGTTGCGTTGCAGCGGGGTCGGCTCGAACAGCGCGCGCAGCGCCGCACTGGCCTGTTGGACAGGGGTGTTCGGTTCGCTCATGGCCGAGGAATATGCCCCCCCGCGCCGGATTGCCAGCGCCGCGACATCCGCGGCTTCCTCTTGCCGGACCCCGAAAAACCCCATAATCCGCAAGGAAAATCTGGTTGAAAGGGCCCGCTGATGACCGAAGCGCCGAAAAAAGTGGTTCTTGCCTATTCGGGTGGGCTGGATACCTCGATCATTCTGAAGTGGTTGCAGACCGAATACGGCTGCGAGGTGATCACCTTTACCGCCGACCTGGGCCAGGGCGAAGAACTGGAACCCGCGCGCGCCAAGGCCGAAATGCTGGGGATCCGCCCCGAGAACATCCATATCGAGGACCTGCGCGAAGAGTTCGTGCGCGACTATGTGTTTCCGATGTTCCGCGCCAACGCGGTCTACGAAGGGCAGTACCTGCTGGGCACCTCGATCGCGCGGCCACTGATTTCCAAGCGTCTGGTGGAACTGGCGCAGAGCCATGGCGCCGATGCCGTGGCCCACGGCGCGACCGGCAAGGGCAACGACCAGGTGCGGTTCGAACTGTCGGCCTATGCGCTGGACCCCTCGATCAAGGTGATCGCGCCCTGGCGGGAATGGGACCTGACCTCGCGCACCAGGCTGATCGAGTTTGCCGAGCAGAACCAGATTCCGATCGCCCGGGACAAGCGCGGCGAGGCTCCGTTCAGCGTCGATGCGAACCTGCTGCACACCTCGTCCGAGGGCAAGGCGCTGGAAAACCCCGCCGACGAGGCGCCGGACTACGTTTACCAGCGCACCGTGAACCCCGAGGATGCGCCGGACACCCCCGAATATATCGAGGTCAGCTTTGAGCGCGGCGATGCCGTCGCGATCAACGGCCAGCCGATGTCGCCCGCGACGATCCTGACCGCGCTGAACGAATATGGTCGCAAGCATGGCATCGGGCGGCTGGACTTCGTGGAAAACCGCTTTGTCGGGATGAAGTCGCGCGGCATCTACGAAACCCCCGGCGGCACCATCCTGCTTGAGGCGCACCGCGGAATCGAACAGATCACGCTCGATTCGGGTTCGGGGCATCTCAAGGACAGCCTGATGCCGCGCTATGCCGAACTGATCTACAACGGCTTCTGGTTCAGCCCTGAACGCGAGATGCTGCAGGCGCTGATCGACAAGTCGCAGGAATATGTGTCCGGCACGGTGCGGCTGAAGCTTTACAAGGGCTCGGTCCATTGCGTCGGGCGCTGGTCCGAGATGAGCCTGTATTCCGAGGCGCATGTGACCTTCGAGGATGATGCCGGCGCCTATGACCAGAAGGACGCGGCCGGGTTCATTCGCCTGAACGCGCTACGGTTGAAGCTGATCGGCAACCGCAACGCCCGGGCAAAATAAGAGCCTCGCCCCTGTCACGGGGGCGGATACCCTGATTTGACCCGGGCTGCGCCGGACATGTTTCCGGCGCAGCCCGGCCCGGCAGACCGGGCGAATCCGGATCGCACGGAGCAACAGGACGACTTGCAGCGCGCGGCCGTTTCGCCTATCTCTCCTCGCACCTCAAGGCGGCGGGTTGGCGGAGAGGTTACGCAGCGGATTGCAAATCCGTGAAGACCGGTTCGATTCCGGTACCCGCCTCCAGATTTTTCAATGACTTGGTTGCCTGTTGCCCGTCAGGGCAGTGCAAAGAGCATCAGGTCTTGCCCTTGCCCGGTTCCGTTCATCTGTCGCGTGCGGCCTGTGGCCTGATGCGCTTGTGATTGGCCGATCCGCTTTGCTGCCGGCATTGACCCAGCGGGCGGCGTGGTCTCGGCGGGTGGTCGGCTGGGCCTTGTTGCGGGGTGGTGTTCACGCGCTCGCGCCTTGCCGATGCGGCCCCGGCCCCGTAGAAACCCGCCACTCACCCGCCGTAAGAGGCTGCCCATGCGCTTTCCCCGTCCCGTTGTCCTTTGCATCCTCGATGGCTGGGGGATTTCCGACCGTCCCGAATTCAGCGCCCCTGATCAGGCAAAGACGCCGAACATGGACCGTCTGCGGGCGGAGTGTCCTCATGAAACGCTGATTACCTATGGGCCGGACGTGGGGCTGCCCTCGGGGCAGATGGGCAACTCCGAAGTCGGGCACACCAATATCGGCGCGGGCCGGGTGGTGGCGATGGATTTGGGGCAGATCGACCTGGCGATCGAGGACGGCAGTTTCTTCCGCAACCCCGGCATCGGCGATTTCGTGGCACGGATGCGGGCGTCGGGGGGCACGGCGCATCTGATGGGCGTGGTGTCCGACGGCGGCGTGCACGGCCATATCGCCCATGTCGTCGCCGCCTGCCGGGCGGTGGCGCAGCAGGGTGTGAAGGTGGTGCTGCACGCGATCACCGACGGGCGCGACGTGCCGCCGAAATCGGCGCTGGGTTTCATCACCGAACTGGCCGGCAACCTGCCCGAGGGCGTGACCATCGGCACCGTCTGCGGGCGCTATTTCGCCATGGACCGCGACAACCGCTGGGACCGGGTGCAGCGCGCCTGGGATGCCATCGTGCGGGGGCAGGGGCTGGCGGCCGAGGACGCCCCCCATGCCGTGACCGCCGCCTATGCGCGGGGCGAGACCGACGAGTTCATCCAGCCCTCCGTGCTGCCGGGCTATGCGGGGGCGGCGGACGGTGACGGGTTCTTCTGCCTCAACTTCCGCGCCGACCGCGCGCGAGAAATCATGGCGGCAGTCGCCCAGCCGGGATTTGACGCCTTTGACGTGGCCGGGCGGCCTGCGTGGGCGGCGGTGCTGGGGATGGTGGATTATTCCGCCCTTCATAACGAATACATGACCGCCGCCTATCCCAAGCGGCAGGTGCCGAACACGCTGGGCGCCTGGGTCGCGGCCAGGGGGCTGCGCCAGTTCCGGCTGGCCGAGACCGAAAAATACCCTCATGTCACCTTTTTCCTGAACGGCGGCAAAGAGGCCCCTGAACAGGGCGAGGACCGTTTCATGCCCTCCAGCCCCAAGGTCGCGACCTATGACCTGGCCCCGGAAATGGCGGCGGCGGAGGTGACCGCGCGGCTGGTGCAGGCCATCGGCGAGGGCTACGACCTGATCGTGGTGAACTATGCCAACCCCGACATGGTGGGCCACACCGGCAGCCTGCCCGCCGCGATCCGCGCCTGCGAGGCGGTGGACCGTGGCTTGGGCGCGATGCTTTCGGCGCTGGAACGCGCGGGCGGTGCGGCGGTCATCATCGCCGACCATGGCAACTGTGAAACCATGGTGGACCCGGTGACCGGCGGCCCGCACACCGCCCACACCACCAACCCGGTGCCGGTGATCGTCTGGGGCGGTCCGGCGGGCGCCTCGCTGCGGTCCGGCGGCCGGCTGGCCGATGTCGCGCCGACGGTGCTGGCGCTGATGGGGCTGGACCAGCCGCCCGAGATGACCGGGCGCAGCCTGCTGGTGCCATGAGCCGCGGCACGGCCTTTCTGCCCGCATTGCGGCTGGCCATGCTGGCCGCAGCGGGGCTGACGCTGCCCGGCGCGGGGCTGCTGGCGCAGACCGTGGTGTCCGAACACGGGCTGGGCGCCGTCACCACCATCAGCGGCGCGGACCCCGATATGGCCGAGGCCGAAACCCCCGCCGAGGCCGCCGGCCGCGCCGCCGCCGCTGCCGCGCAATCGCTGCGCGAGGCGATCGGCAAGCTGGATCAGGCCCTGACCGCCGACGACCAGGTGATCGCCCTGACCGAGGTCATCCGCGCCTATGAACAGGGTCAGGCCGCCCTGCGCGACAGCCTGCGCCGCGCCGCGCTGCGGGAATCGCAGCTGCGCGGCGATTTCGAGGCGCAGCGCGAACGCCTGGCCCGCATCGTCGGGGTGATGGTGGCCATGCAGGAATCTCCGGAAACCCTGATGCTGCTGCACCCCGCCGGCGCCACCAGCACCGCGCAGTCGGGGATGATCCTGTCCGCCGTCACCCCGGCCCTACAGGCCGAGGCCGATCGGCTGGGTGCCTCGCTGGAAGAAATCGCCACCGTGCGCCGCATCGAACAGGCCGCGGCCGATTCGCTGGCGCGGGGGCTGGCCGATGTGCAAGAGGCGCGGCGGCTGCTGGCTTCGGCCGTCACCGACCGTTCGTCCATGCCGGTGCGCTTTGGCGAGGACCCCAAGGAACTGACCACGCTGCTGGCCTCGGCCGACACGCTGGACGCGTTTGCCGACGGGATCGTCGCGATGGAAAAGGACATCGGCGCGCCGATGATGGATTTCGAGGCCGCACAGGGCAGCCTGGCGCTGCCGGCGCTGGGCCGTGTGCTGCGCGGTCATGGCGAGCCTGACGAAAACGGCATCCGCCGCCCCGGCCTGACCATCGCCACCCAGCCCGGCGCGCTGGTCACCACCCCTTGGCCCGCGACCATCCGCTATCGCGGCCCGCTGCTCGATTACGGCAATGTGATGATCGTCGAGCCGTCGCGGGGGTATCTGCTGGTGGTGGCGGGGCTGGCGCAGGTGTTCGGGGAAACCGGCGACGTGCTGATTGCCGGCGAACCCATGGGTCTGATGGGCGGAGAGGAAGGCCCCGCGGCCGAGTTCGGCGCCGCCTTCGTCGAGGCCGCGGCCGGGGGGAACGGCCCGGAAAACGCGCAGGAATTGTATATCGAGCTGCGCAAGGGCAAGGAAACGCTGGACCCCGCCGAGTGGTTCGTGATGAATCCGGTCATGAGCCAGGGCGTCGACACCGACGCGCCCGACGGCGGGGAAGAGGCACAGCAGGTCAGGACGACGGAATGAAGCAATATCTGATGGCCGGGATCGGCGGGGCGCTGGCCGGCATTCTGGTGACGACCCAGCTGGCCGCACCGCTGATCGCGCAGGAATCCGAACGGAACGCCTCGATCTACGAACAGCTCGACCTGTTCGGCAACGTGTTCGAGCGGGTGCGCCAGGATTATGTCGAGGACGTGGACGCCAAGACCCTGATCGAGGCCGCGATCAACGGGATGCTGACCTCGCTTGACCCGCATTCCTCGTTCCTGTCGGCGAACGACTACCAGGACATGCAGACCCAGACCCGCGGCAGCTTCGGCGGCCTGGGGATCGAGGTCGGGCAGGAAGACGGGCTGGTCAAGGTGATCTCGCCCATGGACGGCACCCCCGCGGCCGAAGCCGGGATCAAGCCGGGCGACTTCATCTCGCACGTCAACGGCGAATCGGTGATGGGGCTGTCGCTGGACGAGGCGGTGGACAAGATGCGCGGCCCGGTCGGGTCCGAAGTCACCGTCACCATCCTGCGCGAGGGCGAGACCGAGCCCTTCGACGTCAAGATGACGCGCGAGACCATCAAGCTGACCGTGGTGCGCACCCGGGTCGAGGGCCACGCCGTGGTCCTGCGCGTCGCCACCTTCAACGACGAAACCTATGACACGCTGAAGACCGAACTGGACAAGGCGGTCGAGGAAGCCGGCGGCATCGACGCGATCACCGGCTTCGTTCTGGACCTGCGCAACAACCCCGGCGGGCTGCTGGACCAGGCGGTCAAGGTCAGCGACGCGTTCCTCGACAAGGGCGAGATCGTGTCCACCCGCGGCCGCAAGCCCGAGGAAAGCGGGCGCTGGAACGCCGAGCCGGGCGACCTTGCGCAGGGCAAGCCGATGGTGGTGCTGATCAACGGCGGCTCGGCCAGCGCCTCTGAAATCGTCACCGGGGCGTTGCAGGATCACCGCCGCGCCATCGTCGTGGGCACGAAAAGCTTCGGCAAGGGCTCGGTCCAGACGGTGATGCCGGTGACCTCGGACAGCGCGATCCGGCTGACCACGGCGCGGTATTACACGCCCTCGGGGCGCTCGATCCAGTCGCTGGGCATCAACCCCGACATCATCGTCCAGCAACCCCCCAGCCGCCCGGCCGAGGCCGAGGACCAGAAAACCCCGCGCAGCGCGTCGAAGTTTCTGACCTCGGAAAGCGACCTGCGCGGCGCGCTGAACAACGATTCGGTCAACGACGAGGAACGCCGCCAGATCGAGGAAGAGGCGCGGCAGGCCGAACAGACCGCCGAGCTGCGGCAGGAAGATTACCAGCTGGCCTACGCGGTCGATATCCTCAAGGGGCTTGCGGCGGTGGATTTCACCAGCCGCGACGTGGCCGCCGCCACGCCGGCCGCGACCGGCGAGGGGACAACCGGCAGCGGCACGACCGGGGGGGCCAACCGTCCCGTCGATCGCCCCGGCGATGCCCCGGCCGGGAACTGAGGCACCGATGAACAGCGATTCGCACCACGACCTGCCCCCCGGCCCGGACGGGCTGCCTTATCGCCCCTGCGCCGGGGTGGTGCTGATCAATGCCGAGGGCCGGGTGTTTGCCGGCCACCGCATCGACAACCCCTCGGACGCCTGGCAGATGCCGCAGGGCGGGCTGGACGACGGCGAGGACCCCCGCGCCGCCGCCCTGCGCGAGTTGCACGAGGAAACCGGCATCCCCCCCGAACTGTGCGAAATTCTGGCCGAGGCGCCGGGCTGGCTGCGCTACGACCTGCCGCCGGAACTGCTGGGCCGGATCTGGGGCGGACGCTACGGCGGGCAGGTGCAGAAATGGTTCCTCGTCCGCTTTACCGGCTCGGACGCGGAAATCGACATCGCCACCGATCACCCGGAATTCGACGCCTGGGCGTGGATGACCGCGACCGAGATCCGCGACCGCATCGTGCCCTTCAAGCGCAAGGTCTACGACGCGATCTTCACCGCGTTCCGAGCGCATCTGGCCGACGACTGACCGGCCCCGGCGCTGTCCCCCGGCGGCAGGCCGCCCCATCCGGGACTTGCCAAGCCGCGGGCTTTGCCCCATCCCCGCGGCGGAATGGAACAGGGGGGCGGGCGATGGCACACCGGGTCTACACGCTGCTGGTCGAGGTCGGCCGCAAGCCCGACGACGGCCTGCCCGAGGGCGCGACCGGCGCGGCGCTGGTCTGTTACGCCTCGGGCGTGGACCAGGACGAGGCCGTGCGCGAAACCGTGGCGATCCTGAAACAGGCCGGCCTTGCCCCGCTTGAGGTGCAGGGCTACGGCAGCGCCGAGGACCGGCTGGGGCAGGGCGACGCGATCCCCCCCGAGGAACGCGCCCTGATGGACCGCGCGCTGGCCGAAAACAGCGTGATCGTCGCGCAGCTTGAACCGCTGTTTCCCGAAAGCTGACCCGCGCCTCTGGCGTTACCGCACCCTTGCCCGAATATCCCGGGGTGTCCCGCAGGACCAGGCCGCCGGGCCAGCGGCCGCGCCATCGCGGTGGAACGGCCCGGCGAACGGCCCCGACAGCGGGTTGCCAGTTTCCGCGCCGCATGGCTAGAGTCGCCCCAAACAAGAACGACACACAACGAGGCAGTGACATGAGATCTTCCTTCGGCAGGCTCGCCCTGTCCGCCGCCGCGGTAACCATCCTGGGCTCTTGCGGGGTGGGGATCGGAATGGGGC
>JAZIHR010000077.1:0-13290 GCA_036678445.1 Alphaproteobacteria bacterium
GATCCGCACGGTGCCGGGGGGCAGCGGCAGGTCCTGGAAGGTGACATCGACCCCGCCCTCGACCGGGGGCAGGAAGGCCACAAGCTCCGACAGCGCCTTGGCGATGGCGCGGCGTCCGGCGTCCGCGCCGGCGGGTTCGGTGGCGGATTCTGCGGCGGTTTCCTCGGCGGCGCCGGTGACGGCGATCAGGTGCCCCTGCCGCCCGTCCTGCCATTCCACCCCGACCAGTGCCGCGCCCGCGACCATGCCCGCCATGTCGGCCAGCCGTGTGGCCAGCGGCTCGGCCAGCACCGCCACCGCCTGCGGCGTGGGGGCAAAGATCCGGCGCGGAAGGGCCTCGGCCGCCGGGGGCGCGTCGGCCAGCGCAGCGATCAGCCAGGCCAGCGCCGCCGCGTCCAGCAGCATCTCGGAGGGACGGCCGGGGTTGACCAGCAGCCCCTGCCCCGCCTGCGCCAGTTCGCGCGCCAGCACCCGGCCCGGCAGCGACAGATGCGCCACAGGCCCACCCAGGAACCCCGCCAGCGCCGCCGCATCGTCCGAGGCCAGCGCCACCGCGCCTCCCGGCAGGTCGAACATCCTCAGGTCGGCGCGGTCGCCCATCGGGTCCGCCGACAGGGCGACGTGCAGTTCGGTATCGGCCAGCCTGCGCAGCACCGCGGCGCGTTGCACCGGGTCCGCGTCATGGAACGGCACCGCCGCGCAAAGCCGGTCGAGTTCGGTGCGGTCGGGGTCGGAAGCGGAATCGGTCACAGCACCTCGGCAAGCGTCTTGCGCAGTTCGGGGACCAGTTCGGTTTCGAACCACGGGTTGCGTTTCAGCCAAGCGGTATTGCGCCACGAAGGATGAGGCAAGGGGAACACCCGGGGCGCATGGTCGCGCCAGCCCGCCACCGCCGCGGTCACGTCGCGCAGCCCCAGGTGCCAGCGGATCGCGTGGCCACCGATCAGCAGCGTCACCTGCGGGTCAAGATCGCGCATGATCCGTTCCCGCCAGGTCCGGGCGCAAAGCGGCGGCGGCGGCAGGTCCGCGCCCTTGGCATCATAGCCGGGAAAGCAGAACCCCATCGGCACGATGGCCACGCGCGAGCGGTCGTAGAACGTCGCCTCGTCCACCCCCATCCAGTCGCGCAGCCGCTGGCCCGAGGCATCGGTGAACGGGCGTCCCGACTGATGCACCCGCATCCCCGGCGCCTGGCTGGCCACCAGCACCCGCGCCCCCCGCGCAAACCACACCACCGGCCGGGGCGCATGGGCGGTCGCCGTGGCGGCGAAGCGGTCGGCACACAGGCGGCAGGCGCGCAGTTCGGCCGCGACGGGAAGTTCGGGCAACCCGGGCGGCGAATCCAGTGGCAAGGGGGCAGGAAGGGTCCGGTCGGGGTCGCTCATGCCCCATCACATAGGCACGGCGGAACCGGCATAACAGATTGCATTTTCTGGATCTGACGCGCCGCAATGGACAGAGCCACGCCGCGCGCCTATGTTCGGCGCGCAACGCGGGCGATCTCGGCCGCAGGAACCATCGCCGATTGCCGGCGCCGACGCGGGATACCCACTGCGACAATGCTGGAATTCGACAACGTATCGAAGTCCTTCTGGACCGGCACCCAGCGCAAGGTCATTCTCGACCAGGCGTCCTTCCGGGTCGAGCTGGGGGAATCGCTGGGCATCCTGGCCCCCAACGGCACCGGCAAGACCACCATCATCAACATGATGTGCGGGCTGGAAAAGCCCGACGAAGGCCATATCCGCGCCACCTGCCGGGTGTCGTTCCCGCTGGGCTTCATGGGCGGCGTGATCTCGCGGCTGTCGGGGAACGAGAACTCGCGTTATATCGCGCGCATCTACGGGCTGGACCCGGATTATGTCTCGGCCTTCTGCCGCTGGCTGTGCGACATCGACGAATATTTCGACCAGCCGGTCGGCGTCTACAGTTCGGGGATGCGCTCGCGGCTGACCTTCGCGCTGCTGCTGGCGCTGGAATTCGACATCTACCTGATCGACGAGGGGATGCCTTCGAGCACCGATGTCGAATTCAACCGCAAGGCCGGCAGTGTGCTTTACGACCGGCTGAAGACCTCGACCGTGGTGGTGGTGTCACACCAGCCGGCCACCCTGGAACGTTTTTGCCGTCGCGCGGGCGTGTTGCGCGACGGGCGGCTTTACATGTTCGACAGCCTGGATGAGGCGAAACAATATTATGATTACACCTCCTAAGGTCCGCCGCTTTCACCTGCGCGCCTCGGAATCACCTGTCGCGGCAGCGCGCACGGCGGCCTGGGGCAATACCCCCGAGGCCGGGACAGACCAGGCGGCGCCGGGGGCCGCATCGCACCCCGCGGTGCGGGTCGAGCTGCACAAGGGCGCCGCCCCCGAAACGGGACTGTTCAGCAGCAGCGACGACGGTTTCGGCGACCGTCGCTTTCCGGGGGCCGAACCCCCGGCTGCGGACAACACCCCTGCAAGCCCCGCCGATGCCGGCCGTGACACGGCGCCGGTGGCGGACGCGGCAGAGGTGCCGCTGGACGTGCCCGGCGCCTCGGACCCCGAGGCGCAGGCGCTGGCCGCGATCCGGGCCGAAAACCTGACCTCGCGCCAGCTGCGCATGGCCATGCGCATCGCCGCCATGCACCAGATCGAGGCCAGCTCTGAATACGAGGCCGTGCTGCGGCTGCGCCAGCGCGGCATCGACCCATTCCACCGCAGCGCGCTTGGCCGCATCCTGTCCGCGGCTGGCAACGAGGCGCAGGCCGCGCCCTCGCCCCAGGCGCCGGTGCCGGTCCCCGGCCCCGGCCTGCCCGCGCGCACCCGCCGGCGCGAGATCACCCCGCTGCCGCCCCCGGGCGAGGGCGGGCATCCCGGCCTGCCCTCGCGCGAGGCGCTGACCGAGGAACGCCGCGCCGCCGAAATCTACCGTATCCAGCGCGACATCGCCCGCCGCCGGCGCAAGCGGCTGGGGTTCCTGCTGCTGCGGCTGGCGTTCTTTGTCGGGCTACCGACGCTGATTGCGGGCTGGTATTACTACACCCAGGCAACGCCGCTTTACGCGACCTATTCGCAGTTCCTGATCCAGCAGGCCGACGGCGGCTTTGGCGAGGGTGGCGGGCTGCTGAGCGCCTCGCCCCTGGCCACCAACCCCGACAGCGTGTCGGTGCAAAGCTACCTGACCTCGCGCGCGGCAATGATGCGGCTGGACAACGACCTGGGCTTTACCCGCGCCTTTCAGGACCCGGCCATGGACGCGCTGCTGCGCCTGTCCCCGGACGCGACGAACGAACAGGCCTATGCGCTGTATGAACGATCGGTCAAGATCGGCTACGATCCGACCGAGGGCGTCATCAACATGGAGGTGATCGCCCCCGACCCCGGGCTGTCGGAACAGTTCTCGCTGGCGCTGATCGGTTATGCCGAGGGCCAGGTCGACCAGATGAGCGCGCGGCTGCGCGACGACCAGATGAAGGGCGCGATGGAAAACTACGTCGACGCGGAACGCAAGGTGCTGGAATCGCAGGCCCGGATCCTGGAATTGCAGGAACAGCTGGGCGTGCTGGACCCGGCGGCGGAAAGCGGCGCGGTGATGGGACGGATCAGCGCACTGGAATCGCAATTGGCCGAGAAGCGGCTGGAACTGGGACAGCTGCAATCGAACCAGCGCCCGAACCAGAGCAGGGTTCTGGGCGTTCAGGGCGATATCGGCCGCCTGGAACAGATGATCGCCGAGACCCGCGCCCAACTGACCTCTGATTCCGACACGCGCGGCTCGCTGGCCGCAATCACCGGGCAACTGCGCATCGCCGAAAGCGACCTGGCGACGCGCCAGCAGTTGCTGGCCAGCGCCGCCCAGCAGATGGAGGCCGCGCGGGTCGAGGCCAACAAGCAGGTGCGCTACCTGTCGCTGTCGATGCCTCCGATCCCGCCGGACGAGGCCACCTATCCCAAAGCGTTCCAGAACACTCTGGTCGCCTTTCTGATCTTCGGGGGAATCTACCTGATGCTGTCACTGACCGTTTCCATCCTGCGCGAACAGGTGTCGTCATGACCGCCGCGCCCGCTTTTGTGGCGCAGGCCCGCGTGACTGCGGGTGGCGTGACCTTTGGCAACGACCTGCCGCTGGTGGTGATCGCGGGGCCGTGCCAGTTGGAAACACTGGACCACGCGCTGTCGATCGCCGAGCCGCTGGCCCGCGCCTGCGCCGATGCCGGGGCGGGGTTCGTGTTCAAGGCCAGCTATGACAAGGCCAACCGCACCTCGCTGTCGGGCCGGCGCGGCATCGGCATCGACGAAGGGCTGGCGATGCTGGCCACGGTGCGCGAACGGATCGGCTGCCCGGTGCTGACCGACGTGCACGACGAAGCGCAGGCGCTGCGCGCGGCCAAGGTGGTGGACATCATCCAGATCCCCGCCTTCCTGTCGCGGCAGACCGATCTGCTGCTGGCAGCGGGACGTTCGGGTGCGGTGGTCAACATCAAGAAGGGCCAGTTCCTTGCGCCCTGGGACATGGCGAACGTGGCCGACAAGGTGGCTTCGACCGGCAGCGACCGGATCCTGCTGACCGAACGCGGGGTCAGCTTCGGCTACAACACGCTGGTGGCGGACATGCGGGCGCTGCCGATCATGGCGCGGACCGGCTGGCCGGTCATCATGGACGCGACCCATTCGGTGCAGCAGCCGGGCGGACAGGGCGAGTCCTCGGGCGGGCAGCGCGAGTTCGCGCCGGTGATGGCACGGGCGGCGGTGTCGCTGGGCATCGCCGGCGTCTTTATCGAGACGCACGAGGATCCCGACCGCGCGCCCTCGGACGGGCCGAACATGGTGCCGCTGGACCAGATGCCGGCGCTGATCGCCAGCCTGATGCGGTTCGACGCGCTGGCCAAGGCCGACCCGCTGCGGGTGTAGTTGACGGCACGGCGCAAGAAGGGGGCGTTGCCCCCGCCGGCCCGAGGCCGGCCCCCCAGGGTATTTGGACCAGAAAGAAACAGCGGCCCTAGCCGGCCAGGATCGTCTGCGCGGCGGCATGGCCCGAGGCCCAGGCCCACTGGAAGTTGTAACCGCCCAGCCAGCCGGTCACGTCTACCGCCTCGCCCACGAAATACAGCCCCGGGACCAGGCGCGAGCGCAGGCTGCGGGCATCGAGATCGCGGCAATCGACGCCGCCGACGGTGACCTCGGCGGTGCGGTAGCCCTCGGTCCCGACGGGGCGGATGCGCCAGTCGTGGACGCGACGGACCAGCGCCCCCAGCCGCGCATCGGACTGCGCGGCCAGCGGTGCGCCCGCCATCCCCAGCTCGGCTACGATGGCAGCGGCAAGTCGTTCCGGCAGGTGACGCGCCAGCAGCGTGGCGGTCTGCGCCCGCCCGCCCTCGGCCCGCGCCTGTTTCAGCAGCGCGGCGATGTCCTGCCCGGGGGCGAGGTCCAGTGTCAGGGGTTCCCCCGGCTGCCAATAGCTGGAGATTTGCAGGATCGCCGGACCCGAAAGGCCGCGATGGGTGAACAGCAGCCGGTCGTGGAAGGCGATGGCGCGCCGGCCGGGTGCCTTGGGCAGCGCGACGCGCGCCTCGATCCCGATTCCAGACAGTGGCGCGGACAGGCCGAGGTCCTGTTCGGCGAAGGTCAGCGGCACCAGACCGGGGCGCGTGTCGGTGACGCGGTGGCCGGTGGCCCGGGCGATGTCATAGCCGATGCCAGTCGCGCCCATCTTGGGGATCGACTTGCCCCCGGTCGCGACCACAACATGCGCGGCCAGCAGGGCTCCGGCCGTGGTTTCCACCCGCAGGCCGCCTGCTGCCGGCACCACCGCCGTGACCGCGACCCCCAGCCGCAGTTCTGCCATGCCCATGCGATCGACCAGCATCTGCACGATCTGGGTGGCGCGCCCGTCGCAGAACAGCTGCCCCTGCGCCTTTTCGTGCCAGGCGATACCGGCGCCGTCCACCAGCGCGACGAAGGCTTCGGGTCGGAACCCGGCCAGCGCCGAGGCGCAGAACCGCGGCACCTGCGACAGGAAGCTTTCATGCGAGGTGCCGAGATTGGTGAAATTGCACCGCCCTCCGCCCGAGATCCGGATCTTTTCGCCGGGCGCACGCGCGTGGTCCAGCACCACGACCCGCAGCCCGCGCCCCGCAAGGCTGCCGGCACAGAACAGCCCCGCCCCGCCCGCGCCAAGGACAACCACATCCGCCCGTTCCATGCCCTGCCCCGTTCCTTGCGCCTTGCCCGATGCGCGTTAACCTCACCGCCGCGATCGCACAAGTTTTTGCCCGAACCCCCTTGCACCCCTCCGGCCCCTTGGCTAGATAGCGCGGCACTGCTGGGGCGTAGCCAAGTGGTAAGGCACCGGTTTTTGGTACCGCGCACCGTAGGTTCGAATCCTACCGCCCCAGCCAGTTTCCAGATCTCGATGATTTTCTCGGGTATCCGGGCTGGGCCGGGGCGATAGTGCCCCGGATTATGCCCCGCTCTGGTCGGGTGGAGGAACGGGCTGGGCCTGGGCGGCGGGTGGCTTGCCATTCCGCCATTTCAGGACGCCACCTGAGCTGCCCCAACGGCGACGCCCCACTTGCTTTCCACGGGTCCAGCCCTTGATGTTCGGCCTCAATCGGTAGCTCTTGTCCTGCCGCTTCAACCCTTGCTGTAACGCGACAAAAACATGGGTGTTCTAGGGCCTGACCGCGCTCATGCGGGAACAAGTGGGATTAGGCGGTAAAACCCAACAATTGCTGGCGATTGGTGCACTGGACGCGACCTGCAGAACATGTGCCGCTCATTTGCATGTTGGAGCGGCATCGGTTCGAGACGCACCCAAAGTCGGTTGCACAGGGGGCGTGTGACGCTCGCGCGTGGCCTGTTTGAAACCCCGTAAAATCACAGGTTTAGCGGCTGATTTCGTGACTCGCATTCAATACCTACGGAATGACGAAGGTGCAAATCCTGCACGGTCCGAACGGTGCATTTGCATGTTGCGTAAAATCAATGGGTTACGCGCTGATCGCCGGGCAATCGTCGAGAAAATGCCAATCCGGGCCATACCCGCATACCGTTGCGGTGTATGCATAGCTTACCGCCTCCTGCCGACCCCCGCCGTCAGGATCACCACCACCGCGGCGATGGCGGCGGCGGCGAGGCGACGGCGGTGTTGCCAGGTGGCGGCGGCGGTGGTGGCGCCCAGGGTGACGGCGGTCCAGTCGAGGGCGCTGTCCCAGGGCGCGGCGCCGGCGAACAGCAGCTGGCCGCCCTCCC
Source organism: Alphaproteobacteria bacterium (assembly GCA_036678445.1). GTDB lineage: Bacteria > Pseudomonadota > Alphaproteobacteria > Rhodobacterales > Rhodobacteraceae > Paracoccus. The sequence goes on from JAZIHR010000077.1 coordinate 7,233, forward strand.
AGAGCACTCCATAGGTGAGGCTGACGGCGGCCGCGGCGGTGGCGGGGCGGGCAGCGGCCAAGGCCAGCACCACCAGGGCGGCGCCGATCGCCCAGTGACCCAGCAGCGCCGCGGCCCAGGTATAGGGATCGGCCTGCGCCTCGGGCGTGGCGAACATCTGGCGCAGCAGATCGATCATGCCGTGCCCGCCAGTTTGGCGAGGCGTGCCATCAGCGCCTCCTTCGGGGCGCCTGCATGTGTCATGGCGATCAGATCATCCGAAACGCGCTTCATGCGGGTAAAGGCGGCCTCGCACCCCTCGGGAGTAGTCTGCTCGTAGACCAGATGCTGGGTCGCCCGGCGCAGCGCGGTCAGCAACATCCCGCCTGCGACCCAGTATCGGAACCGTGCGGCGACATCCGACGCCATAGCCTGTGCGGACGTCGGCGTGGTCGGGCTGAACATCGAGATAACCGCAGCTTCGGTCTCGATGAACTCGGACGATCCGCCGGCCAGCACCCTGATCGCCTCCAGCCCCTTGACCAGCCATTCGGCGACGAGCAGGGCCCCCACGATCGGATCGTCGCCCGCGAGGGTCGAAAGCTGCTTGCGCCAGTGGCTTTCCCAATGGTCGGCCGCGATTTCGGCATAGTAACGCTGGACGAGCATCAGGATATCTGCATCGGTCAGGCTGTCCGGGTCGATTGCGTCCGAGGCGCGGATTTGCTGGATCGCCAGCGAATGGAAGCTCGTCATCCCCGATACTCCCAATAGGTCAGCCAGGTATCATGGGCCTTGGAATTGGAACTGTAACCAGCGACCTCGACGCCCGAGGTATTGTTGAAACGGGGGCAGAAATACGGTTCCGGGTTTTCATTGGCATCGCGGCCCCACATCCCTTCCAGCACATTGCCGCTGATGTTCCAGAGACTGCGCGGGATCGTATTCGTCCCGATCTGCATCTGTGTCAGTCCGCCGTTCAGTCCGGCCAGGCGGGCGCCGACGGAAAGCGTTGCGCCTACATTCTTCCAGCGCGGGAATGCCGGGCTGGATGTTGCGGGCGATCCGTCGGATTTGGTGATGGTGTGGAAAGGCGTTCCGTTGTCGTTGGCTTCAGGGGCGAGCCCCCATTTCAGCCCATGCAGGGATAGATTGTCGTTGACCATAGCCCAGGCACCGGATGCCATGTAGCTCCAGCCCAGCCCGAACCGGTTCTCGGAACCGTGGAAGTGAAGCCTCATCCGGCAGAGCATTTCCCGGCGAGGGCGCTGGATGGAGCTTGTATCGGTTCCCTGCAGGGCAATCAGGATGTCGACACCGGTCATTCCGGTCGCGATCGGGTTCCATTTTCCGCCGCGCCAGACATACATCGCCAGCGCGGTGCGGTCGTAATAGATTGCGCCGTCGTGTTGCGGGCCGGATGGCGGAGCCGGCCGATCGCCCAGCCACCGCGTTTGCCAGTCGAGGAGCGACTCTTCGACCGCCGTGCGGCTTTCGTCGACCTCTTGCCGGTCCTCGGCGATGGCTGCCCGATCCTCTGCAATAATCTGCTGCATACCGTCGATGGCGGCACGGTCGCCAGCAATGCGCTGCTGGAGCGCAGCCATCGCCTCGCGATCTTCGGCGACCGCCACCACCAGATTATCGCGAACCCGCGCTGCGGCGTTCTCTGCCGCGGATACCGCAGCGGCGCGAGCCTGCTCCACCTCGGCGGCAGCGTCCGCCAGCGCCTCTGCGCCCCGGATCGCCGCGTCTACGCGCGATCTTTCCTCGGGCTCCAGTCGCCCGCGGCGACCTTCGATCCCCACGTCGATGATAACAACATCGGACATGTCAGCACCCCTTGTGAATATGCAGGACAAAGCGGCCATAGGCGCGCAGTTCGGTGTCCGGCCAGCGGATCCAGAACTGCGCGGCATAGCGTCCGGGCGGCAGGTCCAGGGCGTCGGGCGAGAACCCGAACGGAAAGCCGCGATCGTCAGGGTCCGCCATTAGCGGCAGGCAGCCGTCGCTGGTGGTGATCCGCAGCTCGGCCGTGGCGCCGTCGAGATCGGGCATCTCGCCCGCCCGGGTCCGCGGGGTGGCGCGCCAGATTTTGCGCTCGCCCTGGGTGTAGTGGATGTCGATCATGGCGCGACCACTCCGAAAATTGCGTCCACGTCCTCGTCGGACAGGCCCATGGCATAGGCGGCGCTGACGATGACCGGGTGGGTGCGGCCGATCTCGGCGTCGGTGCGCCATTTGATGCGTGCAGCCGTCTGCACCTCAGGGGGCAGGCTGGTCATCATCGCCTCCATCGAGGGCGGGATGATGCCCATGGCCGCATCCTCGGCCTCGGCGGGGGGCAGGATGCCGGCACCGACCAGCCGGATCAGCAGTTCGCCCTTGTCGAGGCAGGTCTCGGCGCGGGCGCGCAGCAATTGGGCCTGGGCATGGCCCGGAGCTTCGACCAGAGCGCCGTCCACCACGCGCCAGCCGGTGAGATCGCCAAGGTCGGAATGATCGACCTCGATGAAGTCGCCGTCGGGAAAGGTGCTGCCGCTTGCAGAGATCAGCGTGTAAAGGATGCGGCCGTTGCTGTCGTGATAGATCCGCATCATGCCCAGGACCCCATTGAATAAAATCTATAATGGATGGTTCGGTTGCCAGACCAACCACCAGTGGTCCGCACTGGCGTTTGTGATGAAACGAAAGTTGTCATACCACGATGACAGAATATCCCCTGATTCGGCGCTATCCGAACCCAGCCAATATCCATGTTCACGTCGCCGTCGCAGAACAGAGTCCACAACCCACCCCCAAGGTCCGGGAACGTGATATCCAGTCCTGTCTTGGTGATCGTGCCCCACGCGGTCGGCTTAAGGGGCACCACGTCCGCAGGAATGTCGATGTCTGTGTCCAGATGGTAATGGACAGCGCCATTACCGCCCTTGCCACCACCACTTGATCCCGATGATCCGGGGTTACCGCCAATCCCAACAGTGATTACGATGTTGGGATTTGATAGAGACGAGATGTCAAAATCCAGAACCTCAACAGATTTCCCGGCCATGCCACCGGGATATCCGCCCTTGCGACCACCGCCACCGGACCCCAGAGAACCGGGATCGCCCGGATAATAAAAGAGTTCATCTCCCTGCCTATCGCTCCACCCCGCCCTGCCTCCGGCTGCTAAAACGGACGGCTGTCCACTATTACCCTTCCATGTATTGGAATGACTCCCCCCAAGCCCTCCGGGCGCGGTCCATGTACTGACAACGTTAGTGCCATCCCGAACAACGGCAGTCGTCGCAGTCCCGGGCGATCCAGCAGCAAGACCACCCCATCCGCCGCCACCTGCGCCGACTATCGTCATACTGATCCGCGAGGTGCCTGCTGGAATATTGACTGTCCGGCTTGTGTTGGCGATTACAGCGGGCGGTCGCACCGATCCTGACACAGTGTGTCTTGCGTTGTGTAAGGTGAAACCCGTGTCTCGGAGGTCCACCGATTGCCGAAGACCGGATTGCGAAGTCCTGGAGGCAGAGAAGGCAAACCCATTGGAGCCAGTCTGGCCGAAGAAAAGCCCGTCACTATCATCGTGAGGTCCGGCCTTGAACGACAGCAGGGAACCGGATTCGGAAATGGTCAGCCGGTCGTTGACCTCCAGCACTCCCATCCGCCCCGACAGGGCCGACAGTTCCTCAACTTCCACATGGTGAGCCTTGACCGCCCCGGTCTTGATCCCGTCTTCATCGATGACCGTCCGGCCATAAGTGCTGTCGAGCAGGGTGCCGCCGCGGTAGCTGGCCAAGATGACGTTGTCGGCGCCCATGGCCACGCCGAGGTTATTCGACGCGCGCAGCGGGACGGCGCTGTCGCCCCGGCGCCAGTAGAGATACAGCGTCCCGGACGCCCATGCCGCCGATCCTGCGGCGATCGGGACGGTCACCGGGACGTTGTTGTCGTTGATGTGCTGGATCGCCCCCGCGGTCCACGAGACGTGGTTCGGGCTGGGATCGTTGTGCTCGAACATCACGCCGCTCAGGGTGATGTTGCGCTGGCCGATCACCGCGGCGTTGGCGCGCAGGGTGTTGGGCGCCATCACGCCGCCGTCGATGCGGGTCTCGTCGCCGCCCTTGCGCCAGTCGGCCAGGGTGGTGCCGCCCGAGATGACGATCTTGCCGGGGTCGATCCGGGTGGTGCCGGTGTTGACCTGCGCAGCCGGGTTGTTGGCCTTACCATGGATGCTGGACAGCGCCTCGCCAGAAACAGTGATGGTCGTCGCCAGCGCCGTCCCGGCCATCAGCTTGGCGGCTGACAGTTCCACAATCTTGGCGTTGGTGATGATCGCGTCTTTGATCTGGGCAGAGGTGGTCAGCAGCGCCGCCGTCTTGACCATGTGCCGGGCTTCCAGCGTGTCGGTCAGCACGGAAGTGCCGTCGATGATCGTCACAGCATCTGGCGCATATGGCGTGGGTTCCGTTCGATCCGCCGACGAATACGCCATCATGGGCTTGTGAAGGAACAGATAGCTATTCGTCCCGGACAGCGTTCCGAACTTGCGGATATGCGGTCGCACATAGGCCGCACCTTCCGGGGACTGCCCTCGGACCCAGCCACGATTCCATGATTCGGGGCTGGTGGCACCGCCCATGGCATTCGTGAGGCCAACAGCGCCAGTGTAACCGACGCTTGCCCCGCTCTCATCCAGCCATTGGAGCCGTAGCTGGGCGTTGCACCTATGGGCGGACGTGTTGACAGATAGCTCGATCCAGTCGTCTGCCTTGACCGGGTAGCCGATACCCGCGTTGCCCATATTGTCGATACGGGGTCTCCAGGTCAGGTCAGTATAGCCGTCAGTCTCGGTATTGTTTTGATGGATTCGCAGTGTGGGATAGGTCGATCCAGCCCAGCCTCCGGGCGGTTGGAGATTGATGCCGGTGGCGGCATGCACCGCTCCGGTACCGGCGATACTCCAACATGCGGTGCCCGCGCTGAAGTCCGTGTTGGTCAGCAGGTTGCCCCCAAACCCGATGGCCATCTTTTGTCCGGTAACAACCCCTGCATCGAGGTGGGCGGTCTGGATGGCTTTGTCGGCAAGCACGTCCGCGACATAGGCTGTCCCCGACCAACGGTAGAGCTTGCCGCCCCAGCTTAACGTGTCGGTCAACCTTGTGGTGGGCAGCGCAGACCCTGACCAGATGCGGATCGGCTGCACACCGGATGCGAAGGACGTTGCATCCACCAACCCCGCCAGCTTTTCGGTGGTGAGCGTGATGTCGGGTGCAGCGACAGTCGCCTTGGACACGGTTGCCGTCCAGCCTGATCGGTTGCCCGAGGTATCAACCGCACGGATGCGCATATAGCGGGTGGCGTTGTCGGGCAGTTCGGTCAGCGCAAAGCTGGTGGCCGGGGTCCGGGCGACGATAGCGGTCGGGTTGGTCGCTGCCCCGGCTGCTACCTCATAGTAATCGAAATCTTCCTCGCTGTTTCGGTTCCAGTCCAGCCACAGCGCATTGAAGCCCGATTTGATCACCAGCCCGGTCGGCACCGCCGGCGGCACGGTATCGCCGATGCTGACGTGGGTGACGGGGTTGGTCCATGGAGATTTCCGCCCCAGCTCGCCGACGGCGCGAATGCGGACGCTGAAATTGCGGCCGGGACGGATGCCGGTCCATTCGTAGCGCAGCCCCGCGGTCTGGAAGATCAGCGGGGCGCTCGCGCCCTCGGTGATCTCGATCTCGTAATGGGCGATCGCGCCGGTGGCGGCCGACCAGCTGGCGGTCAGGGTGCCGGGCACCGAGGTCAGCGCCAGCCCGGTCGGCGCCGTGGGCGGCGCCCCGCCCAGGTCCTCGAGGGTGATCTCGATGGCGGGCGTCGCAAACGGCGTCCAGGCGGTCCAGTCCATCGGCGCCGAGGCGGCCCCGGCCAGAAACCGGATCCGCGCCTCGTAACCGGCCGAGGGGGCGAGGCCGGGGGCAATGGTCTCGCCGGCCACCGGGTCGGCCATCATCCCGCGCAGGGTGTCGGTCTCGCCCGCGCGCCGGATTTCCCACATCACGCCGGTGATGCCGTCCAGTGCCCACCCACCCCAGCG
>JAZIHR010000078.1:0-13283 GCA_036678445.1 Alphaproteobacteria bacterium
ACCCACGCCCGCTACGCCCCCGCCGGCCCCATGGCGCGCGAGCTTTACGAAGCGATGGAGACCGCGCGCTGCGAGGCATTGGGCGCGCGCGACATGCCCGGCGCGCTGTCCAACATCGACGCAAAGATCGGGGCCGAGGCCGACCGCCGCGGCTTTGCGCAGATCAGGTCGCCCTCGGACGCGCCGCTGGCGGCGGCGGCGGGCTATATCCTGCGTCAGGCCGCGACCGGCCGCCCGCTGCCCGCGGCGGCGCAGCATGTCGCCGACCTGTGGCGGCCCTTCGTCGAACAGCAGGCGGCCGAGGCGCTGGCCGATGTCGATGCGGCGTTGCCCGACCAGGCGGCCTTTGCCCGGCTGGCGCGGCGGATGATCGCCGACCTCGGCTACGGCGACCAGTTGGGCGACGACCCCGACCAGCCCGAACCCGATGCCCCCGACGAGGATGCCGAGCAGCAGCAGGAATCGGGCAGCGAGGAATCCACCGAACAGGCCGACGCCGAGGACACCGAGGCCAGCCCCGAGCGCAGCCAGGACCGCACTCAGGACGAACGCCAGGCGCAGGTCAGCCTGGACGACCAGTCCGACGACGAGATGGTCGAGGACGCCGAGCAGCCCGACAGCGAATCCCCGCCCGAACTGCCGCCCCCGGTCAGCGAGGCCAGCGCCGATTACAAGGTCTATACCCAGCTTTTCGACGAGGAAATCCGCGCCGAGGATCTGGCCGACCCGGCCGAGCTTGAACGGCTGCGCGCCTATCTGGACAAGCAGCTGGAACCGCTGCGCGGCGCGGTCAGCCGCCTGGCCAACAAGCTGCAACGCCGGTTGCAGGCCCAGCAGAACCGCAGCTGGGAATTCGACAAGGAAGAAGGGGTGCTCGACGCCGGCCGGCTGGCGCGGGTGGTGGCGAACCCGACGACTCCGCTGTCCTTCAAGGTCGAAAAGGACACCGAGTTCCGCGACACCGTGGTGACCATCCTCATCGACAACTCGGGCTCGATGCGCGGCCGCCCGATCTCCATCGCCGCGATCTGCGCCGACGTGCTGGCGCGCACGCTGGAACGCTGTTCCGTCAAGGTCGAGCTGCTGGGCTTTACCACCCGCGCCTGGAAAGGCGGGCAGAGCCGCGAGAAATGGCTGAAGGACGGGCGCCCGGCCGGGCCGGGGCGGCTGAATGACCTGCGCCACATCATCTACAAGGGCGCCGACGCGCCCTGGCGGCGGGTGCGCCCGAACCTCGGGCTGATGATGAAAGAGGGGCTGCTCAAGGAAAACATCGACGGCGAGGCGCTGGAATGGGCGCATCGGCGGCTGGTCAGGCGGGCCGAGGCGCGGCGCATCCTGATGGTGATTTCCGACGGCGCGCCGGTGGACGATTCGACGCTGTCGGTGAACCCGGCAAACTATCTGGAAAAGCACCTGCGCGACGTGATCGCCATGATCGAGCGGCGCCGGCAGGCCGAGCTGATCGCCATCGGCATCGGCCACGACGTGACCCGCTATTACCAGCGCGCGGTGACGATTACCGATGTGGAACAGCTTGCCGGCGCGATGACCGAACAACTGGCCGCGCTGTTCGAGGCCGACCCCCGCAAGCGCGCCCGCGCCATGGCGGTCGGCGGCCGGCGGGGGTTCTGACGGCAGGGGCAGGGGCAGGGCAGCCGGACAGGGCGCCCGCCCCGGAAACAGGAGGCTTCGCGATGCTGAACACCCGTTTGCCGCGACGCGCGGTGCTGGCGCTGGCGGCGCCGGCGGCGCTTTCCGCCTGCGGGCTGACCGCCGCGCGCTTCACCGCCGACCCGCCCCCCGAGGGCGTCGAGGCCGTGCCGCCGGGCTACGGGATGATCCGAAGCTGGGGGGATCTTCCCAACCTGCCCGACATGATCAGGGACGACCCGGCGCACGGGCTGTTGGCCTCGGCCGCGCGTGTCGACCTGCTGGCGCTGTCGGGGGGCAGCGACGGCGGCGCCTATGGCGCGGGGTTCCTCAAGGGCTGGAGCGAGCGCGGCGACCGGCCGCGGTTCGATTACGTCACCGGGGTCTCGACCGGGGCGCTGATCGCGCCGCTGGCCTTTCTGGGGCCGGGCTACGACCCGCTGCTGGAACATTTCTATACCGAGACCCGCAGCGCCGACGTGCTGCTGCTAAGGCCGCTGCAAGTGCTGACTGGGGCGCCGGCGGTGGGCGACCCCACGCCGCTGCGCCGCCGGATCGCCGCGATCGTGACGCCGCGGATGGTCGATGCCCTTGCGGCGGAACGCCAGCGCGGGCGGCTGCTGCTGATCGGCACCACCAACCTGGACGCGCAGCGGCAGGTGATCTGGGACATCGGGCGCATCGCCGCCTCGGGGCAGCCCGACCGGGTCGAGTTGATCCGGCAGGTGCTGCTGGCCTCGGCCTCGATTCCCGGGGCGTTCCCGCCGGTGCCGATCGAAGTGACCGCCGGCGGGCGGCATTATTCCGAACTGCATGTCGATGGCGGGGTGACCCACGGGATCTTTGCCTATCCGCCCTCGATCCGGCTGCCGCGCGGGCGGGGGCAGCAGCGCAACCTGTGGGTGATCCGCAACTCCAAGCTGGCGCCGGAACTGCGGGCCACCAAGGGTTCGGCCGTGGCGGTGGCCGAGCGCGGGCTGGACACGATGATCAAGTCGCAGGCGCACAGCGACATGGCGACCATCGTGCGGCTGGCACACCGGGACGGGTTCCGGCTGCGCATGACCGCGGTGCCGGCGGATTTTCCCTATATCTCAAGCAAGCCCTTCGATCCGCTTTACTTGCAGACGCTGTTTCGCACCGGCTATGCGGCGGGGCTGTCGGGCCGCGCCTGGGCCGATGACATCGCGCCGCTGATGGATACGCCCGCGCGCGCCCCGGCGGCGCAGCCGGTGAAAGGGGGCTGAGCATGTGGCAGGATTTCAGCAATGCCGCCGATCCCTCGGCTGCGGCGCCTCGTGTCGCGGCGCTGCGCGGGCTGATGGCGCGCGACGGTCTGGACGCGGTGATCGTGCCGCGCGCGGATGCGTATCAGGGGGAATATGTCGCGGATGCCGATGCGCGGCTGCGCTGGCTGACCGGGTTTTCCGGCAGTGCCGGTTTCGCCATCGTCACGGCGCTGCGGGCGGGGGTGTTCATCGACGGGCGCTACCGCGTGCAGGTGCGGGCCGAGACCGACCCGGCAGTCTTTACCCCGGTGCCCTGGCCGGAAACTCCGGCGACCTCCTGGCTGCGCGAGGCGCTGCCCCATGGCGGGGCGCTGGGCTTCGACCCCTGGCTGCATACCCGTTCCGAAATCGAGGCGCTGGCGCGCGGGCTCGAAGGCAGCGGCATCACCCTGCGCGCCATCCCCAACCCCGTCGATGCGATCTGGCCCGACCGCCCGGCGTCCCCGCAGGGCGCGGCGCGGGTGCATGACCCGGCGCTGGCCGGCGCGACCTCGGCCGAGCGGCGCGAGGTGGTGGCGCAGGCGCTGCGCGCGGCCGGGCAGGGGGCCACGGTGCTGACCCTGCCCGATTCCATCGCCTGGCTGCTGAACATCCGCGGCGCCGATATTCCCCGCAACCCGGTGGTGCAGGCATTCGCCACCGTGGACGCCGAGGGCCGCGTCGGGCTGTATGCCGAACCCGCCAAGTTCGACGCGCAGGTCCGCGCGCATCTGGGCAACGACGTGACCGTCGCGGCCCCCGACCAGTTCGCGGCCGGGCTGGCGGCGCTGCCGGGCGTGGTGCGGCTTGACCCCGACAGCGCCCCCGAGGCGGTGTTCCGTGCGCTGGAAACGCAGGGGCGCGAGATCACCCGCGACCGCGATCCGGTGGCGCTGCCCAAGGCCCGCAAGACCCCGGCCGAGCTTGCGGGAATGCGCGCCGCCCATCGCCGCGACGCGGTGGCGATGATCCGGGCGCTGGCCTGGATCGACGCGCAGGCGCCGGGTCGGTTCACCGAAATCGACGTGGTGCGCGCGCTGGAAGCTTTCCGAGCCGAGGCCGGCGCCATCGACATCAGCTTCGACACCATCTGCGGCGCCGGGCCGAACGGCGCCATCGTGCATTACCGCGTGACCGAGGCCACCAACCGCACCATCCGCGCGGGCGACCTGCTGCTGCTCGATTCGGGCGGGCAATACCCGGACGGCACCACCGACATCACCCGCACCATCGCCACCGGCCCCGCGTCCGAGGTCGCGCGCGACGCCTACACCCGCGTGTTGCAGGGGATGATCGGGCTGAGCAGGCTGCGCTTTCCCCGCGGCATGGCCGGGCGCGACATCGAGGCGGTGGCGCGCGCGCCGCTGTGGACGGCGGGGCTGGATTTCGACCACGGCACCGGCCACGGCGTCGGCGCGGCGCTCTGCGTGCACGAGGGGCCGCTGCGGATTTCCCGCCGCTCGGAATTGCCGCTGGAACCGGGGATGATCTTTTCCAACGAGCCCGGCTATTACCGCGAGGGCGAATGGGGCATCCGCATCGAGAACCTGATCGCGGTGGAACCCGGCCTCAGCCCCGACGGCCGCGACATGCTGGGGTTCGAGACGCTGACCCTGGTTCCCATCGACCGCCGCCTGATCGAGCCGGGGATGCTGAGCCGGGCCGAGACCGCCTGGCTTGACGCCTATCACGCAAGGGTGCGCGCCGAGATCGGGCCGCTGCTGCCCAATGAACTGCGCGGCTGGCTGGAACAGGCGACGGCGCCGCTGTAGCGGCTTGGGCCGAACGGGGCAGAAAACGGGACCCGCGCGCAAGGCAGGGGGTTGAGGGGGAGGGCGCGCGGTGGCAGATTTGCGCCGGCCTTGAGGAGTCCGAAGATGCCCATTTCCGAGAATGTCCTGTCCGAATTGCGCGCCGTCCTGGGCGAGCGGCTGTCGACCGGCGAATCCGAACGCGCGCTGCATGGAGCGTCCGAGACGTTTCACCGCGCGCCGCCGCCCGATGCGGTGGCATTCCCGGTGAACACGGGCGAGGTCTCGGCCATCCTGAAGATCTGCAACGCCCATGGTGTGCCGGTGATCGGCTGGGGCACCGGCACCTCGCTTGAAGGGCACGCGCTGGCCATCCATGGCGGGCTGGTCGTGGACCTGATGCGGATGGACCGCGTGCTTGAGGTCCGCCCCGAGGACATGCTGGCCGTGGTCCAGCCCGGCGTTACGCGTGAGGCGCTGAACACCGAGCTGCGCGCCACCGGGCTGATGTTCCCGATCGACCCCGGCGCCAACGCCAGCCTGGGCGGCATGGCCGCGACCCGCGCCAGCGGCACGACCGCCGTGCGCTATGGCACCATGCGGCAGAACGTTCTGGCGCTTGAGGTGGTGCTGGCCGACGGGCGGGTGATCCGCACCGGCACGCGGGCAGCGAAATCCAGCGCCGGTTATGACCTGACCGCGCTGATGGTGGGGTCCGAAGGCACGCTGGGCATCATCACCGAACTGACCCTGCGGCTTTACGGCCAGCCCGAAGAGGTCGCTGCCGCCGTCTGTGCCTTTCCCACCCTGACCGAGGCAGTGACCTGCGTGGCGCAGACCATGCAGATGGGTATTCCCATGGCGCGGATCGAATTCATGAACCCGCTGGCCATGCGCGCGATCAACCTTGAGCTGGGCGTGGAAAGATACCCCGAAAAGCCGCATCTGCTGGTCGAGTTCACCGGCTCTCCCGATTCGGTGCGCGCCGATGCCGAGGCGTTCGGCGCGCTGGTGGCCGAAAACGGCGGCGAGGGGTTCGAGTGGGCCTCGGACCGCGACGAGCGCAACCGGCTGTGGGCGGCGCGCCATGCGTCCTATACCGCCTCGCTCAAGCTGCGGCCGGGGGCGACGGGGGTGGTGACCGACATCTGCGTGCCGATGTCGGAACTGCCCGGCGCGGTGGCGGCCGCGGCCGCAGACATGGAAGACGCCGGCATCTTCGGCAATATCGTGGGCCATGTCGGCGACGGCAATTTCCACACGCTGCTGCTGGTCGAGCCGGGCAACGAGGCCGAGATCGCCAGCGCCAAGCGCATCGCCCGCCGCATGGCTGAACGCGCCCTGAAGGTCGGCGGCACGATCAGCGGCGAGCACGGCGTGGGCATCGGCAAGCTGGACCTGATGCGCGACCAGCATGGCGAGGACGCCATCGCGGCCATGGTTGCGATCAAGCGCGCGCTTGACCCCAACAACATCATGAACCCGGGCAAGCTGGTGCCGGGGGTGAACTGACGGCCCCCGGCCCGCTTGGCGAAGCAGGCGGCCGATCCTGACGCTTTCGTGATCCTGCCCCGGGACCGCGCCCGAAGCCGCGGCGTGGTCTTGGGCGCTGGCCTGTGGAATAATCCGGGCCAAAGATACCAAGAAACTTGACGAGGCGGGACATGAGACTGTGGATCAGGGCGGCTGCTTTGGCAGCGGTGACGGCGCTTGCGGCCTGCGGCGGTGGCGGTGCGATGCGCGGCGTTACCAGCGCCACCCATGTCGGCGGCGCCGTGCCTGCCTTTGGCGACACCGCCCCCCATGTCTGGCGCCACGGCCACCCCTACAACCTGCCGGTGCATGGCGTTGATGTCTCGCGCTATCAGGGCGAGGTGGACTGGCATACCGCGCGCCGTTCGGGGGTCAGCTTCGCCTTTATCAAGGCAACCGAGGGGGGCGACCACTCGGACCCGAACTTCCGCCGCTACTGGGCCGAAACGCGGGCGGCGGGCGTCCCGCGCGGAGCCTATCATTTCTATTACTTCTGCCGCGGCGGGGCCGAACAGGCGGCATGGTTCATCGCCAATGTCCCGCGCGAACGGGGCGCGCTGCCGCCGGTGCTGGACCTGGAATGGAACCACGCCTCGCGCAACTGCCGCCACAAGCCCTCGGCCGCCGAGGTCCAGCGCGAGGTCGGGGCGTTCATCTCGGTCATCACCCAGTATTACGGGCAGCGGCCGATCATCTACACCACGGTCGATTTCTACCGTGACACCAATATCCGCCACCTGAACGCCGAATTCTGGCTGCGCTCGGTCGCCGACCACCCGCGCGAAACCTATCCGGGCCAGCGCTGGACCTTCTGGCAGTATACCGGCACCGGCACCGCGCCGGGGTTCCGCGGCAACGTCGACCTGAACGCCTTTGCCGGGAACCGGGCGCAGTGGAACATGTGGCTGGGCGCGAGGATGCAGCGATAACGGATGCAGCGGCGCGGCGCACTCTGGGCCGAGTTCGTGGCGCTGTTTATCGGCGCGCCGCTGGCCATCGCGCTGCTGCTGCCGCCCCGGCTGATGTTCGGGGCGCTGTTCGGGTTCACGCTGGCCGGGCTGGGGCTGCTGTGGTGGACCGGAGATTTCGACTGGCGCAACCTGATCCGGGGCTGGGGCAGGGTGCGCTGGGGCTGGTCGGCGCTGTTCGGGCTGGCGGTCGGCGCGCTGGGGCTGGCGATCATGCGCTGGGGCCAGCCGGGGTTCCTGCCGCATCTGTCGCCTGAACGGCTGCGGTTTCTGGCGCTGCTGTGGTGCCTGTATCCGCTGCTGTCGGCGCTGCCGCAGGAACTGATCTTCCGCGCGCTGTTCTTTCACCGCTACGGGCGGCTGTTTCCCACCCCCGGCCGCGCGGTGCTGGCCAATGCGGCGCTGTTTGCGCTGGCGCATCTGATGTATTGGTCGTGGGTGGTGGCGGCGCTGACCTTTGCCGGCGGCTGGATCTTTGCGCAGACCTATCAGCGCCGCGGTTTTCCCGCCGTCTGGGTGTTGCACGCCGTCGCGGGGAACGTGCTGTTCACGGTCGGCATGGGGCGGTATTTCTGGTCGGGCAACGTCGTCGCGCCGTTCTAGCTTGGGCTGCTGCTTGACTTGGCGCCGCTGGCGGCGTTGATGCGGGACCGAAAACAAAGGGGACGCGCCATGAACGCCTATCGCAGCCACACCTGCGGCCAGTTGACCGCCACCGACGCCGGGACCACCGTGCGCCTGTCGGGTTGGGTCCACCGGGTGCGCGACCATGGCGGCGTGTTGTTCATCGACCTGCGCGACCACTACGGCATCACGCAGGTGATCGCCGACAGCGACTCGGCCGCGTTTGCGGTGCTGGAACGGCTGCGCGCGGAAACCGTGATCCGCATCGACGGGCGGGTGAAGCTGCGCGACGCCAGCCTTGTGAACCCCAAGCTGCCCACCGGCGAGATCGAGGTCTACGCCACCGCGGTCGAGGTTCTGGGCCCCGCGGACGAGCTGCCCCTGCCGGTGTTCGGCGACCACGACTACCCCGAGGAAACCCGGCTGGCCTATCGCTTCATCGACCTGCGCCGCGACAGCCTGCACAACAACATCATGCTGCGTTCGCGGGTGGTGAAATGGCTGCGCGACCGGATGTGGGATCAGGGCTTCACCGAGTTCCAGACCCCGATCATCACGGCGTCGTCGCCCGAAGGGGCGCGCGACTTTCTGGTGCCCTCGCGGCTGCATCCGGGCAAGTTCTATGCGCTGCCGCAGGCGCCGCAGCAGTTCAAGCAGCTGATCATGGTCGCGGGCTTTGACCGCTATTTCCAGATTGCGCCCTGTTTCCGCGACGAGGACCCGCGCGCCGACCGCTCGCCCACCGATTTTTACCAGCTTGACGTCGAGATGTCCTTTGTCGAGCAAGAGGACGTGTTCGCCGCCATCCAGCCGGTGATCCAGGGGCTGTTCGAGGCGTTCGGCAACGGCCGCCGCGTCGATGCCGAATGGCCGCTGATCCCCTATGCCGAATCGATGCTGAAATACGGCACCGACAAGCCCGACCTGCGCAACCCGATCGAGATGCAGGTGGTTTCCGACCACTTCCGCGGTTCCGGCTTCGGCATCTTTGCCAAGCTGCTGGAACAGGACGGCACCCAGATCCGCGCGATTCCGGCGCCGGGCGGCGGCTCGCGCAAGTTCGCCGACCGGATGAACGCGTTTGCCCAGAAGGAAGGGCTGCCCGGCATGGGCTATATCTTCTGGCGCAAGGCCGAGGATGGCACGACCGAGGCTGCCGGTCCCATCGCCAAGGCCCTCGGCCACGAGGCGACCGAGGCGATCCGCACTCAGTTGGGTCTGGGCGAGGGCGACGCCGTCTTTTTCCTTGGCGGCCGCCCCGAGGCGTTCGAGGCCGTCGCCGGCCGTGCCCGCACCGAGATCGGCCGCGAGCTGGGGCTGATCGACGAAAACCAGTTCAAGTTCGCCTGGATCGTCGATTTCCCGATGTATGAGCGCACCGACGACGGCAAGATCGACTTTTCGCACAACCCGTTCTCGATGCCGCAGGGCGGGCTGGACGCGCTCAATGGCGACCCGCTGGCGGTCAAGGGCTATCAATACGACCTGGCCTGCAACGGCTACGAACTGATTTCCGGCGCGATCCGCAACCACAAGCCGGAAATCATGTTCAAGGCGTTCGAGTTGGCGGGCTATCCGGCCTCTGAGGTCGAAAAGCGCTTTGGCGGCATGGTCAAGGCGTTCCGCTATGGCGCCCCTCCTCACGGGGGTTGCGCGGCGGGGATCGACCGCATCGTGATGCTGCTGGCGGATGAGCAGAACATCCGCGAGGTCATCATGTTCCCGATGAACCAGCGGGCCGAGGACCTGATGATGGGCGCG
Source organism: Alphaproteobacteria bacterium (assembly GCA_036678445.1). Lineage (GTDB taxonomy): Bacteria > Pseudomonadota > Alphaproteobacteria > Rhodobacterales > Rhodobacteraceae > Paracoccus. The sequence continues at coordinate 9,559 of JAZIHR010000078.1, forward strand.
CCGTCCGAGCCCACCAACGAGCAGCTGCGCGAACTGCGGCTGCGGGTGCTGCCCAAGGACGCCTGAGCGCAGGCGGCACAGCCCGGCGGGGGCGCTGCCCCCGTCCCCGGGAATCTTCATGGCAGGTGAAAGAGGGTTTGCGGGCGGGTTTCCGGCCGCAAAACCATTGCGCCGCTGCGACGGGGGTCGCGGCGGCGCTTCAGGGTAAAGGAAAGGGGTGGCGGCTCAGGCCGCTATTTCCATCGCCACCGCGACCTCATGCCAGCCTTCCCAGATCATCCGCAGCGCCACGAACAGGATGATCAGCAGCCCGATCCAGGCGATCCAGCGGAAGCGGTTGATCAGCCGCGCGATCCAGGTCGAGGCCAGCCCCATCAGCGCGATCGACAGCCCCAGCCCGATCACCAGCACGTCCAGATGGTGACGCGCCGCGCCCGCCACCGCCAGCACGTTGTCAAGCGACATGGACACATCCGCGATGACGATCTGCATCACCGCCTGTCCCAGCGTCTTGCGTTTCTTGTCGGCGGGGCGGTCGGCGATGCTGACACTGGCGTCGGCCAGCGCCTCGTGCGCGACAATGTGGTCGTGGCCCGCGCCTTCGCGCAATTCGCGCCACATCTTCCACGACACCCAAAGCAGCAGGATCCCCCCTGCCAGCAGCAGGCCGGTAATCGCCAGAAGCTGGGTGGTAATCAGCGCAAAGCCGATGCGCATGACCGTGGCGACCCCGATCCCGATCAGGATCGCCTTGTTGCGCTGGTCGCGCGGCAGGCCGGCGGCGGCCAGCCCGATGACGATGGCGTTGTCCCCCGCCAGCACGAGGTCGATCGTGATGACCTGAAGCAGTGCTCCGATCCAGTCGCCAGTCAAGAAGTGCATGTCGTCTCTTTCCTGCTGCCTGGCCGGTTGCCGTGGCTGCCGGGGCCGGAAATCGCCGACCCGGCCGCCCGATTGCCGCCCCGGATGTCACGGCCTTGGTGGCGGTCGGATAGACCTTGCGAAAGCCAAGCGCAATGGGACGCGGCATCGCGTGCGCAGGGCGGCGCCGGTGCCGGCGCGGCAGGGAGAACCGGTCTGGGAAAGGGCGGGGCCGTGGCCCCGCCCCGCGGGGCGCGGGGGCCTAGTTCGCCAAGGGTTCGGGCCTCATTCCCGGCTGCCCCATGCCGTGCCAGCCGGGTGCCTGCGGCTGCATTCCCATCCCGCCGGGGCCACCCGGCATCCCGGGATAGCCGCAGGCAGGCTGGGCGCCGTCCGCGGGTGCGGCGGGAAGCATCGTCCACACCCCGTTGACCGTGGCGTCGATGGTCAGCTGCCCGGCCTCGATCGGGGTGCTGGGCGCGTCGGCGGCGCGGGCCATCATCATCTCCATCGGGCGCGGCCCGATCGAGCGGGTGGCGTCGGACAGCGATTGCAGCGGCCCCAGCACCATGCCGGCGGCCTGGGCGATGACCTCTGCCCGGCGGCGGGCCTCGGTCACGGCGGCGGCGCGGGCCTGATCCTCGGCCTCGGCGGAATCCTCGCGCGAGAAGTTGATCCCGCGCAGGTCGGTGGCGCCTGCCTCGACCATCGCGTCAAGCAGCGCCCCCAACTGCGCGAGGTCGCGCACCTGCGCGACCACGATGTTCTGCGCCTGGTAGCCGACGATGCGGGGCGGCTGGCCCTCTTTCGAATAATCCTGCATCGGGGACAGGTTCAGCCCCTGGGTCTGGAGGTCCTGGGGCGCGATGCCGCGGTCGCGCAGCACCTTGATGATGGCAGCCTGCCGGGCGGCGTTGTCGGCCATGGCCTGTGCCGCGGTGTCGGCCTGGGTGGTCACGCCCAGCGACACCGAGGCCATGTCGGGCGCAACGCTGACCCGGCCTTCGCCCTGCACGTCGATCGTCGCGGGCCGCATCGGCCCCGCCCCTCCGAAACCCGGCCCCCCGAAACCCGGTCCTGCCGGGCCGGCCCCGCAATGCCCCATCGGATGGGCTGCGGCCGGGGTGGCGGCCATCAGGGCCAGCGCCGCGGCGCCTGCCAGCACCCCGCCGGCCAGCGTTCCCGCCAGCATCCTTGGCGCGGTTCTGGCCGGCCGTGCCGGGCTGCGCCCCGAAAGCGAAATCTTGCGTGACACCAAAGCCATGTGCGTTCCTTTCCTCGGCCTCCTGGACGGGGCCTTCTTGCCATTGCTTCGGCAACGCGGGTCCGGGCGCAAGGGTCCCTCACGATATGGTGTTTCCCTTTGCACGGACGTGCAACTGCGCTATCCATGGGACGAGCAGTCAACGGACCGGATCGCGACCAACGACGACCGGCCAGAACAGAAAAGCACCGGCCATGAACACGCGGTCCGCGCCCGATTTCGCCCTGTCGTTCAGCAGCGACGCTGTGCACCTGATGGAACGGGCCGCCGCGCCCGGCCAGTTTCCCCGCTGGACCGAGATTTCGGTGGCGCCGTTCGATGCGCCGGATTTCCGGGCCGAGATGGCGCGGTTGCGCCGCCTGGCGGCCAATGGTCCCGACGCCTGGGTGGCGCTGATCATCCCCGAGGACCAGATCCTTTACACCTCGTTGCAGGCCGATGCCGGACGGGGCGACGATCTGGGCAGGGCGCTGGACGGGCTGACCCCCTATCCGGTGGCCGAACTGTCCTGGGACTGGTGCCCGGAAGAGGGTGACCGGCTGCGGGTCGCCGCCGTTGCCCGCCAGACCCTGCGCGAGGCCGAGGATTTCGCCCGCAGCCACGGTTTCGCCGCCGCCGGCTTTCTGGGCGACCCCGCCGAGGGGCAGTTCCCCGCCGCTCCGCGGTTCGGTGACGGGGCCGGTCCGCTCCGGGACGAGCATGGTGGGGCTGACATGGCCGACGAGGCCAGCGCCGGGCCGCTGCCTGCCCCTGACCGGGCGGGCGACCTGGACCTTGGGGGCGATCTGATCGAGCCGTCCGAAGCCGAAGCCGAAGCCGAAGCCGAAGCCGGAACGGGGTCGAGGGGCGAAGCAGGGGCTGATGCAGGGGCCGAGGCCGCTGACACCGTTGCCGCCACCGTTGCCGCAAACACCACCGCGCCGAAAGAGACCGCCTTGACCAAGGCGTCAGAACCCTCGGAGCCTCCGGAGCCAGAGCCCACGGCAGGGCCGGCGCTTGCGCCCGAGGTCTTGGCACCTGCGCCCGATCTGTCCGGGCCTGCGCCCGAGGCGGTATCCCTGCCTAACCCGGGGCTTGCCCCGGGGCCAGCCTCTATGTCCCCCGCACCTGCCGGCGATGATCCTTCTGCCCCGGTTGCGGACCGGGACGCTGCCGGGACCTTGCCCTTGTCCATGGCGGCCCCAGACCCGGCGGCGGCAGGGCAAAACAACGAGGCGCCGGCACGGGCCGCCGATGAAACCGCCGCGGGGGCAGAGGCCGCTGCGCCATCCTCCGTTGCATCTGTCCCCGCCGGCCCGGGTGTCGCCAAACCTGCCTTCACAAAACCCGACGCCGTGAAACCCGGGCTGCCCGAGGTCACCGCCTTCCTGCCCGACGATCTGGCGACGGCAAGGGTCGGCCATGCCGGGCCGGTGCGGCCGGCGCCTCTGCCCCCGCCCTCGGACCTGATCGCTGAACACGAGGCCCCGGCCCTGCCGCGCGTCCTGGCCGATCTGCCGCCGCGGGCGCAGGCGGTTCTGGACCGAGCAGCCGCGGCACGGCTGGCACGGGGCGATGCCCCGGCGATGCCCGACCGCCATCCCGGGGCCCGGGGTGGGGT
>JAZIHR010000079.1:0-13242 GCA_036678445.1 Alphaproteobacteria bacterium
CCCCAGGCCTGCTCGGGGGGGCTGGGCGATTTGGGGGCGGTCTCGACCCAGGAACTGCTGTCGCGCATCCGCGGCGCGCAGGTGGTGCGCTGCGACCAGCCGGCCTGGATGTTCCTGGGCCTGTCGATGGCGGCGTGGAATGCGATCCTCTCGGCCCTGCTGGCGGCGCTTTGGGCGCTGTCGCTGCGCCGTTCCGCGCGCTGAGCGGCCGGCCGGCCTCGCGCCGGCGTTGAACCCACTAGCGGTGGGTGATAGAGGTTTGCGCAACGAGATATTGAGGCAGACCCCTTGGCCGACACCCCCGACGACGAGCTTCCCACCGACGACCGCGCCGACGGCGCAACCCCGACGGATTCCGACACCCCCGAACGGGCGGTGATGCCCCATGACGGGCCGGTGGTCGATATCGCGCATGAAATGCGCCACGCCTATCTCGATTACGCGATGTCGGTCATCGTCAGCCGCGCCATCCCCGACCTGCGCGACGGGCTGAAGCCGGTGCACCGCCGGGTGCTGTTCGCCATGCACGAAAGCGGCAACACCCACGACAAGCCCTATCGCAAATCGGCCCGGCCCGTGGGCGACACCATGGGGAAATACCACCCCCATGGCGATGCCTCGATCTACGATGCGTTGGTGCGGATGGCGCAGGGTTTTTCCATGTCGCTGACGCTGCTGGACGGGCAGGGCAACTTCGGCTCGATGGACGGCGACTCGCCGGCAGCGATGCGCTATACCGAGGTGCGCATGGCCCGCGTGGCCAACTGGCTGCTGGCCGATATCGACAAGGACACGGTCGATTTCCAGGACAACTACGACGGCAAGGACCGCGAACCCACCGTCCTGCCGGCGCGCTTCCCCAACATGCTGGTCAACGGCGCGGGCGGCATCGCCGTCGGCATGGCCACCAACATCCCCCCTCATAACCTGGGCGAGGTGATCGACGCCACCCTGGCGCTGATCGAAAACCCCGACCTGCCCACCGAACGGCTGATGGAAATCGTGCCCGGCCCGGATTTCCCCACCGGCGGCGTGATCCTTGGCCGCTCGGGCATCCGCAAGGCATATCTGGAAGGGCGCGGCTCGGTCGTGTTGCGGGCGCGCACAAGGATCGAGACCGTGCGCGCGGGGCGCGAGGCGATCATCCTCGACGATGTGCCCTATCAGGTGAACAAGGCCACGCTGATCGAACGCATCGCCGAGCTGGCCAAGGAAAAGCGCATCGAGGGCATCGCCCATGTGCAGGACGAATCCGACCGTCAGGGGGTGCGCGTCGTCATCGAGCTGAAACGCGACGCCACCGCCGAGGTGGTGCTGAACCAGCTGTTCCGCTTTACCCCGATGCAGTCGAGCTTTGGCTGCAACATGCTGGCGCTGAACGGCGGTCGCCCCGAACTGCTGACCCTGCGCGATTTCCTGGCGCATTTCATCACCTTCCGCGAAGAGGTCGTCGCCCGGCGCACCGCCTATGAACTGCGCAAGGCCCGCGAACGCAGCCATGTGCTGTGCGGGCTGGCGGTCGCGGTTTCGAACGTGGACGAGGTGGTGGCGACGATCCGCGCCTCGAAGGACGCGGCCGAGGCGCGCGAGCGGCTGATGCAGCGGCGCTGGCCGGCACATGGGATCATCGAATACCTGCGGCTGATCGACGACCCGCTGCACCCGGTCAACGACGACGGCACTTACAACCTGTCGGAAACCCAGGCGCGCGCGATCCTGGAACTGCGGCTGCAACGCCTGACCCAGCTTGGCGTGCAGGAAGTCACCGACGAGCTGCAATCGCTGGCCGAAGCGATCCGCGACTATCTGGCGATCCTGGCCAGCCGGCAGCGGGTGCTGGACATCATCTCGGACGAACTGCGCGAGGTGAAGGAACTGTTCGCCGTGCCGCGCCGGACCGAGATCGTGGACTGGGCCGGCGATCTGGACGACGAGGACCTGATCGAGCGCGAGGACATGGTCGTCACCATCACCTCGGGCGGCTATGTCAAGCGCACGGCGCTGTCGGAGTTCCGCAGCCAGCGCCGCGGCGGCAAGGGGCTGGCCTCGATGGGGACCAAGGAAGACGACGTGGTCACCACGCTGTTCGTCGCCAACACCCACACCGAGCTGCTGTTCTTTACCACCGACGGCATGGTCTATCGGCTGAAAACCTGGCGGCTGCCGCTGGGCGGGCGCACCGCACGCGGCAAGGCGCTGGTCAACATCCTGCCGATCGACGGCGGCACCTCGATCGCGGCGCTGATGCCGGTGGACGTGCCCGAGAACGAATGGGATTCGTTGCAGGTGGTGTTCGCCACCTCGGCCGGCGACGTGCGCCGCAACGCGCTGTCGGATTTCACCAACATCATGCGCAACGGCAAGATCGCGATGAAGCTGCCCGAAGGGGTCAGCCTGGTTGATGCCCGCATCGCGGATGAACATGACGACGTGATGCTGGTCACGGCGATGGGCCGCGCGATCCGCTTTCCCGCGACCGACGTGCGCATTTTCAAGGGCCGCGATTCGACCGGGGTGCGGGGGATCCGGCTGGCCGGGGACGACCGGGTGGTCTCGATGTCGGTGATCCGGCATTTCGAGGCAACACCCGAGGAACGCGCCGCCTATATCAAGATGCGCCGCGCGGTCGAGGGCGCGCTGGACGACGGCGCCGAACCCGACGAGGACGAAGCCGTGGCCGAGGCCGCGCTGACCCAGGAACGCTATGCCGAGATGTCGGCGGCCGAGGACCTGATCCTGACCGTGACCACGCGCGGCTACGGCAAGCTGTCGTCGGCGCATGACTACCCGGTGCGCGGCCGCGGCGGCCAGGGCGTGATGGCGATGGACAAGGCGATGCGCGGCGGGCTTCTGGTGGCCAGCTTCCCGGTCACGCTGGACGATCAGATCATGCTGGCGACCTCGACCGGGCAGTCGATCCGGGTGCCGGTCGAGGGCATCAGCTTCCGTTCGCGTTCGGCCGGCGGCGTGCGGGTGCTGAACGCGGCCGAGGGCGAAGAGGTCGTCACCGTCGCCCGCGTCGCCGACCAGGAAAACGGCGACAACGGTGACAACGCGGAAACCGGGGACGACGCCGAGGAATAAGACCGGGCGCCGGCGGCCAACCCCGCCGGCGCCTTCCTTGCCTCTGTTACCTTCAGGCGCCGCTTTCGCCGCCGCGATGTCCCTGCCCTTCCCGGTATCGGGCTACAGGCGCGACGATCTCTGGGACTATCCGCGTTACTGCGCATCGCAAGCGGCTCTGGCCCCGCCGGATTGCAGACCGCAACGCAGCGCCCTGCCCCGGCTTGCATCCGCAAATATCCCGGGGTGAGCGTCGCAGGCACGAGGGGCAGCGCCCCTCCCCTTGCCCCGGTGCTAGCCGAAACTCTCCACCCACTCGATCAGCCGCGGCAGGCTGTGGCGGCGCAGGTCATAGCCGTCAAGGATCACCTGCCGCGCCGCCGCCCCAAGCCGCGTGGCCTCGGGGTCGCCGCTCAGCCCGCGGATCAGCGCGGTTTCCAGCGCCTCGCGGTCGTGGAACGGCACCAGCCGCCCCTGCTCGCCGTCGCGGATCAGCTCGCGCACCGGCTCGGTGTCCGAGGCGACGATCTGGCAGCCGGCCGCCATCGCCTCGGTCAGCGACCAGCTGAGCACGAAGGGATAGGTCAGGTAGCAATGCACCCGCGCCACCTGCAACAGCGACAGGTAGGTCGCGTAAGGCACCCGGCCCAGGAAATGCACCCGGTCCAGCGGCAGGCGGTCGCCCAGTTCGGCCAGCAGCTTCTGTTTCCAGCTGGCGGCGTCCTGAGGCTTGCCGCCGTAGCTGGTGCCCTCGGCCCCGATCAGCACCACCTGCGCGCGCGGACGTTCCGCCAGCACCCGCGGCAGCGCCCGCATCAGCGTGTGAAAACCGCGATAGGGTTCCAGCGAGCGCGAGACATAGGACAGCACCTCGTCCCCCGCCCGCAGCACCGATCCGTCGGGCAGGGTCAGGCTGGCGGCGGGGTCGGGGCGGACCCGGTCGGTGTCGATGCCGTCATGGATCACGGTCAGCTTGGTGCGCAGTTCCGGAGGGAAGCTGTCGGCCTGATAGCGGGTCGGCGCCAGCCCGGCATCGGCCTGCACCAGCCCCTGGATCAGATGCGCCGAACGCGCCACGGTGCGGATGCGCGAATGGTCGCTGTCGGGGATGATCTCGGGGTCGAAGCCCACGTCGTGGCCGCGGGTGCGATACATCAGTTCAGCATAGACCAGCAGCTTTGCGTCCGGCCAGATCTCGCGCAGGAACAGCGTCTCGCCCCAGCCGGAATGTCCCAGGATCACGTCCGGCGTATAGCCGTGGCGGTCGCGCATGGCGCGCGCCGCCCGTGCCGCCAGCCAGCCGCGCTGCGCCATTTCGGAATAGACGCGGCCCAGCGGATGCCCGCCCTCGACCTGCCGGGGCCGGGCGTATTTCACCACCCGCACCGGCGAGGGGCGGTTGTTGCCCTGATCGGTCAGCGCCAGCACATGATGCCCCCTTGCGGCAAGCGCCGGGGCAAGATGCGGGAACTGGCCGGGAAAATTCTGATGGATGAAAAGGATCTTCATGGAACTTCGGAAATTGGAGGAATGGAACCGGTCCCGCCGCGGTGGTCGCGGAAGGCGGCGGCGATCAGCTCACGCGTGTAACCCTGACGTGGCGCGTCAAAGACCTGCGCGGTGGTGCCCTGTTCCACCACCTCGCCGGCGCGCATCACCAGGATCTGGTGGCTCATCGCGCGCACCACCCGCAGGTCGTGGCTGATGAACAGGAAGGCCAGCCCGTGGCGGCGCTGCAAGCCGCGCAGCAGCTCGACGATCTGCACCTGCACGGTCATGTCCAGCGCGCTGGTCGGTTCGTCCAGCACCACCATTTTCGGGCGCAGGATCATGGCGCGGGCGATGGCGATGCGCTGGCGCTGGCCGCCGGAAAATTCATGGGGATAGCGGTCCATGCTGGCGGGGTCCAGCCCGACCTCCTCCATGATCTCGGCCACCATCTGGCGACGATCGCGCCCCTGCTCGGTGCCGTGGACCCCCAGCCCCTCGGCGATGATCTGGCCTACGGTCATGCGCGGCGACAGACTGCCGTAAGGGTCCTGGAACACGATCTGCATGTCGCGGCGCAGCCGGCGCAACGCCCCCCCCTGAAGCCCCGAGATGTCGCGGCCAAGGTAAAGAATACGGCCGCGGCTTTCGATCAGACGCATTACCGCCAGCGCCAGCGTGGTCTTGCCGGACCCGGATTCCCCCACGATGCCAAGGGTTTCACCCGCGCGCACCGACAGGGTGGCGCCGTTCACCGCCTTGACGTGGCCGATGGTGCGGCGCAGGAAGCCGCGGCGGATCGGGAACCAGACCCTCAGGTCATCCGTCGCCACGATTTCAGGGGCGGCGGGGTCGATGGGTTCGGCAATGCCCTTGGGTTCGGCCGCCAGCAGCTTGCGCGTGTAGGGGTGCTGGGGGGCTGCAAAGATGCGCTCGGCCGGGCCCTGTTCCACGATCTCGCCGCCCTGCATCACGCAGACCCGGTCGGCGATGCGGCGCACGATGCCAAGGTCGTGGCTGATGAACAGCATCGACAGGCCCTCGTCGCGTTTCAGCGCCGCCAGCAGGTCGAGGATCTGCGCCTGAATGGTCACGTCCAGCGCGGTGGTGGGTTCGTCCGCGACCAGCAGTTCAGGGCCATTGGCCAGCGCCATGGCGATCATCACCCGCTGGCGCTGTCCCCCCGACAGCTGGTGCGGATAGTCCGCCAGCCGGGTTTCGGGGTCGCGGATACCGACGCGGGTCAGCAGCTCCACGATGCGGGCGCGGGCGGCGGGGCCGCGCAGCCCCTGATGCAGCGCAAGGCTTTCCGCGATCTGCTTTTCCAGCGTGTGCAGCGGGTTGAGCGAGGTCATCGGCTCTTGAAAGATGAAGCTGATGTCGTTGCCGCGCACCGCCCGCAGCCGCGATTCAGGCGCACCGACCATCTGCGCGCCGCGGTAAAGCACGCTGCCCTCGATCTGCGCGGCGGGCCCCAGCAACTGCACGGTGGACAGCGCGGTGACCGACTTGCCCGACCCGGATTCGCCGACCAGCGCCACGGTTTCGCCGCGACCCACGGTGAAGCTGACGCCCTTGACCGCGGGGATCAGCCGGCCTTCGCTGCGAAAGCCCACGCGCAGGTCGCGGACGTCAAGGACCGGGTTTGCGTCGCCGCCGGGCCGGGGGCTGTCTGCCCCCGGACCCCCGAGGATATTTTCGGACAGAAGATCGGGGCGGGCGGCCGGGTGCTGGTCGCTCATCGGAAGGTCTTTCGGGGGTCGAAGGCGTCGCGGATGCCCTCGAAGATGAACACCAGCAGCGACAGCATGATGGCAAAGGTGAAAAAGGCGGCGAAGCCCAGCCATGGGGCTTGCAGGTTCTGTTTCGCCTGCAAGGCAAGTTCGCCCAAGCTGGGGGCCGAGGCCGGCAGCCCGTAGCCCAGATAGTCAAGCGCGGCCAGGCTGGAGATGGTCCCCGTCACCACGAACGGCAGCATGGTCAGCGTGGCCACCATCGCGTTGGGCAGGATGTGGCGGAACATGATGGTGCGGTCGCGCACCCCCAGCGCACGGGCGGCGCGGACATATTCGAAATTGCGCGCGCGCAGGAACTCGGCCCGCACCACGCCGACCAGCGCCGGCCAGCCGAACAGGATCGACACGAACACCAGCAGCCAGAAGCTGCGCCCGAGGATCGCGAACAGGATGATGATGACGTAAAGCGAGGGCGTCGAGCCCCAGATTTCCAGCAGCCTCTGGAACACCAGGTCGGTGCGGCCGCCGAAATACCCCTGCACGGCGCCCGCCGCGATGCCCAGGGCCGAGGCGACCACAGTCACGATCAGCGTGAACAGGATCGACAGCCGGAAGCCGTAGATCACCCGCGCCGCCACGTCGCGGGCGGTGTCGTCGGTGCCCAGCCAATGGTCCGCATCGGGGGCCGAGGGCGCGGTGCCGACGTTGTTGATGGTGCGGTAGTGATAGGGAATCAGCGGCCAGATCGTCCAGCCGCGGTGGATGTCCTCGCCGTTGACCATGCCGGTGCGGGCCTGCGCGATCGTATCCTCGGGGGCGTCCCAGCATTCCTCGCGCCCGCCCGAGACGATCAGGCATTCGACGGAAGGGTCGGTGTAGTTCGCCTCGGTCCTGAAATCGCCGCCAAAGGTGGTTTCGGGGTAGAAGCGATAGGCGGGGAAATACAGTTCCCCCCGGTAGCTGGCGACGATGGGACGGTCGTTGGCGATGATTTCCGCCAGCAGCGACAGCACGAACAGCGCCGAAAACAGCAGCAGCGACCAGAAGGCGCGGCGGTTGCGGCGGAAACTGCGCCAGCGGCGGCGGTTGAGCGGTGAAAGTTTCATCCGGCGCGGCTTTCAAAGTCGATGCGCGGGTCCACCAGCACATAGGTCAGGTCGGACAGGATCCCGACCAGCAGCCCCAGCAGCCCGAACACGTAAAGCGTGCCGAAGATCACCGGGTAGTCGCGCTGCACCGCCGCCTCGAACCCCAGCCGGCCAAGCCCGTCCAGCGAAAAGATCGTCTCGATCAGGATCGAGCTGCCGAAGAATACCCCCAGGAACAGCGACGGAAACCCGGCGATCACGATCAGCATGGCGTTGCGGAACACATGCCCGTAAAGCACCCGGCGTTCCGTCAGCCCCTTGGCGCGGGCGGTGATGACATATTGCTTGTTGATCTCGTCCAGAAAGCTGTTCTTGGTCAGCAGGGTCAGCGTGGCAAAGCTGGAAATGGTCGAGGCCGCCACCGGCAGGGCGATGTGCCACAGATAGTCCTTGGCCTTGCCCCACAGGCTCAGGTCGGCGAAATTATCGCTGGTCAGGCCGCGCAGCGGAAAGATCTGCCAGTAGCTGCCGCCCGCGAACAGCACCATCAGCAGCACCGCGAACAGGAAGCCGGGGATCGCATAGCCCACGATGATCGCGGTCGAGGTCCAGGTGTCAAAGGCCGTGCCCTCGCGCACCGCCTTGCGGATGCCCAGCGGGATCGAGATCAGATAGGCCAGCAGCGTCGACCACAGGCCCAGGGTGATCGAGACCGGCATCTTTTCGATCACCAGCTCTACCACCGAGATCGAGCGGAACCAGCTTTGCCCGAAATCGAAGCGCAGGTAGTTGCCCAGCATCGACAGGAACCGCTGCACCGGCGGCTTGTCAAAGCCGAACTCGCGTTCCAGCTCGGCGATGAATTCGGGCGGCAGGCCCTGCGCGCCGGCATAGCGCTCGGTGGCCGCGCCATGCCCCGCGTCGCCGCCGCCGGCGATGTTGCGGAACACGTCGCCCTCGCCCTGAACGCGGGCCACGATCTGTTCGATCGGGCCGCCGGGGACGAATTGCGTCAGGGTAAAGTTGACCAGCATGATCCCGACCAGCGTCGGGACGATCAGCAGCAGCCGCCGCAGAAGATATGCGCCCATCCGGTGGTTCCTGCCCGCTTCCGCGCCCCGGCCGTCAGCGAAGCGCCCCGGCCTTTTTCAGCGTTTCCGCCTTATCCGCATCGAACCACCAGAAATCAAGCTCGCCCAGGGCATAGGGGGGCAGTTCATCGGGGTGGCCGAACATATCCCAATAGGCGACGGTGTGCTTGCCCTTGAACCACTGCGGCACCCAGAAATGCAGCGCCCGCAGCGCCCGGTCCAGCGCATGGACGCTGGTGGTCAGCTCGTCCTGAGTGGTGGCTGCCTCCACCCGCGCGATCAGCGCATCCACCGCCGGGTTGGCCAGCCCCATGATGTTGAACACATCCCCCGTCGCGGCCGAGCCGAAATACTGCTGCAACCCGGCGCCGGGAATCGGGTCCTGCCCCAGATGCGCGGTGATCACGTCAAAATCATGGTTGCGCCGGCGGTCTTCCAGCTGGGCATCGTCCACGCGCGCATTGCTGGCATCCACCCCCAGCGCGCGCAGGTTTTCCACCCATGGGTTGATGACCCGGTCGAAGGTCTGGGAATCGTTGAGGATCTGCACCCGCAGCGGGTGGCCCTGCGCGTTGCGGCGCAGCCCGTCGCGGCTGCCTTCGGGGATGGTCCAGCCGGCCTCGTCCAGCAGCGCGGCCGCGCGGCGCAGATTGCCGCGGTCGCTTTGCCGCTCGCCGCTGACCGGGGGCAGCGCGGCGGATTCGGTGAACACCGCCTCGGGCAGGTCGGCGCGCAAGGGGTCGAGCAGCGCCAGTTCGGCCGCATCCGGCAGCCCCGTCGCGGCCAGCTCGCTGTTGTCCCAGAAGCTCTTGACCCGTTCGTAAAGCCCGTAGAACAGCGTCGCGTTCGACCATTCAAAGTTGAAGGCCAGCCCGATCGCCTCGCGCACCCGCATGTCCTGGAACTGCGGACGGCGCAGGTTGATCGCCCAGGCTTGGCCGTTGGCGATATTGCCGTCGTGCAGTTCCTCTTTCCTTACCCAGCCGTTGCGAAAGGCGGGAAAATCATAGCGCGTCGCCCAGTGGATCGAGGAGGCTTCGTTGCGGAACGTATATTCGCCGGCCTTGAACGCCTCGAAGGCCGAATCGTAGTCGCCGAAATACTCGATGCGGATGCGGTCGAAGTTATGGCGGCCGCGGTTGATCGGCAGCTCGGCGCCCCAGTAATCAGGGCTGCGCACCCAGGTGACCGAGCGGCCCATATCGGCCTGACCAAAGACATAAGGCCCCGAGCCGATATAAGGCAGATTCGAGCTTTGCGCTATATCCCGCTGATTTTTATTGAAGTCGGCCATCGAGAATATCGGCAGGCCGCCCGCCGCCTGGATCACGTCGCGGCGCGGGTAATCGGGGGTGAAGGTAAAGCGGATGCGGCGTTCATCCAGCACCTCAGCATCGGAAATGATCTGGGAAATCACTGCACGAAACGACGACAACCCTTTGTCCCGCAAGGTTTCATAGGAAAACAGCACGTCGGTCGAGGTCATCGGCGTGCCGTCGGAAAACCTGATCCCCTCGCGCAGGGTAAAGATCGCCCAGTCGCGGCTTTCGGGGTATTCGACGGTCTCGCACAACAGGCAATAGGCGGCGCCGATCTCATCCGCGGTGCCTTCGAGCAGGCTCTCCAGCATGATCGAGGACCGGGCCGCCGCCCGTCCCTTGATGGTAAACGGATTGTAGCTGTCGAACCCGCCCGGGGCCCATTCGCTGATCTCGCCACCCTTGGGCGCATCGGGGTTCACATAGGGCAGATGCGGAAAATCGGCGGACAGGCGCAGATCGTCAAAGGTGCCGACGCCGTGGGCGACGATGGTGGCCGTCGCGCCACCGTCCTGCGCCAGCACTGCCGTGGCGCCGCCGAGCAGCGCCAGCGCCCCCCACCGGACCATCGAAAGAAAACCCCGTGTCGCGACCATGCGGCTGCCCCCTGCTGACCTGCGCCGGGCGGGCTGACGCGGCACCCGGCAATCGCCCCGACGCTAGGCAGGCGGACGGCCGGTCGCAAGCCACATGCCGCGGCCTGCCAGCCCGGATGGCGCAGTCGTGACCGCCGCCGCAGGATGCAGAAAAGGCGCGGGACCAGCCCGCGCCTTGTTCATTGTGGGGGTTTTGATCACCATAGCCCGCCGCAGTCCCCCTGCGTCCGCCCGGGACGCCGCGGGGGGCGGGCCAGAGGTCAGTTCTGGGTTTCCAGATAGGCGACCAGGTTCGCCCGCTCGACCGGGTTCTTGATCCCGGCAAAGGTCATCTTGGTGCCCGGCATATAGTCCTTGGGGTTGGTGATGAAGGCGTTGATGTTCTCGGGCGTCCACACGCCTTCCATCTCTTGCGCGGCGGTCGAATAGCTGAAGCCCTCGACCGAGCCCTTGTCGCGGTTCACCACGCCGTCCAGATGCGGCCCGACGCTGTTCGAGCCGTCCAGCTTGTGGCAGGCGCGGCACTTGCCGAACGCCTTTTCGCCAGCCGAGGCATCGGCCGAGGCCAGCAGCGTCTCGAAGTCGGGGCCGGTGTCGGCAGTGTTCTCGGCGGCAGTATCCGCAGTATCGGCGACGGCGATGCGATAGGCCTGCGGGACTTCCTCGCCCTCGGCGACATGGCCGGGGCCGACGTGGTAAAGCGAAGAGGCGAACCACGATGCCAGAAGCAGAAACAGCAGTGAACCGATCAGCGCACCGGCCGTCTTGGTCACGGTCATCGTGTTGAACATGGGCATTTCCTCGTGGTCCGGGCGTTTGTCTGTGGGCTATCTATCCGCTTTCACTTCGCCGGTTCAAGGTATAGTTCGGCGGCGCCCGACGATTGCCGGCCCCTGTTGCAGCCCGGTCAATCCGGCCCCGCCCAGCCCGCGCCCGGCCCTTCCGGCCGGACCGCCACTTCCGGATGCCAGCACAGGTGCGCCCATGTCCGATCCCGCCCCTTCCGCAGATTTCCCGGCCAC
The DNA here is from genome assembly GCA_036678445.1 of Alphaproteobacteria bacterium. Lineage (GTDB taxonomy): Bacteria > Pseudomonadota > Alphaproteobacteria > Rhodobacterales > Rhodobacteraceae > Paracoccus. The sequence goes on from JAZIHR010000079.1 coordinate 11,404, forward strand.
CGGCAGGATCGCCTTTCAGGGCGAACCCGGCGCCTATTCGCACGAGGCCTGCCGCCGCGCCCGCCCGGGAATGGAGGCCCTGCCCTGCGCCACCTTCGAGGACACGGTCGAGGCCTGCCGTTCCGGCACGGCCGACCTGGCGATGCTGCCGGTCGAGAACTCGACCTACGGGCGGGTCGCCGACATCCACCACCTGCTGCCCGAATCCGGCCTGCATATCGTGGACGAGACCTTCGTGCGGGTGCATATCAGCCTGCTGGGCCTGCCCGGAGTGCGCCTGGACGAGATCACCCAGGCGATGAGCCACACCGTCCTGCTGGGCCAATGCCGCAATTTCCTGCGCCGCCACGCCATCCGCACCATCACCGGCGCCGACACCGCCGGCAGCGCCGCGCATGTGGCAAAGGCCGGGCAGCGCAGCCTTGCCGCGCTGGCCAGCCCGCTGGCCGGGGAAATCTACGGGCTGGACCGGCTGGCCGATGAAATCGAGGACCGGCAGAACAACACCACCCGTTTCCTGATCATGTCGCGCCGCCCCGACCATTCGCGCCGCCCCGACCGCGAGGGCCACGACCGGATGCTGACCAGCTTCGTGTTTCGTGTCCGCAACATCCCGGCGGCGCTTTACAAGGCGATGGGCGGGTTCGCGACCAACGGCGTCAACATGACCAAGCTGGAAAGCTACATGGTGAACGGAGTGTTCACCGCGACCCAGTTCTATGCCGACATCGAGGGCCATCCCGAAGACCCTCCGGTCGCCCGCGCGCTGGAAGAACTGCGCTATTTCACCTCGCGCCTGACCATCCTCGGGGTCTACCCGGCGGACCCGCTGCGGGCGCAGCAACAGGCCCCCGCGCCGGCAGAGGGCTGATCGCCGCCACCCTGGCGCACGGGCTGGCCCAAGGCCAGCCTGCCGGCAACCGCCCCGTCAGGGCGGCCCGCCGGAATCGGTTGCGAAGATCGGCCCGTCAGCCGCCGGGGACCACCAGTCGCCCTGGCTGGTCAGCCTGGCCGGTCAGGTCGTCCAGGAAACGGCCGGCGCGCTCGGCGAATTTCCGGTCAAGCTGGCTTTTCCCCAGCTTGGCGGTCTGCAACATCAGCCGTGCCCGCATGTGGCGCGGCCTGAGCTCGACCTCGAACAGGGCGCGGGACTTGGCCCGGGTCAGCGCGATCACCGTCAGGGCAATGGCGATGTTCAGCCCCTCTCCGACGCCGTTCATGGCGATTCGTTCGGGCTGGTCGAACTGTTCCAGGTCCAGTTGCAGCTCGCGCCGCTTGCCGCGCAGGTCGAAGCCGACGCCCCACCCCGCCCCCACGGCAGGGGCAACGACAGCGTTGCGGCATACCTCGATCCCGCGCCGCGCCAGCATCCGCTCGATCCGGTCAAAGTCGCTGACCGCGCGGAACAACACCTCGGCTGGCAGATCGCTGTCCTGGCGAAGGGAGAATTTCATCGTGAACATCCGGAACCTGGAAACGCCGGCCTCTTAGCCCCCCACCCGGCGAGACGCAAGTTCGGCCCCCGCCGCAGGTCCGGCGACAGCCCGCAGGTTGCGCCTTGCATCGGCGGGCGACCGGCCCTATCTGAGGCCCCGAGAGGCTGGCGCGGGCAGGCGCCTCGCCAACCCGGTCAGGTCCGGAAGGAAGCAGCCGCAACGAGCCCCGCTTGGGTCGCTGTCCAGCCTCTCACCCCTCTTTTCGATGTGCAGCTGCGACTCAGCGGCAGTCCAGATCCACCTCGACCGGATTCGGCACCAGATCCCGCATCGCGCCGTTGCTTGCGTCCACCGCCGCCCCGATCACACCCCCCCCCAGCACAATGCCGGCCCTCGCCCTCCC
>JAZIHR010000080.1:0-13224 GCA_036678445.1 Alphaproteobacteria bacterium
GGGTCGGTCTGGGGGGCGGTGGTCGGGATGGATGTCGGGCAGATCTCGGCCTTCATCGCGGCGATCTCGGTCGGGGGGCTGCTGGCGCAATATCCGATCGGCTGGCTGTCGGATCGGCTGGACCGGCGCAAGCTGATCATGGCGCTGTCGGGGTTCGGCGCGATGGTCACCGCGGTGGCGGCAATCGCCGACATGGGCACATGGGGCTACCTGCTGGCCGCGGCGCTGGTGGGCGGCGTCGCCAACCCGGTCTATGCGCTGCTGATCGCCTATACCAACGACTTCCTGGACGCCTCGGACATGGCGGCGGCCTCGGCCGGGCTGCTGCTGGTCAACGGCGCGGGGTCGGTGTTCGGGCCGATCCTGACCGGCTGGCTGATGACACTGATCGGCCCCAAGGGGTTCTGGGTCTACATGGCCGTGCTGCTGGTGCTGCTGACCGGCTATGGCGCCTGGCGGATGACGCGGCGCGCCTCGCCCAGCATGGACCAGAGCTTTGCCGTGCTGCTGCCCGCCGCCACCCCGGTTGCGGTCGAGGCCGCGCTGGCCGAGGCTGGGGACAGCCACACCTCTCATCCGCAGGACCAGACATGACCCATGACGCCACCGCCCCGGTGCCCGCCGATCCGATGCCCGAGGACCTCATCCGCTTCTGGATCGACGAGACCGGCCCCGCGGGCTGGTACCAGCAAAGCGACGACCTGGACCGGCTGATCCGCGACCGCTTCATGGCCGCCTGGATCGACGCGCCGCGGCTGGCCGCGGCCTGGGCCGGCAGCGCCACCGGCACGCTGGCGGCGCTGATCCTGACCGACCAGTTCCCGCGCAACATGTTCCGCAACGATGCCCGCGCCTTTTCCACCGACCCGCTGGCGCTGCGCATCGCCCGCGCCGCACTGGACACAGGCCACGATCTTGCCACCCCCGAACCGGCGCGGCAGTTCTTTTACCTGCCGTTCGAGCACAGCGAAGAGCTGGCCGACCAGGATCTGGCGGTCGAGCTGTTCGCCCAGAGGATGCCGGGCGAAAACCTGCTGCACGCGCAGCTGCACCGCGACACCATCGCGCGTTTCGGCCGCTTTCCGTGGCGCAACGAACCGCTGGGGCGCGCGCCCACCGCGGCCGAAAGCGCGGTGATGGAGGCCGGCGGTTACGGCGCACTGGTTTCCGGCAGACTGTCGCTTGCCGATCTGCCCTGACCCTGCAAATGTGAACGCCATCAGAACCAGACAGACAAGAGGGGCACCGATGGCACAAGGTTTCGATGCGGTGGTGATCGGGGCCGGCCCCGGCGGTTATGTCTGCGCGATCCGCGCGGCGCAGCTGGGGCTGAAGACCGCGGTGATCGAGCGTGAAAACCTGGGCGGAATCTGCCTCAACTGGGGCTGCATCCCGACCAAGGCGCTGCTGCGCTCGGCCGAGGTGTTCCACCTGATGGGCCGGGCCAAGGACTTCGGGCTGAAGGCCGGGGACATGGGCTTCGACCTCGAATCAGTGGTGCAGCGGTCGCGCGGCGTGGCCAGACAACTGGCCGGCGGCGTCGGGCACCTGCTGAAAAAGAACAAGGTCACCGTGCTGATGGGCGAGGCAACGCTGACCGCGCCCGGCAAGATCACCGTCACGACCGACAAGGGCACCGAGGAAATCACCGCGAAACACATCGTGCTGGCCACCGGCGCCCGCGCCCGGGAACTGCCGGGGCTGGAAGCCGATGGCGAGCTGGTCTGGACCTATCGCCACGCGCTGGTGCCCAGGCGGATGCCGGAAAACCTGCTGGTCATCGGCTCGGGCGCGATCGGGATCGAATTCGCCAGCTTCTTCAACACTCTGGGCGCCAGGACCACGGTGGTCGAGGTCATGGACCGCGTGCTGCCGGTCGAGGATGCCGAGATTTCCGCCTTTGCGAAAAAGCAGTTCGTCAAGCAGGGCATGACGATCATGGAAAAGGCCACGGTCAAGCAGCTCGACCGCAAGGGCAAGACCGTCACCGCCCATATCGAAACCGGCGGCAAGACCGTGACGCAGGACTTCGACACGGTGATTTCCGCGGTCGGCATCGTCGGCAACGTCGAGGGGCTGGGGCTTGAGGCGCTGGGGGTCAGGCTGGACCGCAGCCATGTAGTGACCGACGAATACTGCCGCACCGGCGTCGCCGGGCTTTACGCCATCGGCGACGTGGCCGGCGCGCCGTGGCTTGCCCACAAGGCCAGCCACGAAGGGGTGATGGTGGCCGAACTGATCGCCGGCCGGACCGTTCACCCGGTCAAGGCCACGAACATCCCCGGCTGCACCTATTGCCAGCCGCAGGTCGCCTCGGTCGGGCTGACCGAGGCCAGGGCAAAGGAAGCCGGCCATGAGATCCGCGTCGGCCGCTTTCCCTTCATCGGCAACGGCAAGGCCATCGCGCTGGGTGAACCCGAAGGGATGGTCAAGACCATCTTCGACGCCAAAACCGGCGAGTTGCTGGGCGCCCACATGGTCGGCGCCGAGGTGACCGAGCTGATTCAGGGCTATGTCATCGGCAAGACCGCCGAACTGACCGAGGAAGACTTCATGCACACGGTCTTTGCCCACCCCACCCTGTCCGAGATGATGCACGAATCGGTGCTGGACGCCTATGGTCGGGCGATTCATTTCTAGGCACGCAGACCCGGGGCCTGCCCCGGGCTGCCATGGTGGCGTTTCTTGCTGAAAACGGGCCGCCAGCCGGGCCGCCGCCGCGGGCAGGCTTACAGAAACCGGGCCCGCCGGATCATTCCGGCGGAGCAGTCTTGTGGGGAACAGGATTGCGGGCCGGTTTCCGGTCCGCCTGTTGTTCGGGGCCTTCGAAAGGCCCGGAACATTTGCGGCAGGATGAAAGCGCCCTTTGCGGGGGCAGGTAACTGCGGGTTCGTCCCCGCCTTACCCTTCTGCCCCGCCGATGTTCACCGCGGCCACGCTGTCGCTTTTCGGGCGCGGGTCTTCGGGCAGCGTGCCCGAGACCAGATACAGCACCTGCTCGGCGATCGAGGTGGCGTGGTCGCCCATCCGCTCGACGTTCTTGGCGATGAAATGCAGGTGCATGCAGGCGGTGATGTTGCGCGGGTCCTCCATCATATGGGTCAGGAACTCGCGGAACAGCGCGCTGTACATCTGGTCCACCTCGATGTCGCGGGCGCGGACTTCGGCCGCCAGCGTCGCATCGCGGCGCACATAGCTGTCCAGCGCGTCGCGCAGCAGGGCGCTGACGGCCTCTGTCATCCGGCGCAGGGCCAGCCCCGCACCGGGAATCACCGGCATCTGCGCCAGAAGATGGGTGCGCTTGGCCATGTTCTTGGCATAGTCCCCCACCCGTTCCAGCGCCGAGGCGACCTTGATGACCGTCAGCACCAGCCGCAGGTCGGTCGCGCGCGGCGCGCGCAGCGCGATCAGCCGCGCGGCGGATTCGTTGATCTGCACCTCAAGCTGGTCGATCTCGTGGTCGCGGCGGCGGACTTCGTCGGCCAGGGCCTCGTCCCGGGTTTCCAGGGCGCGCGCGGCATCGGCGATCGCCGTCCCGACCAGCCCGCCCATGCGAACGACCTCGGCCTGGATGCTTTCCAGGTCGCGGTCGAAAGCGGACATGATGTGCTTGTCGCTGTGCATGGGGAACGTCCTTTCCGTCAGCCGATCCGGCCGGTGATGTAGCTTTCCGTCCGCGGGTCCTTCGGACTGGTGAAAATATCGTCGGTGCTGGCGTATTCGACCAACTCGCCCAGGTGGAAAAAAGCGGTTTTCTGGCTGACCCGCGCCGCCTGCTGCATCGAGTGGGTGACGATCACCACCGAATAGCGGTCGCGCAATTCGTCGATCAGTTCCTCGATCTGCGCCGTGGCGATGGGGTCCAGCGCCGAACAGGGTTCGTCCATCAGCAGCACCTCGGGCGAGGTGGCGATGGCACGGGCGATGCACAGCCGCTGCTGCTGCCCGCCCGACAGGCTGGTGCCGGTATCGTGCAGCCGGTCCTTGACGTCGTCCCACAGCGCCGCCCGGCGCAGGGATTTTTCCACCACCGCATCCAGATCGGCGCGGGAGGGCGCCAGACCGTGGATGCGAGGGCCATAGGCCACGTTGTCATAGATCGACTTGGGAAACGGATTGGGTTTCTGGAACACCATCCCGACGCGGGCGCGCAGCTGCACCGGATCGACGCGCGGGTCGTAGATATCCTCGCCGTCCAGCAGCATCTGCCCGCCCACCCGCGCCGCAGGGATGGTGTCGTTCATCCGGTTCAGGCAGCGCAGGAACGTCGATTTCCCGCAGCCCGAGGGGCCGATGAACGCCGTCACCGTCTTGTCGAGGATATCGACGCCCACATCCCTGAGCGCGTGTTTTGCCCCGTACCACACCTGCACGTCGCGGCATTCGAATTTGACGTCCCGGATCTCGGTCTGCACGCTGCGCCCCGCCTGTGTCATGTCGTTCATGGATATGGTCTTTCCGGTCGCGGTTACCAGCGGCGCTCGAACTTGCGGCGCAGCCAGATGGCGACCAGGTTCATCGCCAGCAGGAACACCAGCAGCACGATGATCGCGCCGGCCGCGCGTTCAAAGAATGCCGGGTCGGCGCGCTGGGTCCAGTTGTAGATCTGCACCGGCAGCGCCGAGGCCGGGTCGAACAGCCCCTGCGGCGGAGCCGAAGGATAGGTGGTGACGAACGCCACCATCCCGATCAGCATCAGCGGCGCGGTTTCGCCCAGCGCCTGCGCCAGCCCCAGAATGGTGCCGGTCAGGATGCCGGGCATCGCCAGCGGCAGCACATGGTGGAACACCGTCTGCATCCGTGACGCCCCCACCCCCAGCGCCGCATCGCGGATCGAGGGCGGCACGGCTTTCAGCGCCGCACGGGTCGAGATGATGATGGTGGGCAGGGTCATCAGCGTCAGCACCAGCCCGCCGACAATCGGGGCCGACCGCGGCAGCCCGACAAAGTTGATGAACGCCGCCAGCCCCAGAATCCCGAACACGATCGAGGGCACCGCGGCGAGATTCGAGATATTCACCTCGATCACGTCGGTCAGCCGGTTCCTGGGCGCGAATTCTTCCAGCCAGATCGAGGCCGCGACCCCGATCGGCAGCGCCAGCGCCAGCACGATCAGCATCATGTAGAACGAGCCCAGGATCGCCACCCCCAGCCCCGCCGATTCGGGCCGGCTGTCGGACCCGTCGGGCGCGGTGATGAAGCGCCAGTTGAACCCCGCGCGCACCACGCCGCGGTCGCGCAGCGCCATGGCCAGGTCGTATTGCGCGACCGAGGTCCTGGCGTCCCGCGCCGCCATCTCGCGGGTCACCCGGCCCTTGAGCATCGCATCCACCCGCGACGAGGTCATCATCCGCCACTCGATTTCCTGCCCGACCAGCGAGGGGTCGGCCAGCACCGCCCGGCGCAGGTCGGCACGGGCCTGCGCCGACAGAAACCCGGTGATGTCGCGCTCGGTCAGGCCATCGACCTGTATGCCGCTGCGCTCGATTTCGCGGGTCAGGGCCTGGTCCAGCAGGGGGCCGTAGCCCATGGTCAGGATCTTCGCCATCTCGGCGGGGTCGCGGTTGCCCTGCGGGTCCACGACATCGGCCTCGATCATCACCGGGATCGTGGCGCGGGCTTGCACAAAGGCCGAGGCTCCGTCGCGGAACACGGTGAACATCAGCACCGCCAGCGCCGCCATGGCCGCCAGGATCGCCGCGGCGCCATAGGCGCGGAACCGCGCCTCGGCCGCGTTGCGCCGCCGGGTGCGGGCATCGGTTTCAAGCAGCGTGCGGCGGGAACGCGGGACGGGCCGGGACGGATCGCTCATTCGTATTGCTCCCGGTATTTGCGCACGATGTATAGCGCGAACACGTTCAGCCCCAGCGTCATCACGAACAGGGTCAGCCCCAGCGCGAATGCGACCAGCGTCTCGGGCGAGTTGAAGTCGTTGTCGCCGGTCAGCTGGCCCACGATCTTGACGGTGATGGTGGTCATCGCCTCGAACGGGTTGCCGCTGATTTTCGCCATGGCGCCGGCGCCCAGCACCACGATCATGGTTTCGCCGATGGCGCGGGATGCGGCCAGCAGCACCGCGCCGACGATGCCGGGCAGCGCCGCCGGGATCACCACATGGCGGATGGTTTCCGAAGGGGTCGAGCCCAGCCCCAGCGCCCCGTCACGCAGCGACTGCGGCACCGCGCTGATGATGTCGTCGGACAGCGAGCTGACGAACGGGACCAGCATGATCCCCATGACCAGCCCGGCAGTGGCGACCGAGGCCCCGCTGTCGCCAAGGCCCAGCGGCTGCGCCAGCCAGTCGCGGATCAGCGGGCCAACGGTGACCAGCGCGAACAGCCCGTAGACGATGGTGGGGATCCCGGCCAGCACCTCGATCGCCGGCTTGGCGACCGAGCGCACCCGCCGCGTTGCGTATTCGGACATGTAGATCGCCGCGAACAGCCCCACCGGCACCGCCACCGCCAGCGCGATGAAGCTGATATACAGCGTCCCCCACAGCAGCGGCAGCATCCCCAGTTTCGAGCCGCCGCCAAAGCGTGGCGCCCATTCCGTGCCGAACAGGAATTCGTGCCAGGGATACAGCCGGAAGAAGCTGGCCGATTCGAACACCAGCGACAGCACGATGCCCAGCGTCACCGCAATGGCGATCAGCGAACTGAGGATCAGCAGCAGCCCGATCACCCGCTCGACCGCGTTGCGGGCGCGCAACCGGGACGAGACGCGGGCAAGCCCCGCGCCCAGCCCGGCCAGCGCGGCCAGCAGCAGCAGCGCCGGCACCAGCCGCCCCGTGCTTTCGGCCGCGCCGGGAACCAGCGCCCGGACCAGCCCCGCCAGCGCCAGCAGCCCCAGCGGCGGCAGCACCGTCAGCAGGACGACCAGCCAGCCGTGATAGGCGGGGCGTGAATGCAGGCGGCGCGTATCGCCGGCGACCAGCGTGACGGCACGTCGGTGGCCCAGCAGGTAGCCAAGCCCCGCAAGCCCCAGGATGATGATGAGTGTCGCAAGAGGTGGCATGGATCCTCGAAAGCAGCGCCGGGCGGCGGACCTTGCCCGAGACAGGCGCGGCCGCGCCTGCGGGCGGTTGCGTGGTCAGTCTGCGCCCATGGTTTTTTCCGCGGCCACCGCCGCCTGCACCGTGGCCAGCTGCGGGTCGGGCACCAGCCCGTAGTCCGCCAGCGGTCCGCCGGGGCCGGCAATGGCATCGACAACGAAGAACTCGGCGAATTCCTTCAGCCCGGGCACGCGGCCGAAGTGATCCGCCTTGACGTAGAAGAACAGCGGCCGCGACACCGGGTATTCCCCCGACGCGACGCTTGCGACCGAAGGCATCACCCCATCGACCGGCGCCACCTTCAGGCGGCTGGTGTTGTTTTCGTAGAACGACAGCCCAAAGACGCCCATCCCGTTGGGGTTGCTTTCGACCCGGGCCAGCGCCTCGGTATAGTCGCCGTCGATATCCACCGCCCGCCCGTCGCCGCGCAGCGTGGTGCAGATTTCCCTTGCGGCCTTGTCGCCCTGCAACGCCACAAGCGCCTCACGCGCGCCCGAGGCCGCGCATCCGGCCGCCATGACCTTTTCCTCGAACACCTCGCGGGTGCCGTGCTTGGTGCCGGGCACGAAAACCGCGATGTCCTGCGCCGGTAGCGCCGGGTTCACATCCGCCCAGCGGCGGGCCGGGTTGGCGACCAGGCGCCCGTCCACAAGCACCTCGGCGGCCAGGGCGCGCTGGATGTCCTGCGTGGTCAGGTCGAAATCGGGACCGCCGATCCCCGAGGCAAAGACGATGCCGTCATAGCCAAAGCGCACCTCGATCACCCGGGCCACGCCGTTGGCATGGCAGTCCGCCAGTTCCGGGGCGGTCATCGGGCGCGAGGAATTGGCGATGTCGATGGTCCGGGCACCGACGCCGGCGCAGAACTGCTTGATCCCGGCGCCGCTGCCGCCGCCCTCGACCACGGGGGCCGCGAAATCGGTATTATCGGCAAAGGCTTCGGCGGCGATGGTGGCATAGGGCAGCACGGTGGACGAGCCTGCCACCTGAATCTGGTTGCGGGCCGCGGCCGGCAGGGCCGAGGCCAGCAGCGCAAGACCCGCGGCGGACATTCTCATCATGCTCATCGGCAGCTCCTGCTGTTTGCCATGAGTTCGGTATCCGGGCTGTGCCGTCTCATAGCGGCCCCCGAACGGCAAGGAAAGAATCGGCCGCAGCCGGGAATCGGCGCGGCTACCGGCCCGCCCCCACGCACGGTCGCCCCTGCGCACGACCCGCCCCGCAGGCCGAAAGGAAACACGAAGGGGACCGGCGCGCGGCCGATCCCCCTGCTGCAATCCTTTGGTCAGGGCGCCCGCCGGTCGGGCGCCGGGACTGCCCGGCAATCAGTTCGACAGCCGCTCGATTTCTTCCTTGAGTCGCAGCTTTTCCTTTTTCATCGCCGCGATCGACAGGTCGTCCGAACCCGGAGCGCGCTGCGCACGCTCGACTTCCTCTGAAAGATGCTGGTGTTTCCTGCGCAGTTCCGCGACATGCGACTGAACCGTCATTCGATCCTCCTGCTATGGGTCGATGGGGTCAGTGCAGCATGTTTCCACGCGGCTGTCACCTGAAACATCGCATCCCTCCACCTGCCCGCCGACGATGGCCAGACCATCGCGCAGCACCGCCCGGGCGGGGGCGCTCAGGTCCTCGCAGTCGCGTTCATGCGCGGGGCGGGCGTGCAGGACAAAGGGCGCGTGCAGCCGCAGCCCGCCCCGCGCGCCCTTGCGCGACAGGACGATCACCCGGCCCGCGTCATGACCCTGCCGCGCGGCCAGCGGCAGCACCGACACCGCACCCGCCCGCCCGGTCAGCGCCACGAGGATCCGGTCCAGCGCCTCGGCCCGGTGGATCAGCGTCAACGCGCCCCCCGGCCGCAACCGCCGCAACCCGGCGTCGATCCAGCATTCCAGGGCGGTGTCCTCGTGCCGGGCGGCGGCGCGGGCGGCATCGGGCGCCTTGGTGCCGCTGACGAAAAACGGCGGGTTCGCGATGACGTGATCGAAGTTTTCCGCCCGCAGCCCGGCGGGCATCGCCGCCAGGTCGCCTGACACGATTCGCGCCGCGATGCCGGTGGCGGCGGCATTATGCCGCGCCAGCGCCGCCAGTTCTTCCTGCCGCTCAAGCCCGGTCAGCAGCACCGGGCCCACCCGCGCGCCCAGGCAGAACAGCGCGACGCCCGCCCCGCAGCCCAGTTCCAGCACCCGTTCGCCCGGCCGCGCGGGACAGGCCGCGGCCAGCATCACCGCATCGGTGCCGGCGCGATAGCCGCGCGCAGGCTGGCGCAACACCAGCCGCCCGCCCAGGAATCCGTCGTCTCGCGTCATCCGATACCGTTGTCGCGCAGGATGGCCGCCGCCATGAAGTGATCGCGGTCCGCCACCATCAGCCGTCGCGGCAGCACCCCGATCGAGCCTTCGAGCACGCTCATGTGCTGGTCGAACTGGAACGCGGCAATCCCCTCGGCCTCCAGCAGGCCGCAGGCGCGGGTGATGGTCAGCGGATCGGTGGTGCGCAGGACTTCCTTCATCCCGCGCACGCTAGGGCGCAGTTGCGCAACTGTCCACGCCGTGGCAATGGGCGGGGCGCATATATGGCGCATGGGCGCATGGCAAAGAACCGACGCAAAGCAGGTGCACAGACCGGGCGCAAAGGGGGTGTTTTCATGGGTGTGAACGAAACCGTGGCCAAACCGCTGGACCGCCTGTCCTTTCTTCTGGCCCCCGAGATGGAGGCCGTGAACGCCCTGATCCGCACAAGGATGGAAAGCCGCCACGCCCCCCGCATCCCCGAGGTCACCGCCCACCTGGTCGAGGCCGGCGGCAAGCGGCTGCGCCCGATGCTGACCCTGGCCGCCGCAAGGATGCTGGACTACCGGGGCACGCATCACCACCTGCTGGCCGCCACGGTCGAATTCATCCACACCGCCACACTGCTGCACGACGACGTGGTGGACGAAAGCCGCCAGCGCCGCGGCCGGCCCACCGCCAACCTGCTGTGGGATAACAAGTCCAGCGTGCTGGTCGGCGACTACCTGTTCGCCCGCAGCTTCCAGCTGATGACGGAAACCGGCAACCTGCGGGTGATGGAGATCCTGTCCAACGCCTCGGCCGTGATCGCCGAGGGCGAGGTGCTGCAACTGACCGCCGCGCAGGATCTGGGCACCGGCGAATCGGTTTATCTGCAAGTGATCCGCGGCAAGACCGCGGCGCTGTTTTCGGCCGCGACCGAGGTCGGGGCGGTGATTGCCGGCGCCACCCCGGCGCAGGTGCGCGCGCTTTACGACTATGGCGACGCGCTGGGAATCGCCTTCCAGATCGTCGATGACATCCTCGACTACAGCGGCTCGGTGGAAACCATCGGCAAGAACACCGGGGACGATTTCCGCGAACGCAAGCTGACGCTGCCGGTCATCAAGGCAGTGGCACAGGCCGACGCCGGGGAACGCGCCTTCTGGCAGCGCACCATCGAAAAGGGCGACCAGCAGGACGGCGACCTGGAACAGGCGCTGGCGATCCTTGCCCGCCACGGCGCGATCGAGGCCGCGCGCGCCGACGCACTGTCCTGGGCCGCCCGCGCCCGCGGCGCGCTGGACGACCTGCCCGAAAACGAGCTCCGCCAGCTGCTGGCCGAGCTCGCCGATTTCGTCGTCGCCCGCGTGGCCTGAACCGCGGCCGCGCGCCCCGGGGAACCCCCGCAAGGACTTCTTTCTGGCCCAAATACCCATGCAGCCGCGCCACCGCGCACGGCGCATGCCCATCGGCATCACCTCGCCCACCGGGTCACGTCTCGTTCACCGGCGCGCGGTAATCATTTCTAAATCACTTGTCGTGCTATATGTGGTCCCCGGAAAAAGGCCGCGAAACGGTCCCAGGATGCAGGCATGAAGACACCCGAACGGCCCCGGCGCATCGCCGCCGACAAGCGCTATGCCGCCACCCCGCCCCCGCAAGGCCCGGCGGCCGCGGGCGGTGGCCTGCCGCCGCAGCAACAGGCGCGCCGGGCGCAGCAGGCCCCTCGCAAGCCCCGCAAGCGCGGGAATTTCGTCACCCGCGGGGTGACGGGGGCGGTGGCGCTGGTCTGGCGGGTGATCTGGGGGGCGTTCTGGCGCACCGGGCTGGCGCTGGCGCTGATCCTGGGGCTGACGGTCGCCTATTACTACTCGACCCTGCCCGATCCGCAGGCGCTGTTCGACGCCCGGGCGCGCGGCTCGGTGACGATGCTCGACCGCGAGGGGCGGGTGTTCGCCTGGCGGGGCGAGACCTACAACACCGTCAGCGCCGACCAGATCTCTCCCTATCTGCGGGATGCCGTCGTCGCGACCGAGGACAAGCGGTTCTACGATCATGTCGGCATCGACCCCCGCGGCATCGCCGGCGCCATCCGCATCAACCTGTCGCAGGGACGCGGCGCGCTTTCGGGACACGGCGGCTCGACCATCACCCAGCAGGTTTCCAAGCTGCTGTGCCTGGGCGAAGGCTTCGACCCGATCAAGTGGAAGGACGAAGCCGAATACGAGGCCTCCTGCCGGACCAGCTCGCTGTGGCGCAAGGTCAAGGAAATCCCCTATAGCCTTGCACTGGAAGCGAAATATTCCAAGTCGGACATCCTCAACATCTATATGAACCGCAGCTACCTGGGGGCCGGCGCCCGCGGGTTCGAGGCCGCGGCGCAGCGCTATTTCGGCAAATCCGCCGCCGAGGTGAACCCGGCCGAGGCCGCGATGCTGGCCGGGCTGCTCAAGGCGCCCAGCTTCTTTGCCCCGACCTCGAACCTGCAACGCGCGCAGGATCGCGCCCGGCTGATCCTGGGGCTGATGCAGGAACAGGGCTACCTGACACAGGCCGAATACGCGCAGGCCGTGGATAACCCGGCGGTGCTGTCCAAGGCGGCCGCCGCCCGTGCCGGCGGGTATTTCGCCGACTGGGTGATGGAATCGGGGCCGGGATTCCTGACCTCGGAAACCACCGAGGACGTGACCATCACCACCACCTTCGACCAGACCATCCAGCGTCAGGCTGAACGGGCGCTGAAGCGGGTGTTCGACGAAAAGGTCAAGGACGGATCCGGGGTGCAGGCCGCGGTGGTGGTCATGTCGGCGGATGGGGCGGTGCGCGCGATGATCGGCGGGCGCGATACCACCGCCGCGGGCACCTTCAACCGCGCGACCCAGGCCAAGCGGCAGACCGGCTCGGCGTTCAAGCCCTTTGTCTATGCGGCGGCGCTGGATCAGGGGTTCTCGCCCAACGACACCATCCTGGATGCGCCGATCACCATTCACATCAAGGGCTCGAAGCCCTGGACCCCCAAGAACTACACCCGCAACCACCTGGGCCAGATCACCCTGACCACCGCGCTGGCCAAGTCGATCAATACCTCGACCATCCGCCTGCAAGAGGCCGTGGGCCGCGACAACGTCCGCCGCGTGGCGCGCGACTTTGGCTTTGCCCATGACCTGACCGCGGGGCCCTCGATGGGGCTGGGCGTGTCGGAAACCACGCTGCTGGAAATGACCGGCGCCTATGCCGGCATCCGCAACGGCGGCACCGCCGTGCGCCCCTATGGGCTGGTCGAACTGCGCATCAAGGGCGACGACAAGCCCCTGATCGGGCAGGCCGGCGGCATGGGGCAGCGGGTGATCTCGACCAAGGCCGCGTCCGAGCTGATCTGGATGATGCGGCAGGTCGTGGAAAGCGGCACCGGCACCCGCGCCCGGCTTCCCGGGCGCGAGGTGGCGGGCAAGACCGGCACCACCTCGTCCTATCGCGACGCCTGGTTCATCGGCTTTACCGAGCAGTATGTGACCGGCGTCTGGATGGGTTACGACGACAACACGCCGCTTTCGGGGGTGACCGGCGGCGGGCTGCCGGCCGAGATCTGGCAGGCGGTAATGGCCGAAATCCACGAAGGGCTGCCCGCGAACCCGCTGGGGGTGGTCGCACCCGACGGTGGCGGCAGCATGATCGTGGCCAGCGACATCGTGTCGGCTGATTCCGACGACCCGCTGGCGGCGGCGCTGGCGGCGGCCGTGGCGGCGGCGCAGCCGGTGGGGGCGGACTATGGCGCAAGCGGGGGCGCGGGCGTGCTGCCCGCCGATGCCCCGCCCCCGGTTGCGGCGACCATGCCCGACGGCTCGGCCGACCCGCTGGCGGCCGCCTTGACCGAGGCACTGGGCCCCGGCCCCGCAC
>JAZIHR010000081.1:0-12871 GCA_036678445.1 Alphaproteobacteria bacterium
ACCTGAAGTTCGAGGTCGAGCTGATCGCCCCGATCGCGATGGAAGAAAAACTGCGCTTCGCCATCCGCGAAGGCGGCCGCACCGTCGGCGCCGGCGTCGTCGCCAAGATCATCGAGTGATCCCGGGGGGCAACCGCCCCACCGGAACCGCGACACAGGCCCGCCCCCGAAACGGGGCGGGCTTTGCTTTGTTCCAAAACAGGGATTGTCCAATGTTCGATGGCGATTTGACTTTCAATAGGGGTGAGGGGGAAGCGCACATTGCTTCTCAGGAACCGTTGTTTTCTGTCCTGTCGCTGGTGCGGATACCCCCGACGAACGTTTGCAGGCGCGTGTGGATCGCTGCTTGAGGGACATCGACCTTGCCTGACATGCTGCAATGCTTGACTCGGGGGGAAAGCTAGGCCAAAAGCCGCCATCGCCGCCGGTTCCGTCCACACGCACTCGAATCGGTTGCAGCTGCGCAGGCCGCCCGCTATGGGGGCGGCCTTGCAGTTTTTCTGTTTAGGGTCCGACGCTGGCTTCGCGTGGTGCGCTGTCAGCCTCTCGACTGAAATCCCCATCCGAGGGATGCTTGATGCAAAGCCAGACCATCCGTATCCGGCTCAAGGCGTTCGACTATCGCGTGCTTGATTCCAGCACCGCCGAGATCGTCAACACCGCCAAGCGGACCGGCGCGCAGGTGCGCGGCCCGATTCCGCTGCCGAACAAGATCGAAAAATTCACCGTCCTGCGCGGCCCGCACATCGACAAGAAGTCGCGCGACCAGTGGGAAATCCGGACCCACAAGCGGCTGCTGGACATCGTGGACCCCACGCCCCAGACCGTTGACGCCCTGATGAAGCTCGACCTCGCCGCCGGCGTGGATGTCGAGATCAAGGTGTAAGGGGGCCATCATGCGGACTGGTGTTATCGCCAAGAAACTGGGCATGACCCGGCTGTTCCTTGAGGACGGCCGCCAGGTGCCCGTGACCGTGCTGCAACTTGACAACCTTCAGGTCGTCGCGCAGCGCACCAATGAAACCGACGGCTATGCCGCGCTGCAACTGGGCGCGGGCGATGCCAAGCCCAAGAACGTCAGCTCGCCGATGCGCGGCCATTTCGCGAAAGCGAACGTGGCGCCCAAGCGCAAGATCGTTGAGTTCCGCGTGTCCGAAGAAAACCTGATCCCGGTGGGCGAGGAAATCATCGCCGCGCATTACTTTGCGGGTCAGTTCGTCGACATCGCCGGCACCTCGATCGGCAAGGGCTTTGCCGGTGCGATGAAGCGGCACAACTTCGGCGGTCTGCGCGCCTCGCACGGCGTGTCGATCAGCCACCGCTCGCACGGTTCGACCGGCCAGTGCCAGGACCCCGGCAAGGTGTTCAAGGGCAAGAAGATGGCCGGCCACATGGGCGCGGCGCGGGTCACCACCCAGAACCTGCAAGTCGTGCGCACCGACGCCGACCGCGGGCTGATCATGGTCAAGGGCTCGGTCCCCGGTTCCAAGGGCGGCTGGGTCACGATCAAGGACGCCGTGAAAAAGCCGGTCGCGGAAAACACCATCTTCCCCGCCGCGCTGCGTTCGGCCGAGCGTGAGGCCAAGCGTCTGGCCGAAGAAGCTGCCGCCCAGGCCGCTGCCGAGGAAGAAGCCGCGCGCCTGGCCGCGGCCGAGGCCGAAGCCGCCGCCCAGGAGGCTGCGCTGGCCGAAGCCCAGGCGTCGACCGCCGCCGAAGGCGAGGCCGCTGCCCCTGAGGGAGACGAGAGCAAATGAAACTCGACGTGATTTCGCTTTCCTCGGGCAAGGCCGGGGACATCGAGCTGTCCGACGACATCTTCGGGCTGGAGCCGCGCGCGGACATCCTGCACCGGGTTGTGCGCTGGCAGCGCGCCAAGGCACAGGCCGGCACCCATTCGGTGCTGACCAAGTCCGAGGTCAGCTATTCGACCAAGAAGATCTATCGCCAGAAGGGCACCGGCGGCGCTCGCCACGGGTCGCGCAAGGCCTCGATCTTCCGCAAGGGTGGCGTCTATGCCGGCCCGACGCCGCGCAGCCACGCCTTTGACCTGCCGAAAAAGGTCCGGGCGCTGGGTCTGAAGCATGCGCTGTCGGCCAAGGCCGCCCGTGGCAAGCTGGTGATCGTGGACAGCCTGGACCTGGCCGAAGCCAAGACCGCGGCCGTCGCCAAGGCGGTCAAGGAACAGGGCTGGAAGCGCGTCCTGGTCATCGACGGCGCCGATGTGAACGAGAACTTCGCCCGCGCCGCGCGCAACCTGCAAGGTGTGGACGTCCTGCCCTCGATGGGCGCCAACGTCTACGACATCCTGCGCCGCGACACACTGGTGATCACGCGCGCGGGCGTCGAGGCCCTCGAAGCCCGCCTGGGCAAAGGTGCATGAGATGAGCGCGAAACCCGAACACTACGACGTGATCGTCAAGCCGGTCATCACCGAAAAGGCGACCATGGCCGGGGAACTGGCCAACGCGGTGACCTTTGAAGTGGCGAAATCGGCCAACAAGCCGCAGATCAAGGAAGCGGTCGAGGCGCTGTTCAACGTCAAGGTCAAGGCGGTCAACACCGTCGTGACCAAGGGCAAGACCAAGCGTTTCCGCGGCCGCCCCGGCGTGCGCAGCGACGTCAAGAAAGCCTATGTGATGCTCGAGGCTGGCAACAGCATCGACGTGAACACCGGGCTGTGATTGCAGATGCGGCCCCCGGTTCGATCCGGGGGCCGCAGTTCGGACTGAAACGGACCTTTGGTCCAAGGCAAACGGAAGACAGAAACCATGGCACTCAAGTCGTACAAGCCGACGACGCCTGGCCAGCGAGGGCTGGTGCTGATCGACCGTTCGGAGCTTTGGAAAGGCCGCCCCGTCAAGATGCTGACCGTCGGGTTGAGCAAGTCGGGTGGCCGGAACAATACCGGGCGGATCACCATGTGGCACAAGGGCGGCGGGGCCAAGCGGCTCTACCGCATCGTCGATTTCCGCCGCAACAAGCTGGACGTTCCGGCGACGGTCGAGCGGATCGAATACGATCCCAACCGCACCGCCTTCATCGCGCTGCTGCGCTATGACGACGGCGAGCAGGCCTATATCATCGCGCCGCAGCGTCTGGCCGTGGGCGACAAGGTCGTCGCCTCGCAAAAGGCCGACATCAAGCCGGGCAACGCGATGCCGTTCTCGGGGATGCCGATCGGCACGATCGTCCACAACGTCGAGCTGAAGCCCGGCAAGGGCGGCCAGCTGGCGCGCTCGGCCGGCACCTATGCGCAGTTCGTGGGCCGCGATGGCGGCTATGCGCAGATCCGCCTGTCCTCGGGCGAACTGCGGCTGGTGCGCCAGGAATGCATGGCGACCATTGGCGCGGTGTCGAACCCCGACCACTCGAACCAGAACTTCGGCAAGGCCGGCCGGATGCGGCACCTGGGTGTGCGCCCGACCGTCCGCGGCGTCGCGATGAACCCGATCGACCACCCGCACGGCGGTGGTGAGGGCCGGACCTCGGGCGGCCGTCACCCGGTCACCCCGTGGGGCAAGCCCACCAAGGGCAAGCGCACCCGTTCCAACAAGTCGACCGACAAGTACATCCTGCGGTCGCGCCACGCCAAGAAGAAGGGGCGCTGATCCATGGCACGTTCAGTTTGGAAAGGCCCGTTCGTCGACGCCTATGTGTTGCGCAAGGCCGAAAAGGCGCGCGAATCGGGGCGTTCGGACGTCATCAAGATCTGGTCGCGCCGTTCGACCATCCTGCCGCAGTTCGTCGGCCTGACGTTCGGCGTCTACAACGGGCACAAGCATATCCCGGTCAACGTGACCGAGGAGATGATCGGCCAGAAGTTCGGTGAATATTCGCCGACGCGGACCTATTACGGTCACGCGGCCGACAAGAAAGCGAAAAGGAAGTAAACCGTCATGGGTAAGGAACAGAATCCGCGCCGCGTGGCGGATAACGAGGCGATGGCCAAGACCCGGATGCTGCGCACCTCGCCGCAGAAGCTGAATCTGGTCGCCGCCATGATCCGCGGCAAGAAGGTCGAAAAGGCGCTGGCCGACCTGACCTTCTCGAAGCGCCGCATTGCGGGCGACGTCAAGAAATGCCTGCAGTCGGCGATCGCCAATGCCGAGAACAACCACAATCTGGACGTCGACCAGCTGGTCGTCGCCGAGGCGTGGGTCGGCAAGAACATGGTGATGAAGCGGGGCCGTCCGCGCGCCCGTGGCCGGTTCGGCAAGATCCTGAAGCCGTTCTCGGAAATCACCATCAAGGTGCGCGAGATCGACGCCGAGGCCGAGGCTGCCAAGAAGGCCGCCAAGTCGCAGAAACGCGTCGCCGCCACCAATCAAGCCGCCGCTGCCGAGGAGCTCGCGTAATGGGTCAGAAGGTCAACCCCATCGGGATGCGCCTGCAGGTCAACCGCACCTGGGACAGCCGCTGGTTCGCCGAAAGCAAGGACTACGGCAACCTGCTGCTCGAGGATCTCAAGATCCGCGAGTTCATCCACAAGGATGCCAAGCAGGCCGGTGTCAGCCGTGTCATCATCGAGCGTCCGCACAAGAAGTGCCGCGTGACGATCCATGCCGCCCGCCCGGGCGTCATCATCGGCCGCAAGGGCGCCGACATCGAGACGCTGCGCAAGAAGCTGGCGAACTTCACCGATTCGGAACTGCACCTGAACATCGTCGAGGTCCGCAAGCCGGAACTGGACGCGCAGCTGGTGGCCGAATCGATCGCCCAGCAGCTTGAGCGCCGGGTGTCGTTCCGCCGCGCCATGAAGCGCGCGGTGCAGAACGCCATGCGCATGGGCGCGCTGGGGATCCGGGTGAATGTCGGCGGCCGCCTGGGCGGTGCCGAGATCGCGCGGACCGAATGGTATCGCGAGGGAAGGGTGCCGCTGCACACGCTGCGGGCCGACATCGACTATGCGCTGTCGGAAGCCTCGACCCCCTACGGGATCATCGGCGTCAAGGTCTGGATCTTCAAAGGCGAGATCATGGAGCACGACCCGCAGGCCCACGACCGCAAGGCCGCCGAGGCGCAGGAAGGCCCGTCCCCCCGCGGCCCGCGCCGCGACCGCGACGCGCGCTGAGGAGTAAACAGGAATGCTGCAACCGAAACGGACGAAGTTCCGCAAACAGCACAAGGGCCGGATCCACGGCGAGGCGAAGGGCGGGTTCAACCTGAACTTCGGCTCTTACGGCCTCAAGGCGACCGAGCCCGAGCGCGTCACCGCACGCCAGATCGAGGCCGCGCGCCGTGCGATCACCCGCCACATGAAGCGTCAGGGCCGGGTCTGGATCCGGATCTTCCCGGACGTGCCGGTGTCGGGCAAGCCGACCGAAGTGCGGATGGGTAAGGGCAAGGGCTCGGTCGATTTCTGGGCCGCCCGCGTCCACCCCGGCCGGATCATGTTCGAGATCGACGGCGTCGAGGACGACATTGCCCGCGAGGCGCTGCGCCTTGGCGCGATGAAACTGCCGGTCCTGACCCGCATCGTGCATCGCGAAGACTGGTAAGCAACGCTTCGCCTGCCTTGTGAAAAGCCCCGCTTTGGCGGGGCTTTTCCATGTCATCGTGCCGGCATGGCAGGGGTGGCCCCCAGGCTGCTGTCCGGCGGCAATCCCCAGATCCCGAAAGGGCGGGACGAGGCGATGTCGCCTGCCCCGGCGTTCCTGCGGGAAAGCGCTTGCCAGCCGGGGAAATCCCGCGTATGGGCAGGCCTTCATCTCGAACTCCACCGGGAATCAGGGTGGCCCAGGGTGCTGGGGCCCTCCGGTGATGTTGAAAGGAAAAGGCGCATGAAAGCGCAGGAACTGAGAGACAAGACGCCCGAGCAGCTGCGCGAGCAGCTGATCGCGCTGAAGAAGGAAGCGTTCAACCTGCGCTTCCAGCAGGCCACCGGCCAGCTCGAATCGACCGCGCGCATGCGCTCGGTCCGCAAGGACGTGGCCCGCGTGCTGACCGTCATGAACCAGAAAGCGGCCAACGCCGCGACGTCGCAGTAAGGAGCCGGACCCATGCCCAGACGCATCCTGCAAGGCAAGGTGACCAGCGACAAGAACGCGCAGACGGTCACCGTCCTGGTCGAACGCCGCTTCAAGCACCCGCTGCTGAACAAGATTGTCCGTTCGACCAAGAAATACCGCGCCCATGACGCGGAAAACCATTTCAAGATCGGCGACACCGTCCGCATCATCGAATGCGCGCCGATTTCCAAGACCAAGCGCTGGACCGTCCTGACCGACGACAGCGCGTCCCAGGCCGCCGAGGCCTGAACGCCAACCACGGCGGCCACAAGGGCCCGTCCGTGACATATCGAAACCCTGGGGCCGGGACTGCAACCGGTCCCCATAGGTCGGGAGCAAACCATGATCCAGATGCAGACCAATCTGGATGTCGCTGACAACTCCGGCGCGCGCCGGGTGCAGTGCATCAAGGTTCTCGGCGGTTCGCACCGCCGCTACGCCTCCGTCGGCGACATCATCGTGGTGTCGGTGAAAGAGGCGATTCCGCGCGGCCGCGTGAAGAAAGGCGACGTCCGCAAGGCCGTCGTCGTGCGCACCGCCAAGGAAGTGAAGCGCGAGGACGGAACCTCGATCCGCTTCGATTCGAACGCCGCAGTGATCCTGAACAACCAGGGCGAGCCGGTCGGGACCCGTATCTTCGGGCCGGTCGTGCGTGAACTGCGCGCCAAGAACTTCATGAAGATCATCTCGCTGGCGCCGGAGGTGCTGTGATGGCTGCGAAGCTGAAAAAAGGCGATACCGTCGTCGTGCTGACCGGCAGGGACAAGGGCAAGCAGGGCCAGATCCTGCAAGTCATGCCCAAGGATGACAAGGCAATCGTGGATGGCGTGAACGTCGCGCTGCGCCACACCCGCCAGTCGCAGACCAGCCAGGGCGGCCGCATCCCCAAGAACATGCCGATCCACCTGTCGAATCTGGCGCTGCTGGACAAGAACGGCAAACCGACCCGCGTCGGCTTCCGCATGGAAGGCGACCAGAAGGTCCGTTTCGCCAAGACCACCGGAGACGTGATCTGATGCTGGACGCCGCGAAATACACCCCGCGCCTCAAGGCGGAATATCGTGACCGGATCCGGGCCGCGCTCAAGGAAGAATTCGGCTACAAGAACGACATGATGATCCCGCGTCTGGACAAGATCGTCCTGAACATGGGCATCGGCGAAGCCGTCAAGGACACCAAGAAGGTTCGTCAGGGCGCCGAAGAACTGTCGCTGATCGCCGGCCAGAAAGCCGTGATCACCAAGGCCAAGAAATCCATCGCCGGCTTCCGCCTGCGCGAGGAAATGCCCCTTGGTGCCAAGGTCACGCTGCGCGGCGACCGGATGTATGAATTCCTGGACCGCCTGATCAACATCGCGCTGCCCCGCGTCCGCGACTTCCGCGGCGTCAAGGGCTCGTCGTTCGACGGCCGCGGCAACTATGCCATGGGTCTCAAGGAACAGATCGTGTTCCCCGAGATCGAATTCGACAAGGTCGACGAGGTGCTGGGGATGGACATCATCATCTGCACCACCGCCGCGACCGACGCCGAGGCAAAGGCGCTGCTGAAGCAATTCAACATGCCGTTCAACAGCTGATCGCGCGAGGAAGAACGATATGGCAAAGAAATCCATGATCGAACGTCAGAAGAAGCGCGAGCGTCTGGTGGCCCAGTATGCCGCCAAGCGCGCTGCTCTGAACGAAGTCATCAACGACCAGTCGAAGCCGATGGAAGAGCGCTTCAAGGCCACGCTGAAGCTGGCCGAGCTGCCGCGCAACTCGTCGCCGACCCGGCTGAACAACCGCTGCGAACTGACCGGCCGTCCGCGGGCGTATTATCGCAAGCTGAAACTGTCGCGGATCATGCTGCGCGAGCTGGGCTCGTTCGGGCAGATCCCCGGCCTGGTGAAATCGAGCTGGTAAGGGGGCAGGAAAGATGTCGATGAACGATCCGCTCGGCGATATGCTGACCCGCATCCGCAACGCTCAGCTGCGCGGGAAATCCACCGTCCGCACCCCGGCCAGCAAGCTGCGCGCCTGGGTCCTGGACGTGCTGAAGGCCGAGGGCTACATCCGCGGCTATGAAGAGGTGAAGACCGAGGCCGGTCACACCGAACTGGAAATCAGCCTCAAGTATTTCGAGGGTGCCCCGGTGATCCGCGAACTGGCCCGGGTGTCCAAACCCGGCCGCCGCGTTTACGCCGGCGCGAAAGAGCTGCCGCAGGTCCGCAATGGTCTGGGCGTCTCGATCGTGTCGACGCCCCGCGGGGTGATGTCGGATGCAGCGGCTCGCAGCGCCAATATTGGCGGCGAAGTCCTCTGCACGGTGTTCTAAGGAGGGCAGGATGTCTCGGATTGGTAAAAGACCGGTCGAACTGCCCCAGGGCGTGACGGCCGAAATCAAGGGCCAGACCATCTCGGTCAAGGGGCCCAAGGGCACGCGCAGCTTCACCGCGACCGACGACGTGGACCTGGTGCTGGAAAACGGCGCGGTCAGCGTCAAGCCGCGCGGCCTGTCCAAGCGGGCCCGCCAGCAGTGGGGGATGTCGCGGTCGATGGTCGCGAATCTCGTCACCGGCGTGACCGAAGGTTTCAAGAAAGAGCTTGAAATCCAGGGCGTCGGCTACCGTGCGGCGATGCAGGGCAAGGTCCTGAAGCTGTCGGTCGGCTATACGCATGACGTGAACTTCGAGGCGCCCGAGGGCGTGGCCGTCGCCGCGCCCAAGCAGACCGAGATCGTGGTCGAAGGCATCGACCAGCAGGTCGTCGGCCAGGTCGCCGCGAATATCCGCGAGTGGCGCCGCCCCGAGCCCTACAAGGGCAAGGGTATCCGCTACAAGGGCGAGCAGGTCTTCCGCAAGGAAGGCAAGAAGAAGTAAGGATCACGCAGATGGCACTGAACAAGAGAGAACTGTTCCAGAAACGCCGCATGCGCGTCCGGAACAAACTGCGCGCGATGTCCGACGGGCGTCCGCGGCTGTCCGTCCACCGTTCGTCCAAGAACATCAGCGTCCAGCTGATCGACGACGCGCAGGGCGTGACGCTGGCCTCGGCCTCGACCCTGGAAAAGGATCTGGGCGTGGTCGGCAAGAACAACGTCGAGGCTGCCGCCAAGATCGGCGCCACGATCGCGGAACGGGCCAAGGCCAAGGGTGTCGATACGGTCGTGTTCGACCGTGGCGGCTTCCTGTTCCACGGCAAGATCAAGGCGCTTGCCGACGCGGCCCGCGAAGGCGGTCTGAAGTTCTGATCGGTTGCGGGCGGCGCGTCGTGCAAGCGGCGCGCCGCTCCGATGATCCGGGGGTCGTCCCAGCGGCGGCCCACCAGGATCGGTATTGACGGCGCGCAGCGCGCCACAGGATAGGGAATGCCGCATGGCAGAACGTGACAACCGCCGGGGCCGCCGCGAAGAGCGCGAGGAAACCCCGGAATTCGCCGATCGCCTGGTCGCGATCAACCGCGTGTCGAAAACCGTCAAGGGCGGCAAGCGCTTCGGCTTTGCGGCGCTTGTCGTCGTGGGCGACCAGCGCGGCCGTGTCGGCTTTGGCAAGGGCAAGGCGAAAGAAGTGCCCGAGGCGATCCGCAAGGCGACCGAACAGGCCAAGCGCGGCCTGATCCGCGTGCCGCTGCGCGATGGCCGCACGCTGCACCACGACATCGAAGGCCGCCACGGCGCTGGTCGCGTGGTGATGCGCACCGCCGTCCCGGGGACCGGGATCATCGCCGGCGGCCCGATGCGCGCCGTGTTCGAGATGCTGGGCGTGCAGGACGTGGTGGCCAAGTCGCTGGGGTCGCAGAACCCCTACAACATGATCCGCGCCACCATCGACGGGCTCAAGGCCGAGGCCTCGCCGCGTTCGGTGGCCAGCCGCCGCGGCAAGAAGGTCGCTGACATCCTGCCGCAGCAAGACAAACCCGCCGCCGCGGCGCCGGCGGCCCAGACCGCAGAGGGCTGATCATGGCAACCATCGTCGTCAAGCAGATCGGCAGTCCGATCCGCCGTCCCAAGGTCCAGCACGCCACGCTCAAGGGCCTGGGCCTGAACAAGATGCATCGCACCCGCGAGCTTGAGGATACCCCCGCCGTCCGCGGCATGGTCAACTCGATCCCGCATCTGGTGCAGATCATCGAAGAAAAGAAATAAGACACAAAGGGGCGCCGCGG
This sequence comes from Alphaproteobacteria bacterium, assembly GCA_036678445.1. Taxonomy (GTDB): domain Bacteria; phylum Pseudomonadota; class Alphaproteobacteria; order Rhodobacterales; family Rhodobacteraceae; genus Paracoccus. Next base: position 10,150 of record JAZIHR010000081.1, read on the forward strand.
CGCCCCTTTCTGTTTCTGCCGAAAATTGTCCTTATTCGGCAGTGGAAAACGACAGGGGCAGAACGTAGCAGATACTCCATTCGCTTGAATATTAAGGAGTGTCTTGTGAAGACAGTTAAAGCCCTGTGCTCTTGCCTGTTGCTCGCGGTGTCGGCTGGCCATGCCCAGGCTGAGGACGGCACGTCGCTGCGAAATACGTTCTATCTGGGCGCCGGCAGCGCCAGGACCGATGGGGCGTTTGAAAACGATGATACGCCGTTTTCGATCGGCTTCATGCACCAACTGGTCAACAGCAAGCTGGTGCTGGGGTTCGACCTCGGGGCCGAAGGAACGATGCTCGATTCGACCTGGGGTCGAGACAACATGCCGAAACAGGGAACGTCGTATAACATCCTGCTTGGCGGGAACATGATGGACAACGGGCGTTTCCGCGCGGATGCAGCCTTTTTGGCCGGTGTCCGGGAATCGGCCGCTGACTGTCCCGATTCTTATATCGGTTATCAGTGCTACGCGGACACCGATCCCGACCTGGACTACAAGGGGAATTTCGGCGGCGTCCTGGCCCTGTCCGTGGACAGGCTTGTTCTGGGCCTGCGCGCCACCGGGAAAAGCACCCAGATTGTTGCCGGCTTCAGGTTCTGATTCGCCCGGCGCAGGCCGGTCGCCGCCAACCCGGGTGGTGCTTGTCTGGCGCCTTTGATGACACGCGCCCCGAGGCTTTCCGGGGCGCTTTTCGTTCTACCCATGTGCCTTGTCCCGGCGGCTTTGTCTTTCAACCGGGCATCCCTATGGAGACCTCGCTGATCCTGGCTGCCATGGAACCATCCGGCCGCGACTCGCTTGAATAAGGAACGTAAACAAAGGAGTCTGCCATGCGCCTGCCTGTCATCATCGCCGCCATCGGGGGAACTGCTGCGCTTGCTGCCTGTGCGCCGCCGCCCCAGACCACCACGATCATCGTGCCCGAAGGGCCGGGAAGCTGCATCGCGGCCGACTACCAGCAGTATATCGGGGAACGCTCGCCCGCGATCACCCTGCCGGCCGGGACCGTCTATCGCCACTATCGCACCGGCGATCCGGTCACCGCGGACTTCAGCCCGAACCGGGTCAATTTCGAATACAACCGCTCGGGTCGGCTGGTGAAGGTCAGCTGCGGCTGATCCCCGACCCCACGGGCATCGCGCCCGAAAGAAAACGCCCCGGCATGACCGGGGCGTTTCCTTTGCATGGCCCGGGAACGAGGGCCGGCTTAGCGCCCGGGCTGGGCGACAAGGCGCAGATACGGCAGCTTGTGGTCCACCTTGCCGAACTTGGCCTCGGCCTGTTCGTCGGTCAGCGACAGCGCGGCGATCACGTCCTCGCCCGGGCGCCAGTCGGCGGGGGTGGCGATCGGCACCCCGTCTGTCGCCTGCACCGCGTCCAGCGCCCGCAGGATTTCCGCAAAGTTGCGGCCCACCGACATCGGATAGGTCATCATCAGCCGAACCTTCTTGTCCGGGCCGATGATATAGACGGTGCGGACGGTGGCGCTGTCATTGGCGGTGCGCCCGTCGGGCAGATAGGCTTCGGCGGGCAGCATGTCGTAAAGCTTGGCCACCTTCAGCGAGGTATCGTCGACGATGGCGAAGTTCGCCGGGCAGCCGGCGAAGGCCTCGATGTCGCGCTTCCATTTGCGGTGGTCTTCGGCGCTGTCCACCGACACGCCCAGCACCTTGGTGCCGCGTTTTTCCCATTCGGCCGCCAGCCGGGCCACCGCGCCGAATTCGGTCGTGCAGACGGGGGTGAAGTCCTTGGGGTGGCTGAAGAGAATCCCGTAACTGTTCCCCAGCCATTCGTGGAAGCTGATTTCTCCGTCGGAGGTGTCGGCAGTGAAATCGGGGGCGATGTCATTGATGCGCAGGGACAATTCAGTGATCCTTGTTCGTGTAACCCAGCTTTTCAGATAAGCCGTGCCGCGCCGATTACCAGAGGCTTCCGGTCGAAATGCCGGGTGCCCCTGCCAGATCGCCGACCGGGCCGACCTTGCGCCGGGTCGATTGCGGTGCAACCCTGCCGGCGACAGATATCGAGAGGAGAGTTCGGGCAATGGCCGGGCTGGAAGACAAGCGCAAGTTCTACATCGACGGTGCCTGGGTGGACCCCGTGGCGGCCCGCGACCTCGAAGTGATCGACCCCTCGACCGAGGAAGCCTTTGCGGTGATCTCGCTTGGCGGCCAGCAGGACACCGACCGCGCGGTGGCGGCGGCCAAGGCGGCCTTTCCCGCCTGGTCCGCCACCCCTCCGGCCCAGCGGCTGGCCCATGTCGAGCGCCTGCTTGAAATCTACAAGCGCCGCAACGACGACGTGGCGCGCGCGATGACCTGCGAAATGGGGGCCCCGACCTCGATGTCCAGGGGCGACCAGGCGGGTTCTGGCGCGGCTCATATCGAAACCTTCATCGACAGTTTCCGCAGCTTTGAATTCATCCGGCCGCTTGGGCCCCATGCGCCCAACTCGATGGTTGCGTGGGAACCGATCGGGGTGGCGGCGCTGATCACGCCGTGGAACTGGCCGATGAACCAGGTCACGCTCAAGGTCGTGGCCGGGGTGCTGGCGGGCAACACGGTGGTGCTGAAGCCATCGGAAATCGCGCCGCTGTCCTCGATGGTGTTCGCCGAGATGATGGACGAGGCCGGGTTTCCCAAGGGCGTGTTCAACCTGGTGAACGGGGACGGGGCAGGGG
>JAZIHR010000082.1:0-12640 GCA_036678445.1 Alphaproteobacteria bacterium
CACCCCGCCAGAAACCGGGCCAATCGCCGAGCCGGTCCAGCCCGTCGCCGCCCCCCGGCCCCACAGCCGGCCGCCGGCGCTGCGCCGCATCGTCGCGCCGCGCGAGACCCCGGAAAAACCGGCCCCGCGGCACCAGCCTCGCAGAGAAGCCCCCCCCAAGCTGGCGCAGGCCGAACCGCGCGCCAACGCCCCAGGCCGCACGTCGGCGATGGCAGCCACGGCGGCCGGGGGCGGCGGGCAGGCCGCGCGCGCCTCGGGGCAGGCGCTGCAATCCTGGGAAAGCAAGGTGCGCCAGGCCACGGCACGGCATATGAGCCGCGCACGGGTTTCGGCCCGCGGGCAACTGGCGGCGACCGTGCTGGTCCACATCGACAGCAGCGGCGGGGTGCAGGCGTCGCTGGCGCAAGGCAGCGGCGACGCAGGCGTCGATGCGGCGCTGATGCGGCACGCGCGGCGCCTGCCCCGGATGCCGGCCCCCCCCGACCTCCGGCCAAAATCCGTGGTGGTGCCGTTCCGCATCACACGCTAGGGGCGCGGGTTGCGGGCAAGCGCCAATATGCGGCCGCCCGACCACCGCCGACGCCCCTTTCATGGCGGATCGCGCCCCTGTCCCCGCCCTGACAGTCCCCGACGGCGCCGCTCGGCGGGCGAGGACCACAGCCGTTCTCCGACCATGGAGGCATCGGTCAGCCAGTGCAGTTCCCCGTCCTGCAGCCAGCCGGCGCGGGCACCGCTGCGGGAAAGCGCGGCCTGTTCGATCAGCAGGCAGTCGCCGGCAACCCCGGGCGGAACCCTTGCGGCGACGATGACCACGGCACCGCCGGAACAGGCGGCCCCGGCCCGCGCGGCGGCGGTCTTGCCGGTCAGGTGGATCACGTCGATGCCCCCGATCACGGCGCGGCGTTCGGCGGATGGCCCACTCCACCCCTCGCGCGCGCCGGCCTGGTTGACGGCGGCCGTGTCGCCGTCGGCGTGCAGCCAGCTGTCGGCGGCAAAGGCGCCGCCGGGTTTCGACAGAGCGCGGCCCGCGGGGGTCAGGATCCCCACCACCGCGGCATCGGGCGCGATCAGGATGTCGGGGCGGGGGCTTGCCGCCCACAGCAGCACCGCCGCCCCTGTCAGCAGAACCGCCGCGCCCCGTCCCAGCCACCGCGTCGCCAGCGTGGCGCCTTGCAGCGAAAACAGCCACAGCGCCACCCCGGCAGCGCCCAGCGGCAGCACCCGCCAGTCCGGCGCCGGCACCGCCAGGACCGAGCCGCCCCAGCCGGAAACCGTTTCGGCCACCCACAGCATCCAGCGCGTCCCCAGCCCCATCGCCCACAGTGCCGGCCCGGCCAGTCCGACCGGGGCCAGCAGCGCCGCGATCACCCCCGCCGGCATCACCACGCTGCCCATCACCGGCACCACCAGCAGGTTCGCAACGATCCCGTATTGGGCCGAGCGGTTGAAATGCGCCGCCGCGATCGGGGCCGTCGCCAGTCCCGCGATCAGCGACGAGATCACCAGCAGCGTCGCCCCGCGCACCACCCATGGCAGGCGCTGCGCGCCGCGCGACCAGGCGGGAAACAGCAGGATCAGCGCGGCGGTGGCGGCAAAGCTCATCTGGAAGCCGGGCGTCACCAGCGCCTCGGGGGCGAGATACAGGATCACCAGCGCCGCCACCGCCAGCGTGCGCAAAGAAATCGCCCGGCGATCCAGCAGCACCGCCGCCAGCATCACCGCCACCATCACCCAGGCCCGCTCGGTCGGCACCCCGCCGCCCGAAACCCACAGATACAGCGTCGCCGCCGCCAGCGCCGCAAGCGCCGCCAGCTTGTGGACCGGGGCGCCCGCCAGCGCCGCGTCCAAGACCCCCGGCCCCAGCCCCTGCACCGCCGCCAGCACCAGCCGCAACGCTGCATAGACGAAGCCGGCCAGCATGGTCATGTGCAGCCCCGAAATCGAGACGATGTGATACAGGTTCGAATCGCGCATCACCTGGTTGGTGGCTTCGGCAATCCCCGAACGGTCGCCGGTGACCAGCGCCGAAGCCACCGCCCCCGCCTGCCCGCCGATCTGCTGCTGCATCGACCGCGACAGCCGCAGCCGGATCGCCGTGCCATCCAGCAGCCGCGGCGGCGGCGGCTCGACCAGCAGGATCGGGGTGCGTGTATAGCCGACCGCGCCCAGCCCGGCGAAAAACGCGGTGCGGCGGAAATCGAATCCGCCCGGTTCGGCCGGCGCCGGCGGCGGGCCCAGATGCGCGGTCAGCATGACCCGCGCCGAGGTCGGGGGCAGCGGCGCGTCAAGGGGCAGCGACAGCCGCACCCGCCGCGGGGTGCGCCCGGGCGAGGTATGGCGCAGCACCACCTGGTCCAGCGTCACCCGCATCCGGTCGCGGGCCGAGCGGTCGATCTGCACCACCCGCCCCTCGACAGGGCCGTAATAGCGGTAATCCATTACCGGTGCCGCCACCAGGTGCAGCCGCAGCCCGGCCGCCAGGAACCCCGACAGCACCAGCGCCGCGCCAAGCGCCGCCATCCGCAGGACCTCGGCCCGGTCCCAGCCGATCCGCCCGGTATCGGCCAGCCGCAGCACCCATCGCGCCACCACCAGCCCCAGCAGCATCGCCATGGCGGCCGTGGCGTAAAGCGCTGCCCCCGGCTCGAACCGCAGCGAAAACCACAGGCCGATGCCAAAGGACACCAGGATCGGCGCGCGGATCAGCAACCCGGCCCGCAGCGCCAGTTCCGCCGTCGAGCGGCTTGCGGCCGAGCGTTCCGACACCCGCCCCCGCGTAGTCAGCGCCGCCATGGCCCTGCCCGCCCGCCCGCGCTGTGCGCCCGCATTGTTCACTGCATCCGCTGCGGTCACGCTTGTCCTTACCCTGAATCCTCGCGTATCCCTGCGCCGATCCTAACCCGGCGGTCCTTAGCAAAAGGTTAATGCCTTTCGCCGCCCCGCCGCCCGAACGACCGAAGCAGGACGCAACCATGCAATCATCCCCCGTCGTCACGCGCTTCGCGCCCTCGCCCACCGGCTATCTGCATATCGGCGGCGCGCGCACGGCGCTGTTCAACTGGCTTTACGCGCGCGGCCGCGGCGGGAAATTCCTGCTGCGGATCGAGGATACCGACCGCGCCCGTTCCACCCCCGAGGCGACCGAGGCGATCCTGCAAGGGCTGCGCTGGCTGGGGCTGGACTGGGACGGAGACCCGGTCAGCCAGTTCGCCCGCGCCGAGCGCCACGCCGAGGTCGCGCGCCAGATGATGGCGGCGGGCACCGCCTATCCCTGCTACACCACCCCGGCCGAGATCGAGGCCTGGCGGGCCGAACACCCCAACCGCCCCTTTGTCAGCCCCTGGCGCGACGCGGACCCCTCGACCCGGCCTGACGCACCCTATGCGATCCGCCTGAAGGCCCCGCGCGAAGGGGTGACGGTGATCCACGACGCGGTGCAGGGGGACGTGACCTTCCGCAACGACCAGCTGGACGACATGGTGCTGCTGCGCTCGGACGGGACGCCGACCTACATGCACGCGGTGGTGGTGGACGATCACGACATGGGGGTGACCCATATCATCCGCGGCGACGATCACCTGACCAACGCCGCCCGCCAGGCGCAGGTCTATGCCGCCAATGGCTGGGCGCTGCCGGTGTTCGCGCATATCCCGCTGATCCACGGCGCCGACGGCAAGAAACTGTCCAAGCGCCACGGCGCGGTGGGGCTGCATGAATACGCCGCCATGGGCTATCCGGCCGCAGCCATGCGCAACTACCTGGCCCGGCTGGGCTGGAGCCACGGCGACGACGAGCTGTTCGACGACGCGCAGGCGCGGGAATGGTTCGACCTGTCGGGAATCGGCAAGGCTCCGGCGCGGCTGGACTTCAAGAAGCTGGAGCATGTGTCGGGGCATCATGTCGCAGCCATGGACGACGCGGTGCTGCTGGACGAGCTGGCAGGTTTCCTTGCCGCCACCGGCCAGCCGCCGCTGACCGCGCAGCAGCTTTCGCGCCTGACCCCGGCGCTTTCCGTGTTGAAACAGAAATCCCGCACTCTGCCCCAGCTTCTGGACCAGGGTCGATTCGCCCTGATCGACCGCCCGGTGCAGCAAGACGACAAGGCCGCCGCCGTGCTGGATACGGTGTCCAAAGGTATACTCAGGGATTTGACCGCTGCGTTGCAGAATGTTATCTGGGCGCGAGACGACCTGGAGGCGATTGCACAGCGGATAGCCGAGTCGAACGGACTTGGTCTTGGCAAGATCGCAGCCCCGGTGCGGGCGGCACTCGCCGGGCGGACCTCGACCCCGAGCATATTCGACATGATGCTGGCCCTTGGGCGCGACGAAACGCTCGCCCGCCTGGCAGACGCCACGGCGTGAGAGTTCCCATACGCAGCGGCCCCGTCGGGCCTCGAGCAAAGGAATATGCGATGGCCGAAGCCAGAACCGCCCGGATTTCGCTGAACGACAAGGATTTCGAGCTGCCGATCCTGACCCCCACCGTCGGGGCGGAGTGTATCGACATCCGCAAGCTGTACGGGCAGGGCAACGTCTTCACCTTCGATCCCGGGTTTACCTCGACCGCGGCCTGCGAAAGCGCGATCACCTATATCGACGGCGACAAGGGCGAACTGTGGTATCGCGGCTACCCGATCGAGCAGCTGGCCGAGCGCAGCCACTATCTGGAAGTCTGCTACCTGCTGCTGAACGGCGAACTGCCGAGCGCCGAGCAGATGGAAAAATTCGAGTGGCTGATCACCCACCACACCATGGTGCACGAGCAGCTGCATTACTTCTTCCGCGGGTTCCGTCGCGACAGCCACCCGATGGCGACGCTGGTCGGCGTGGTCGGCGCGATGTCGGCGTTCTACCACGACAGCCTGGACATCAACGACCCGCACCACCGCGAGGTCGCCTCGATCCGGCTGATCGCCAAGCTGCCGACGCTGGCGGCGATGGCCTATAAATACTCGCTGGGCCAGCCCTTCGTCTATCCGAAGAACGACCTCGATTACGCGTCGAACTTTCTGCACATGTGTTTTTCGGTTCCGGCCGAACCCTATCACATTGATCCGGCGCTGGCCCGCGCCATGGACCGCATCTTCACCCTGCACGCGGACCACGAACAGAACGCCTCGACCTCGACGGTGCGGCTGGCGGGGTCTTCGGGGGCCAATCCCTTTGCCTGTATCGCGGCCGGCATCGCCTGCCTGTGGGGTCCCGCCCACGGCGGCGCCAACCAGGCTGCGCTGGAAATGCTGCAAGAAATCGGCTCGGTCGACCGCATCCCCGAATACATCAAGCGCGCCAAGGACAAGGACGACCCCTTCCGCCTGATGGGCTTTGGCCACCGGGTCTACAAGAACTTCGACCCGCGGGCGAAGATCATGAAGGAATCGGCCGACGAGGTGCTGGACATCCTCGGGATCGAGAACAACCCCACCCTGCAAGTCGCCAAGGAGCTGGAGCGGATCGCCCTTGAGGACGAATATTTCGTCTCGAAGAAGCTGTATCCGAACGTCGATTTCTATTCCGGGATCATCCTGTCGGCGATGGGCTTCCCGACCTCGATGTTCACCCCGATCTTTGCGCTGTCGCGCACGGTCGGCTGGATCAGCCAGTGGAAGGAAATGCTGGGCGACCCGGACAGCAAGATCGGCCGCCCGCGGCAGCTGTATATCGGCTCGGACCGGCGCGACTACATGGATGTGGCCAAGCGCTGAGGCTGCTGGAATTGTTGGGGAAAAGGGGGCCGGGTCGGTCCCCTTTTTCTTTTGGCGCGCGGGGTTTTCTTTTGGCGCGCGGGGTTGCGCGGTCGGACCGGGGCGCTGCCCCGGACCCCGGGATATTTCAGTGATGAAGAAAGAGGCCCGCGGCCATTCCGTTATCCGGGTTGCGGGTGGTAAAGCTGGGCGGAACATGGGGGCGCGCATGAACCTGCTTTTCGCCAATGACCGCCGCGGGGAATATCCGCCCAGCCTTTACGCTGAACAGAACCCTGCCCTGCCGCCCTTTCCGTCGTTGCAGGGCGAGACGCGCGCCGATGCGGTGGTGGTGGGGGCAGGCTATACTGGGCTGAGCGCGGCGCTGACGCTGGCACGGGCGGGGCGCTCGGTCGTGCTGCTTGAGGCGCAGCGGGTGGGCTTTGGCGCCTCGGGGCGCAATGGCGGGCAGATAGGCTCGGGGCAGCGGCTCGGGATTGACGAGCTTGAACGGATGGCCGGGCGCGCGGCAGCGCGGCGGCTGTGGGACATGGCCGAGGAAGCCAAGGCCCTGACCCGCGCCCTTGCGGCCGAGGCCGGGGTGGCGGTCCATCCCGGCATCGCCCATGCCGCCCGCAATACGCGCGAGGTTCGCCACGCCCACGCAAACGCCGAGCGTCTGGCCCGCGATTACGATTATGCGCAGATCGAGCCGCTGGACGCCGCCGGGCTGCGAGCGCTGGTAAAGTCGCCGCTTTACGCCGGCGGCGACATCGACCGCGGCGCCGGGCACCTGGACCCCCTGGCGCTGGTCCTGGGGCTGGCACGGCTGGCGACAGAGGCAGGTGTCCGCATCCACGAGGGCGCGCATGTGCAGCAGATCTGCCATGCGGCGCGGGCGGGCGAAGCCTCGGTCGTGCAGACGGATGCCGGGCGGGTGCGCTGCGATCACGTCATCCTGGCCGCCAACGGCTATCTTGGCGATCTCGACCGCGGGGTCGCCGCGCGGGTCATGCCGATCAACAATTTCGTCGTTGCGACCGAGCCTTTGGGCGCGCGCGCGGACGACATCCTTGCGGAAAACATCGCCGTCCACGACACCCGCTTCGTGGTGAATTACTGGCGGCTGAGCGAGGACCGGCGGCTGGTCTTTGGCGGCGGCGAAAGCGTCAGCTATCGTTTCCCACGCGATATCGTTGCCAAGGTGCGCCGCCCGCTGGAGCAGGTCTATCCGCAGTTGAAGGGCGTGCGGATCACCCATGGCTGGGGCGGCACTCTGGCGATCACCATGAACCGGATGCCGCATTTCGCCCGCCCGGCGCCCAACTGCCTGTCGGCCGGCGGGTTTTCCGGCCACGGGGTCGCGCTGGCCAATCTGGCGGGAAAGCTGATGGCGCAGGCCGTCATCGGTCAGTCCGAGGGGTTCGACACGATGGCCGCCCTGCCCTCGCTTGCCTTTCCGGGGGGCGCGGCGCTGCGCTGGCCGCTGCTGGTTGCCGGCATGGGCTGGTATTCGCTGCGCGACCGGCTGGGGGTCTAGCTGTCCTGCCCGGCGTTCCCGTCGTCCTCTGCGGTGGGCGAGGTGGGGCGGCGGCGGGCCATGCGTTGCAGCTTGCGCCGGTGATAGGTGCGCACCAGCGGCACGGTCAGGTAGTGGAACACCGTCGCCATGATCAGCCCCGGGATGAAGCCGCCCACCAGATAGGGCAGGAAGATCCCGTTGAAAAAGGCCAGCAGCCGATCCCATTCGGCCACGTTGCCGTTAAAGAGCGACATGAAGTTATACCATAGCTGCCCGCCCGCGGCGGTAAAGGCGGCCATGATGACCCCCGGGGACATGCTGCCCGGCACCCCCAGCATCCAGCGCCCCAACCCCACCGACATCACCGCAATGAACGGGATGGTGACGGGGTTGCCGATCAGCGACCCCAGGACCGCGGCGATCAGGTTGCCGCGCAGCAGCCAGGCCAGTGCCAGCCCGCCCAGCAGGTGCACGCCGAACAGCGGAGTAAAGCTGATGAACACACCTGCCGCCACCCCGCGGCCGATCCGGCTGGGTTCGTCGGGCAGGCGGCGGACGCGGTGGACGATATAGCGCGCCGCCCGCGACCAGCCGCCCCGCGGATAGACGATATCACTGGCGATCTGTGAATAGCTGCGTGGCTTGCGCTTGAACACCCGGTCCGTCCTCTTCCCGGAAAATCCGACTTAATGAACCAGCCTCATCCATGGGCTGCAAGCCGGAAAGCCCGGCCGGACCCCGGGAACCCGGACCCCGGCGCCATCTTCCCGCCGCTGCGGAACCGTCCCGACCGCGCCGGCAAGGAGCCGCGCCCGGAACCGCATCTACAGCCGGGCCGAGGAATCGCGGATCCGCGCCACCTGCGCCACGTCCGGCTCGGCGTCCAGCGCGGTCAGCAGCGCGTGCAGATGTTCGCGGTCGCGCAGTTCCACATCCACCCGCAGGCGATAGAAATCCTGCTTGCGATCGACGAATTCGAGATCCGAGATATTCGCCCCCTGCGCCCCGATCAGGGTGCAGATCCGCCCCAGCACCCCGGCGTCATGGCGGATCGTCAGCCCCAGTCGCGAGGAATAGACCGGCGGATGCCGCCCCTCGCGCCAGCGCAGATCGACCCAGCGGTCGGGCTGGTCCTCGAAATCGGCCAGCACCGGGCAGTCGATGGCGTGGATCACCACCCCCTTGCCGCGATAGGTGATGCCGACGATGCGTTCCCCCGGCAGCGGGTCGCAGCAGGGGGCGCGGGTGAATTCCTGGTCGGCCTCAAGCCCGGCGACGGCGCGGGTGGCGTCGATTTCTTCTTCCACCGGGGTCAGGTCGGGATAAAGCGCGCGGATCAGCTCCTGCGCCGACATCTCGGCCGAGCCGATGCGGGCCAGCATCTCGTCCACGTCCGGCAGCGCCAGCGTCTTGGCGGCGGCGCGCAGCGCCTTGTCGGTGGCCTTGCGGTTGACGTGTTCAAAGGCCACCCGCACCAGTTCCGACCCCAGCCGGATGAAGCGCGAGCGGTCCTCTTCGCGCAGGGACCGCCGGATCGCGGCCTTGGCGCGGCCCGTGACCACGATGTCCAGCCAGGTCGCCTGCGGCCGCTGCCCCGAGGCCGAGATGATGTCCACCGCCTGCCCGTTCTTGAGCCGCGTCCACAGCGGCACCCTGATGCCATCGACCTTGGCGCCCACGCAGCTGTTACCGATCCGCGTATGGATCGCATAGGCAAAGTCGATCGGCGTGGCGCCCTTGGGCAGCTGGATCACGTCGCCGCGCGGAGTAAAGCAGAACACCTGGTCCTGATACATTTCCAGCTTGACGTGTTCGAGGAACTCGTCGTGGTCCTCTTCACCGAAACGCTCGGTCAGGCTGGCCAGCCATTCCCCCGGATCGACGGCAAACGGGTTCTTGCTGCGCACCCCGTCGCGATAGGCCCAATGCGCGGCGACGCCGGCCTCGGCCACCTCGTGCATGGCGCGGGTGCGGATCTGAACCTCGACGCGGGTGCCGTCGCGGGTCGACACGGTGGTGTGAATCGAGCGGTAGCCGTTCGACTTGGGCTGGCTGATATAGTCCTTGAACCGCCCCGGCACCGCCCGCCATTTGCGGTGGATGATGCCCAGCGTGCGATAACAGTCGGCCTCGGAGCGGGTGATGATGCGAAAGCCGTAGATGTCGGACAGGCGGCTGAAGGCCAGCTGCTTTTCCTGCATCTTGCGCCAGACGCTGAACGGGCGCTTGGCGCGGCCGAACACCTCGGCCTCGACCCCCTCGGCGTCCAGGGTGGCGCGGATGTCGGCGGTGATCCGGGGGATCACGTCGCCGTTTTCCTTTTGCAGCACCACGAAACGGCGGATGATCGAGTTGCGGGCCTCGGGGTTGATGACCTTGAAGGCAAGGTCCTCAAGCTCCTCGCGCATCCATTGCATCCCCATGCGCCCGGCAAGGGGGGCAAAGATGTCCATGGTCTCGCGCGCCTTCTGCACCTGCTTTTCCGGGCGCATCGACTTGATGGTGCGCATGTTGTGCAGCCGGTCGGCCAGCTTGACCAGGATCACGCGAAGATCGCGCGACATCGCCATGAACAGCTTGCGGAAGTTTTCCGCCTGCTTGGAATGGGCACCCGACAGTTGCAGGTTGGTCAGCTTGGTCACCCCGTCCACCAGATCGGCGATCTCGCGGCCGAAGATCTGGGCCACGTCGGTCCAGGTGGATCGCGTGTCCTCGATGGTGTCGTGCAGCAGCGCGGTGATGATGGTGGCGTCGTCCAGCCGCATCTCGGTCAGGATGGCGGCGACGGCAACGGGATGGGTGAAATAGGGTTCGCCCGAGTGGCGGAACTGCCCCTCGTGCATCCGGCGGCCATAATCATAGGCCTGCCGGATCAGTTCCGCATTGGTCCGCGGGTTATAGTTGCGGACCAGTGCAATCAGATCTTCGACGTCGAATCTTTCCAACCGACGATACCGCCCCGGTTGCCGTCAGTTGCGGCCTTGCGCTTCCAGCATCATCCGCAGCATCCGTTCCTCGGATTCCTCGTCGGCGGGCTTGGGACGGTCGATTTCGGCCCCCAGCAGCAGGGCCATCGCGTCCTCTTCGGGCTCGTCAACCTCGATCTGGGTCTGGGTCTGCTCGATCATCCGCTCGCGCAGGTCGTCCACGGGCTGGGTTTCATCCGCGATCTCGCGCAGCGCGATCACCGGGTTCTTGTCATTGTCCGGATCCACCGTGGAGGGCGAACCGGCCGCGATCTCGCGGGCGCGATGGGCGGCCAGCAGGACCAGGTCAAATCGGTTGGGAACCTTGTCGACGCAATCCTCGACTGTCACGCGGGCCATGGCATACCTCTGCGAATCGGCTTGAAGGGCAAGGTGGCATATGTGGGCGCCACCGCCCGCAATGTCAAGCAAGCGGCGCCATGCCCGCCAGCCCCTGCGGCCCCAGCGCGGCCAGCATCGCGGTCACGGTCTGCCCGGTGCGGGGGTGGCGCCACCGGGGCGCGATCTCGGCCAGCGGCGCCAGCACGAAGCCGCGGTCCTGCATCCGCGGATGCGGCAGGATCAGCCGGTCGGGGGTCAGCCGCTGCTGTTCGGCCAGCGGCAGCGCGCGCCAGCGGTCCTGTTCGGCCGCATCGGGCAGCACCAGCTTCCCCACCGCCAGCAGGTCAAGGTCGATGACCCGCGCCCCCCAGCGCCCGCCGTCGCGGACCCGCCCCAGCGCCGCCTCGACCCGGTGCAGCGTCGCCAGCACGTCCTGCGGGGTCAGCGACGACTGCACCGCCGCCGCCGCGTTGACATAATCCGGCCCCGAGCCCGGCGGGAACGCCGGGGTTTTCCAGAACCGGCTGACCCGGCACGGGGCCAGCCCCCCGGCCGCCAGAGCCTGCAAGGCGGCACGCAGGGCGGCGTCCGGAGAACCTGTCGAAGAAAACAGGTTTGCACCTAGCCCCAGTAGGACTAGATTGGCCGGCACATTTCTTGTTTCCGCAACTTTGGGGGGATAACACATTGTTCTACAAGGACGACCGGCTGGCGCTGTTCATCGACGGATCGAACCTTCACGCGGCGGCAAAGTCGTTGGGGTTCGACATAGATTACAAGCTCCTGCGCCAGGAATTCGAGCGGCGGGGCAAACTGACCCGTGCCTATTACTATACCGCGCTGCTGGAAAGTGAGGAATACTCTCCGATCCGGCCGCTGATCGACTGGCTGACCTACAACGGCTTTGCGATCGTGACCAAGCCGGCGCGCGAATACACCGACTCGATGGGCCGCCGCCGCATCAAGGGCAACATGGATGTCGAACTGACCGTCGACGCGATGCAGCTGGCGCCGCATCTGGACCACGCGGTGGTGTTTTCGGGCGACGGCGACCTGCGCCCGATGATCGAGGCACTGCAACGGCAGGGGGTGCGGGTCTCGGTCGTCTCGACCCTGCGCAGCCAGCCGCCGATGATCGCCGACGAACTGCGCCGCCAGGCCGACAACTTCATCGAGCTGGACGCGCTGCGCGACCTGATCGGGCGCCCACCGCGCGAACCGCGCGAGTCCGACACGGATGTCCTGGCCGAGACCTGACCCTAACCGCCCCGTTCCGGCCCTGCGCCCGGCCAAAACCCGCCGGGCTTAACCTTTCGTCAATATTTTCCGAGACGATCGCCGCTGCGCCATATAGATACTGGCCTCGAGTGATTGGGAATTTTGTTGAAATGGACGAGAACGACCGGTCCGCCCCGGCCAGCGACGGCCCGCCAAGGGTGCTGCATCTGCCGGATTTCGACCGGCAGTCGCCGGCGCGGGTGCTGGCGGGGATACGCGGTTATTGGGATTCGCTGCGACAGGGGCGTGCGGTGCCCTCGCGGCAGGATATTTCGCCCGTGGGGCTGCGCCACGCGCTTGACTTTGCCTTCATCATCGAACACATCGCGCCCGGCGCGGCGCGGTTCCGGCTGGCGGGGCGGCACCTGATCGACCTGATGGGGATGGAGGTGCGCGGGATGCCGCTGTGCGCGGTGATGCAGCCGGGATCGCGCGGGCGCATCTCGGACGTGCTGGAAACCGTGTTCCAGGGGCCGCAGATCGCTGAAATCACCCTGAACTCCGCCCCCGCCTATGGCCGTCCGGGACTGGACGGCAAGATGCTGCTGCTGCCGCTGCGCTCGGATCTGGGGGATGTGACCCGCGCGCTGGGATGCCTCGTGACCGAGGGCACGACAGGGCTGGCGCCGCGGCGCTTCGACCTGGTCTCGGACCGGGCCGACCCGGTGATCGAGGGCGCGCGGGTGCTGGTGCCTTCGCCCTCGCCGCAGGGGTTCGCCGAGCCGCCGGTGCCATGGAACCCCGCCGCCCCCCGCCACACGATCCGCGACGACGAAACCCCCGAGGAACGCCGCGCGCGTTTCCGGTTGATCTCGGACGACTGAACCCGCGCGCGGGGGACCAGCC
>JAZIHR010000083.1:0-12638 GCA_036678445.1 Alphaproteobacteria bacterium
GCAGCGCCCCCGCTTTCCCCAGGTCGCCCTCAGTTCCGGGCCAGCAGATCGGTGATCCGGCGCACCGAGGCGCGGCGGTTTTCGCGGATGTCGCCTTCGCGCGGCACCTTCAGGAACTGCTCGCCGTAACCCTGCACCACCATGTTTTCCGGCGGCACGCCAAAGAACTGGGTCAACGCCAGCGCCACCGATTCGGCGCGACGGTCCGACAACGCAAGGTTCATCGCGTCCGCGCCCACCGTGTCGGTGTGACCTTCGATCAGGTAGATCTCGCGCGGGTTCTGCCGGATCGATTCCGCGATCACGCGGCCCAGTGCCGACAGCGCCTGCGCCTGATCGGGTTTGATCGCGGCCGAGCCGGTGTCAAAGGTGATCGCCTGGATGTCCACCGGGGCGACCAGCGCCCGCACCTCGGGGATGTTGCGGATCTGGCCAAGGGTAAAGCTGCGGTTGACCTGGGTTTCCCGGCGCAGCGCCTCGCGCAGGGCATCTTCGGACATCTGCTGGCTGGGGGACAGGACGACCGGCCGTGCCGGCGGCGGCAGCGTCGCCACATCCACCGGCTTGACCGCGACGGTGTCGTCCAGCAGCTCGACGCTGCTGCCGTCCGGCCGCACCAGAGACCGGCGCAGCACCCGCAGATTGGCGTCGCGGATGGTGACCACCTGGCTGCCGTCGTCGCGATTGACAACGGTGCGGGACGAGCCGTCGGCGTATTCCTGCGTCTGCACGGTCGAGCCGGGGCGCAGAAGCAAGGCATTGTCATCCTTGATGATTTCCTGGCTTCCGTCGGGCCGCGTGACCACAACCCGGTCGCCGGTGTTCAGCGCGACCTGGCGGTTGTTGGACAGCATCTGCCCGACCGCCAGCCCGGCCAGCGCCGGCAGCACGGCCTGGCGCAGGGTCTTTTCAAGATTGCTGCGGTCGTGGCTGCCGGTTTCCTGCGTTGTCGTGGCCGGGGTTGTGGCCGTGCTGGCCACGGGCGCCGCCCCGCTGTCGCGCATGACGCCGCGCAGGTCGGTCAGGAAATCCTCGGTCGCACTGCGCGAGGTTTCCTCGGTCACCGCCTGCGTTTCGGTCGAGGCGACGGGTGCGGCATCGGCCAGCGCCGCCGCCTGGGGGGCGGTGTCGGCGGCTGCGGCTTCGCGGGCGGCATCGGTGATCGGGGCCTTGGCCTCGGGGATCTCGACCGCCTGGGCCAGCGCCGCCTGCAAGTCATCGGCGCCAGGCAGTTCGCCGCCAGCCGTTCCAGAGACCGGGGCCGCCGGTTCCTGGGCCGCGCTGCCGGCCGCCGTTCCGGCTTCGGGTGCTTCCGATGCTGTCGGGGCCGGGGTTTCGGTCGCGGTCGGGGCAGGGGTCGCCACAGGCGGCTGTGCCAGAGGTTCCGCGATGCCGGTGCCTGACTCGGCGGGGCTGGCCGCTGCTTTTTCCTGCTGTTCTGCCAAGGCACGGGCCAGCGCCTCGGCGTCCGGATCGGCCAGAGGCTCGGGTGTCCCGGCCGCAGTCTCAGCCGCAGTTTCAGCCGAAGTTTCAACCGTAGCCTCAGGCGCGGGCTTGGAGACAGCCTCGGGGGCAGTCTTGCCCGTTGCGGGCGCCGTTGCAGGTTCGGGGGTCACGGCGGTGGCCGCAGCCGCGGGTTCGGCGGCAGGCTCGGCAGCAGGCTCGGGCGCCGGCGCGGGCTGGGGCACAACTGCGGGTTCTGCGGCCGGGACGGGGGCTGGCTCTGCGGCAGCGGCAGCGGGTTCGGCGGCCGCGGTCGGCTCGGGTGCGGCCTCTGGCTGAGGCTCAGGCACGGGCTGGGGTTCAGGCTGAGGCTCAGGCTGGGGTTCGGGCGCGGCCTCTGGTGCCGGCTCGGCCTTGGCCTCGTCCTCAACCTGGGGCGGCAGGACCTGGATCACCTCTGCCGGCGCCACCTCGTCCGCGGCGGCAAGGATGAACCTGCCGCTGTCCACGGGCTGCGCCGCCGCGATCTGCGGCAGCGCCACGCCGATGCACAAGGCGACAGAGGTGGTGTTGCGAAGAAATTTTCGGGTCATTCCGGCTCCGATACAAGGTGGCGCGGCAGATGCGGCCGCGCGCGCTGCCCCCCAAGCAGGGGGCTTGTGGCAAGTGAACCACCGAACCGCCCATGCGTTCCACCACAGTATGACCGGCCCACCTGCTTGTGATCGCCGGCCATCGGCGTGTATCCGATCGCGAATGCCCGTGTTCCCCCTTGAAAACCGCGGCATTTGGCGGCATATGGCATCGGTCCGCGCCGGGCGGACTTTGACAGGAGAGAACATGGCCAAGGAAGAGATGCTCGAATTCCCAGGCGTTGTTAAGGAACTGCTGCCCAACGCGACGTTCCGGGTCGAGCTCGAAAACGGCCATGAGATCATCGCGCACATGGCGGGAAAGATGCGCAAGAACCGCATCCGGGTGCTGGCCGGTGACCGTGTGCAGGTCGAAATGAACACCTATGACCTGACAAAGGGGCGGATCAATTACCGCTTCAAGTGATGGTCCCCTTGACTGATGGGCCGCGGCTGGTGCTGGCCTCGGCCAGCCCGCGCCGCCTTGAACTGCTGGCGCAGATCGGCATTGTCCCCGATGCGATCCTTCCCGCCGATATCGACGAAACTCCTGGTAAGGACGAAGCCCCGCGCGCCTATGTCGCGCGGATGGCGGCGCAAAAGGCCGCCAGTGCTGCGGCGGGGGATCCCGGCGTGGTGCTGGCTGCCGACACGACCGTCGTTGCAGGCCGTCGCATCCTGGGCAAGCCCGCGGATGAAGCCGAGGCCGCCGCTTTCCTGCGCCTGCTGTCGGGGCGCCGCCACCGGGTTCTGACGGCCGTCACCGTGCAGGCGGGGGACCGCGCCCGCCACCGGCTGGTCGAAACCACGCTGCGCTTCCGTCCGCTGTCCGCCGCCGACATCGCTGGCTATGTCGCCAGCGGCGAATGGCGCGGCAAGGCGGGCGGCTACGGGATCCAGGGGCGGGCCGCGGCCTTTGCGCCGTGGATGCAGGGATCGTTTTCCGCGGTGGTCGGATTGCCGCTGACGGAAACCGCGGTGCTGCTGGAATCGTTCGGGATTCGCGCCCCGCATGGAATACGGGAAACCACGACATGAAGGCCAGACCATGAAGGGGCGCCAGATCGTTCTGGGCCGGTATTGGGGCCGCGAGGCCGCGGCGCTGATGGTGGATGGCCGGGTCGAGGACCTGCTGTTCGACCTGTCGGCGCTGACCACGCTGCCCCCCGGCGCGATCTGCCGCGCGGTGGTGGACCGGCTGGTCAAGGGGCAGGGCGGGGTCTTTGTCCGCCTGCCCGAGGGCGAACGCGGCTTTCTGCGCGGCGCGCAGGGCCTGTCCGAGGGGCAGTCGCTGATCGTGCAGGTCACCGGCGCGGCCGAGGATGGCAAGGCGATTCCGGTCAGCCAGCGGGTGCTGTTCCGCGGCCAGACGGTGATCGCGACGCCGGGCGCGCCGGGCGTGAACGTCTCGCGCCGGATCCGCGACGAGGAAACCCGCGCCCGGCTGGTGGCGCTGGGACAGGCCGCGCTGGAAGGCGCGCCCCAGGACCTGGGGCTGGTCATGCGCAGCGCCGCGGCGCTGGCCGAAGATGACGTGATCTCTGACGAGGCCGAAACGCTGGTGTCGCTGGCCATCGCGGTGACGGGCGATCTGCCCGGCCGCCCCGAACTGCTGGTCGATGCCGAACAGCCCTGGCGCGCGGCCTGGATCGACTGGGCCGACCCGCCCCCCGACGACGTGGACCAGGGCGACAACGCTTTTGATGCCCATGGCGTCGGCGCGGTGATCGACCGGCTGCTCGACCCAGAACTGGACCTGCCCGGCGGCGGCTTTGCCGTGATCGAGGCCACCCGGGCGCTTGTGGCAGTGGACGTGAACACCGGGCGCGACACCTCGCCCGCCGCGGCGCTCAAGGCCAATATCGCGCTGGCCCGCGACCTGCCGCGACAATTGCGACTGCGCGGCTTTGGCGGGCAGGTGGTGATCGACTTTGCCCCCATGCCCAAGCGCGACCGCGGCACCTTGGAACAGGTGCTGCGCGCCGCCTTCAGGACCGACGGGACCGAGGCCACGCTGGTCGGCTGGACGGCGATGGGGCTTTACGAACTGAACCGCAAGCGCGACCGGGTGCCGCTGGCGGCGGTGGCGCTGGCCGAGGCCGCCGCGATGGACGACGAACCATGAGCTGCCCGATCTGCGGCAAACCGCCCGCTACGGGCTACCGACCTTTCTGCTCGCGCCGCTGCGCGGACCTGGACCTTGCCCGCTGGCTGCGCGGCGACTATCGCATCCCGGGCGAGCCGGCCGAAGGCACCCGGGACATGGCTTTTCCCGAGCCGCGCGACTCTGACGAGGACGACAGGTGATTTTGGCTCTGGACAGCCGCGCCCGGCTTGTCTAGGAACTCCACACCCACAGGGCGCCGGCACAGGCACCCATTTGGGCCCGGATAGCTCAGTTGGTAGAGCAGCGGATTGAAAATCCGCGTGTCGGTGGTTCGAATCCGCCTCCGGGCACCATTTATCCCGTTGATTGCCGTTGATCTTAGCATCCCCGTTGAAATCTCATCGGGGGTGATCTTGCGTTTCACGTGGTGGTGTTTTGCGCGGCGCGTCGCCTATTCTTGGACAAGAGGCTCCTGCATGATCTGCCAGAGCTGGGCATTACGGTGTCGTCGGTTGGTGGGAATGCGCGGTCCGATCATTCGGATGGTATTGGAAGCTTTTCCGCAGCCAATCTCTCCCTGAAAATTTGTTTGGGTCGTGCTGCCGGCTTTTGGCGGGTTTGTCATTTTTCAAATGATGGTCGCCAAGGGGGCTGATAAAACCTCTCCTGACCGACATGGGGAATGATAAGGATAAGACTGCGCATCCGCACAGGTGGGATTTGTTGCGCATAATCCTGCAAGGCTGTCTTCGGCGATTATTTGTCAACAGGTCGAAGTAGAGCGATTCGGGTCCGAAGGCCGACATCCACGATGTGATCGTCGACCGAGGTTCTTTTCATAACAACTTTTAGTTGCAAGAAGGCAACGGTCCGCTGTTGCCACCAGGCGGACTGGATCCTGCGCAGGAACCCTGCCGCTCACGGGCATGATGAACACGACATGAGGACATGATTTTTCCCAATCACAGCTGGGTGATAGCCCAAATTTTCCGATGATGAGTTGTGGCTTCATGCACGTCACGATCACTCAACCTGCATTTCATGACGCGCGAAGTGTTGTTCACGCCGGATGGTCTGGCGCTCGGGACACCAGATCAGTTTGGTTAATAAGGCATACTTGCGAGAAAATGCGACTTGGCGGATACTCGTCCATCCGTCCTGAATGGCATTTCATGACTGGGGCCGGAATGATGTGGAACCTTGGGGCGAAGTCAGGGGAGGGGAGCGTCTGAGTCTTTGAAAAGAAAAGTGAAATTGTTCCCAACGTCCGCCAGAGCGAAGCGTGCCCGAGATTGCGGCAGAGCCAGGCCGTTCAAGACTTCATGTCAACGACATCTTGCCGCGCTTCCAAAGCTCAAGATGATGTGCCCGTCCTGATGACAGGCGCCAATTGATTAATGAAAAAACGGTTGGAAGATAATATGGAGAAGCGACCCAGGACCACCATCACGTTCTGCAACGGTTCTTCCGTGCCGATCGACCCTGCGTTCATTCGGGTACTGGCCAGAAATTCAAGATTTCAGGCGTTTGTTCTTTTCTGTATATCTTTCTTCATGTTAACCGGGCCTTATCGGGCGCATAGGACACTGGATAACTGGCAGTCCGCATCAATCATCTTTCTGATGAGCGCTGTCGTCTTCTCCCTGTATTTCCTGATGTTTGCCGTGTTGAATCGTTTTGGGGATCGGCTTGGCATCCGGACGGTGCACAGCATGTGGATGGTGCTGCTTGCATCAATCGTGGTGACGCTGATCGGAGAGTGGAGCGTTTCCCTGTTCGGCGGGAAAAGATTGTCGCTGGCGGAAGATTTTTTCCTGGTAATATTTTATTTCGGCATTTTTCTGGGGCTGGAAGTCACATATGGGATACTGGTTCTTCCCGACGTCCTGCAGCAGATAGAGCCGCCACAGAAGACCGCCATAACCGCGCCCTTGGCGCGTCCACTTCTGACGGAGCCTTTGGCCGATCCGCAGCCTCTTGCAGCTGTGCGCAATAGTTCAGATCTATGTGTCATCAAGGTCTCTGACAAGAAGTTTCTGGCCAAGTGTATTCGGACGGTTTCTTCGCAGGAACATTATGTCTCCATTTCGACCTTTGAGGGCGAGAAATACTTTCTCAGAGGCAGGCTTCGGGATTTTTTGGAACAGATCCCGGATGAGCTTGGCTATTGCATCCACCGATCGCATTGGGTGGCATGGAACGGGATCGAGCAGGTTAAGGTCGCCAACGATAACATGATGGTCTATCTCGATGACGATACGGTTTTGCCGGTGGCGCGAGGCAGGCGGTCGGATTTTATCGAGCGCTGGAACCGACGGCTTTCCAAGTCAGTTGACGCATCTTTGATGGCCTGATCGACAGTCTGGGCACCGGTTTGCCGTGCCCCGTTGTTCCTGAATTTTCGACATTATGACCTTTGCCGGCAGCTGTTTCAGGATCTGCAACTGCCGCCGGGCCTGCATTTCGTGCCATATGAACGGCGTTTCGTGACGGCCGTCCGGATGGTCGGGACTCGTGTCTCGGCATGGTCATTCTTCTGGCCTACTGACTGATCCCAGTGCCGATGTTTAGTCGCACCTTGCGTATTTCGCGCTTCAAACGAACCACGCGCTGTCACTATACAATGCAAGAGGATCCAGAATGGCCATTATTAACGGAACCCCCGGAAACGACTCTCTCGAAGGCACTACGGGCAAGGATATTATAGACAGGAACCTTGGGCGCGATACGGTGTATGGTAGGGATGGAAATGATTCCATTGTTGCCAGAGACGACGATATCGAAGGGGACGAGCTTTACGGCGGCAATGGAAATGACACGGTCATCGGGTCGTCCGGGGATGACTGGATCGAAGGTGGCGACGGGGACGATTTCCTGAGCGGTGTGCGTACCGAATTCACGGACGGGGGCAACGACACCATCTATGGTGGCGCGGGGAATGATCGCATTCAAGGCCAGCAAGGCGCTGATGAGCTCTATGGTGGAGCCGGTAACGACACCATTTTTGGCGATGGCCAGACGGTCAATACTGGCAATAATGATGACACGATCCATGGTGATGACGGAGACGACGAGCTCTACGGGGATGCCGGCAGTGACCTGATTTATGGTGGGGCAGACCATGATAAAGTCTATGGCGGCTCCGGAAATGATACGCTGCATGGTGATGCCGGAAATGACTCTCTGTACGGCGGCGCTGGAAATGACCTGATCTATGGTGGCAGTGATCGAGATTTCCTGTATGGCGGTTCCGGGTTGGACACGCTGTATGGTGGCACTGGCCCGGACGTATTCCATGCCGAAGGCTATGCCACCACGATCGCTGATTTCAACGCGACCGAAGGAGTTGGTGACAACAACATCAGCAACAACGATTTCGTCGATCTTTCCGCGTTCTATAATGCGACCACGCTGGCGCAATGGAATGCGGCCCACCCTGCGAACCAGTTTAACACTCCACTGGCCTGGCTGCGTTATGAACAATCTACCGGCGTCCTGACGTCCGCTGGCGGGCTGCGCATCTTCAGCGATTACAATGTCGCCAATGACACTGGCAACCTTCTTTCGGAAAACCTGTTGAGCGCGGAAAATACCGCTGTTCCCTGTTTCGCCCGTGGCACGATGATCGCGACTGCGGCAGGAGAGGCGCCGGTCGAATTCCTGCGTGTTGGGGATATGGTCCAGACCCGCGATAATGGGATGCAACCGATTCGATGGATTGGCTCGCGCAAACTGAGTGCGTCTGAATTGCAGGCAATGCCGAGTCTGCGCCCGATCCGTATTGCAGCCGGGGCTCTGGGAAGCGGCCTGCCGGTCGAGGACCTGATGGTTTCGCCCCAGCATCGTATTCTGGTTCGCTCGAAGATCGCGCAGAAAATGTTCGACGCCCAAGAGGTGCTGGTTGCCGCAAAGCAGTTGGTGCTGCTGGACGGTTTCGATATCGCCGACGATATCCAGGAAGTTGAGTATTTCCACATCCTGTTCGACCAGCATGAGATCGTGATATCCAACGGTGCTGAAACCGAATCGCTTTATACCGGCGCCGAGGCCCTTAAGTCTGTCGGCACGGCGGCCGCACGGGAAATTCTTTCGCTGTTCCCGCAGTTGGCCGACCCGGAATATGTCGCGGTTCCCGCGCGTTTCCTGACCTCGGGTCGCCAAGCGCGCAAGATGGGCATTCGGCACCAGCAGAATCGTCACCCGCTGGTGGTGTTGCACCACTGTTGAAGGGGCGTTCCGATGTTCAATGATGCTACTGTTTCCGTGGGGCTTGTTCCTTCCCTTGCATTTCCCGCGGTTTCGGGCGGCATCACCGCCCCCCATAAGGCTCCTCCGTCGTTTTTCGGGGACCCGTTGCTGTTCCGGCGAAGCGACAGAGGTTCTGCTTGGGGGGCGTCATCGAAAATTCGGAAATACGGCCCTGAATGAGACTGCGGGTCATGCGGCCCGCGCTGCGCCCGACCATCACGATTTCCGTAATAGCGTGAATTACGGTTTCTGACCGTTCCCGGGGGAAGACCTCGTCGGAATAGTTCGGTTTTCAGAAGAGGATTGTAAAAATGGGTTATGTTCCTTCCGGTTCTGCGACAATGCTGGCGCTGGTCAGCGGGGTGATCGGGCTGGTCGGACTTCTGGTTTCGGTGTTTCTTGGCATGGGGGTTCTCAAGGCCCTTGTGGCCTATGTTGCTATTGCCAATGTTTCCTTTGTATCCCTCTTGTTCATGAGCCGCCGAAAGGGTCGCGTGATCGGGGCCGACAGGTGACGTTCGGTGTCCGGGATGCTAGAATTCCGGGCACCACGTCACAAAGGTCCCGTCATGCGGCCCACCTTGTTTCTGTGCGCATTGGCGCTGCTTGCCGGCTGCGCGGGGGCGCTGCCGGTCGATAATCTGCGTGCGCAGCAGGAAGCCGCGTGCAGCGCCACCATTGCCGCGCATATCGGCCAGCCGGCCTCTGCGGTAGAATCGCGCTGGCTGTCCCGGACGGGCGGGGTGGCCAGGGTCGAGGCGATCGACACCGCCCGCCAGCATCGCCGCCAGCATCTTTGCGATGTCGATGCCGATGGGCGGGTGCTGGGCTATTCCCACCCCGGCGCCTGAGCGCAGCGGTTTGACCGCAACGCCGCAGGGCGTATGACAGGCGGGAACCCTCTGCCGCGGATTTCCCATGACCCTGATCCAGCCCGAACCGCCGCTTGTCGTCTCTGTCCAAAGCCAGGTGGCCTTTGGCCATGTCGGCAACTCGGCCGCTGCCTTTCCGATGCGGGCCAGCGGGGTCGGGGTGGTCGAGGTGCCGACGGCGCTGCTGTCGAACCACCCGCATTATTCCACCATGCACGGCACGATCCTGGACGCAGAACTGGTCGGCGGGCTGTTGACCGGGATCGCGGAACGCGGGGTGGCGGCGCGGGCCTCGGTGCTGTTGTCGGGGTTCCTGGGACGGGCCGAAACCGCCGAGACGCTGGCGGCGTTCCTGGTGCGGGCCAAGGCGGATAACCCGGGGCTGGTCTATCTTTGCGATCCGGTGATGGGCGACGCCGACCTGGGGCATTTCGTCGATGCGCCGCTGCGCCGGGCCTTTGCGGCCAGGCTGGTGCCGCTGGCCGACGTGATCCTGCCCAATGCGTTCGAGCTGGAAAACCTGTCCGGAATCGCCATCGCCGGGCCGGATGACGTGGCGCGGGCGCGCAAGGTGCTGGGCTGTCCGGCGGTGGTCGCCACCTCGGTCCCGGTGGCGGGGCAGCCCGGGTTGCTGGCGACGGTGGTGGCCACGGCGGATACCTGCCACAGCTTCGAGGTGGCCCGGCTGCCGGTGCGCCCGGCCGGAACCGGCGACCTGCTGGCCGGGCTGACCGCGGCGCGGCTGGCGCAGGGAATGGCGCTGCCCGAGGCCGTGGGCCGGGCGGTCGCCGGGGTGACGCAGGCGCTGCTGCGCACCTCGGGCGAGCCGTGGGCCGAGATGCCCATCGCGGCCTCGATCGACTCGATCCTGGGGGCGGAATGGCAAAAACCCGGGGGCGGGGCCCTTACCAACCCCGGCTGAGCTGCTAGACTGGTCCGGTGCGGCGGCGGGTCCGGCACGGGTCGAGCCACGGCGCGCGCGCATGGTCGATGCGAAAGGACAAACCATGGCCGACTGGCTGCCCACCCTGATCACCCAGACCCCCGAACAGGGCTTCGAGCTTGCGATCAAGATGTCGCGGGTTGCGGTCAAGATGACCCAGCCGGACGCCGCGGTGCGCGACCGCCTGCGCGGCGCCTATGCCGAAAACGCCGACGCGCTGATCGCCTCAAGCGAGGTTGCCGCCCATTGGTTCGCCACGATCGCGGCGGCCAACGATTACTGGCGGTCGGCCTCATGACCGGCGAAACGCCGAGGATTCAGCGCGCCGGCCCGGATTTTTCCATCGACGCCGCGCTGCTGGCCGAGGCATTCGGCATCGCCCAGTCGCAGGTCCAGCAGGACATGCGCGCCGGCGCGATCACCTCGCGCTGCGAAGCCGGGGTGGACGAGGACGAGGGGCGCTGGCGGCTGACCTTTCACCGTGGCGATCGGGCGGTGCGCTTCATCGTTGATGACGCGGGGCAGGTGCTGACCCGGCTCAGCTTTCCGATCCGCACCGCCTAGGTGGCGCGGGGCGCCGGAGGGCTGGGAACCGCGCCGGGGCGCCGGGGTCAGACGGACCCGCCGCGGCGCGGAACGCGGTCGGCGACGGCAACCAGCCTGATGGTGGCGTCGCTGGCCCGGTCCGGCTCGCAGCCCTGGGTTTCAAGCTCGGCCAGGTCGTCGGCCAGCGCCAGGCAGCGGGAGGACAGCCCCGGCCGCGGTGCACCGGCCCCCCGTTCTTCGTTCCCCCCTTCGCCCCGTTCCAGCGCCTCGCGCCCGGTAAGGGCCGCGGGGGCGCCGGCAGGGCGCGAGGCCATGGCGGTCGAGAACCCGCCCAGGGCCTCGGCCAGTTTCGGCACGGTGACGCGGCCCCGCAACTGCCGGTGGGCGTCGAAACCGCGCGCCCCGGCGGCGTAGGAATAGCGCGCGACCAGCGCCTCGCCGGCCTCGGCGCCATATCCGGCAAGCCGGCCGATCACCTCGGGCGGCATGTCCAGGTTCATCCCGCCCTCGGTGGCGTCGTCCAGCCGCACCGTCACCACCCGTTCGGCATAGCCGGGCAGCATCCCCTGCAACGTGTCCCGCCAGTCCTTGGCGGTGTTCAGAATCGCCATCAGGAAATCGCCCAGCCCGGTGATCGGCTGCACCGCCAGGTTCGTGCTGGTGGGGTTCCTCCGGGGCAGATGCACCCGGTCGGCCTTGTGGCGGGCGGGATCCCAGCCGGCCAGCGCGATGCCGAAGGTCGGGCGCGAGGGCAGCAGCGAATCGAAGAAGTGGATCGGGAAATTCGACGAGATCCCGCCGTCCGAGAACAGGCAGCGCGCCAGTTGCCCGACCGTCCGGCCTTCGGGTCCGGGCAGGCGGATCTGGTCGTCGTGGCGCCACAGCGGGATTGCCTCGATCAGCCCCGGAAAGCTCAGCGACATCCGGGCGACCAGCAGCACGGGGAAATCGTCGCCGACCGGCAGCTGGTAAAGATCCGGGGGCGCGTGGCCCTGCCCGTGCGCCAGCGGTGTGCGCCCGGCGATCAGCGCGTCCAGAAACGGCGCGGGGAACAGCGGGCGCCACTCGGCAAGGCTGAAATAATGGATCTTCGTGGCTAGCGGCAACTGGAACGGGCGCTGGCTGGACAGGTCGGTGGTCATCGCGGCGATCTGGATGCGGTGGGCCGCCAGGTCGCCCGCGGTCAGGGGCGCCTCGGGCGGCTTGCCAGAGATCCGTTGCAGATGCGCATCCATCCAGTCGGTCAGGCCGGGGCTGTCGTGGCCCGGCTGCCTGAGCCCCGGGCACAGGCCGAAATTCGCCGCCGGCAGGTCGCGAAGGACCAGGCGCAGCAGCGGCACCGCGATCCACAGCGCCAGCCCCAGCGGCACGGCCAGCAGCGCGGTTGCCCCGGCCCAGAAATTTCCCGCCAGCCACGCCCATTCCAGCAGCAGCACCAGCAGCGCCGCCGCCACCACCGCCGGCGTGCGCCAGACGCGCCACGCCGCGCCTCGCAGGTCGCCGGAAGCGGCCCCCATCAGCAGCGTGAACAGCGGCGCGAAGCCCGGGCGCGGCTGGAACAGGTCGTGCAGATTCTCGGCCAGGTCCTCGGACAGCGCGGCGATGCCGTCGAACCCGGCCATGTCGTCCCCGCCGCCCGACTGGCGCCGGTATTCCGCCGCGGCGGCAAAGCCGGCGGCGATGGCGCCCGCGGACGACCCCCCGATGCTGCGCAGCCTATAGCTCCGGGCGATCCGGGCCACCGCCTGCGGATAGACCACCCCCGAGGTGATCCCGCCTTTCATGATGAGATCGCATTCCTCGGTCGGGTTCCCCGGAGGCGGGTTCCGGGGGGCTGGAGTCAGGGG
>JAZIHR010000084.1:0-12548 GCA_036678445.1 Alphaproteobacteria bacterium
GAGCATCCCCATGGCCCCGCCGACCATGTAGAAAATGGACCGGTAGGTGGTTAGATCGACCCTATCTGCCTCCGTGTGGGCCAGCTCGGCCAGCAGCGCCAGCCCGGCCGCATTGGCCGTGACGATCTGTTCGCGCGCACCGATCAGCACCATCGGCAGCGGAACCCCGGCCAGGATGTCATCGAGCTGTCGTCCGTCCACCCAAGCCCCCTGCGCCTGCATCGTGCAGGGCATATCTATCCCCTGCCCCGGCCCTGATCCACAGGCGCAATCCCCCGGGTCGGTGCCCTCGGCTGCATTTCCCCGCCCCCTTCCCCTTCGGGAAAAAAAATCTTTCCCTATATATCCGGGCGTTGCGTCTTCTGCGTATAACAACGGGGCCTCGACAACGGAGACCAACCCATGAAACGCCTTATCGTCGCGCTGCTGCTGTCCTGCGGACTGCTGTCCACCGCCCACGCGCAAGGGGGCGGGGACATCAACCGGATGTCCTCGGCACAGATCGTCAGCCAGGCGGGGTCGCTGCATCCATCGGCGCTGTATGTGCTGTCCAGCCGGCTGATGGCCGAGGGCAAGGGCCAAGAGGCCGCGAAATGGATGTATGCCGGCCAGTTGCGCTATCGTTTCCTGCTGGCGGCGCTGGGGAATGCGGGCAGGGACGAACAGATCCTGTTTTCGGCGCTGACCGAACAGGTGGGCCGGCCGGTGAACCAATATATCGCCGGCAACCCCGATGAATGGATCGCGGCGATGAAATGGGCGCTGGACTGGGACGCGGCAACCGCGAACGGCGTCACCTCCAAGACCCGCCATGCCGCCGAACTGGCCAGAGTGCGCAACGGGCTGGCCGAGCTGATCGTCGAGGTCGACACCAGCCGCGACCAGATCCGCCGCCAGCGCCGCGCCAACGGAATGAGAAACCGCTGAGCGGACCCGGAAAGGCTTTCCGCGCCCCTGCCCCGGCTTATTCCGGGGCCCTCGTCACCTTGTCAGGGGGCGACGGCTTGCCGGGGGGCGCGGGGCGGTCGGTGGCCGGCATGCAGAAATTCGCGTAAAGCACCTCGACCACGCTGCGCGCCTGGTCGCTGTCGATGCGATACCAGACCGTCTGCCCGTCGCGGCGCCCGGCGATCAGGCGACCGCGGCGCAACAGCGACAGGTGCTGCGATGCGGTCGAGGCGCGGATACCAAGCGTCCCGGCCAGCTCGCCCACCGATTTTTCACCCCCGATCAACTGGCACAGCATCAGCAGCCGGTGGCGATTGGACAGCGCCCTGAGCAGTTCGCAGGCTTCGTCGATGGTCTGTCGCATGACGGCAGGCTTCACTTTCACAATTCCATATATACGCCATAACGCATATATTCCAAGCAAAATCCGCCGCAACCGACCAGCCGGCCATGGCAGGCGATTGTTTCTTGCTTATACCTTCAAATGTGCGCATATAACCAGATATGCTCAAGCAGGAGAATCGCTCATGACTCTTGAAAACGCCGTCCGCGCCTTTGCCGGCATCATGGTTCTGGTTTCGGTCGCGCTGACCGTCTGGGTGTCGCCGTATTTCGTCTGGCTGACGCTGTTTATCGGCGCGAACCTGCTGCAATCGGCCTTTACCGGCATCTGTCCCGCGGCCAAACTGCTGCGCAAGCTCGGCTTCCAGCCGGGCAACGCCTGCTGACAAAACAAGGGAGGCCCGCCGCCATGCGCCTGCTGCTGATCGCAGCCCTTGTCACGGCCGCCACCGCTGCCACGGCTGCCGAAACCCTGCTGCTTGCCCCGCAAGAGGTGCCGCAATGGAAAGCGGTCTATGGCCGGGTCGAGGCCCGCGACCTGGTGCCGGCGCGCGCGCGCATCGGTGGCACGGTGGTCGAGCTGTCGGTCAGCGAAGGCGACACGGTGGCGGCGGGCGCCCAGATCGCGCTGGTGCGCGACGACAAGATCAGCTTCCAGATCGCCGCGATCGACGCGCAGTTGCGCGCGTTTAACGCGCAGCTCGACCGGGCGCAGGCGGAACTGGCGCGCGGCCGTTCGCTGGTCGAACGCGGCGTCAGCACCGCTCAGCGGCTGGAACAGCTGGAAACCGACGTCAGCGTGACGCAGAACCAGATTGCCGCGGCGCAGGCGCAGCGCGCCGTCATCCTGCAACAGGCCGAGGAAGGCGAGGTTCTGGCCCCGGTCTCTGGCCGGGTGCTGACCGTTCCCGTCACCCGCGATGCGGTGATCATGGGCGGCGAGCCGGTGGCGACCATCGCCGGCGGCGGCTTTTTCCTGCGCCTTGCCATTCCCGAACGCCACGCGCCGGACCTGCACGAGGGGGCCGCGTTGCAGATCGCCTCGAACGGCACCGCGATGCCGGGGCGCCTTGCCAAGCTTTACCCGCAGATCGAAAACGGCCGCGTCATCGCCGATGTCGAGGTCGAGGGGCTGGACGCCAGTTTCGTCGATGCCCGCGTGCTGGTGAAGGTGCCGATGGGGGTGCGCCAGGCGCTGCTGGTGCCGCAACCGGCGCTGATTTCCCATTCCGGGCTTGATTTCGTGCGCATCCGCCAGGACGGGGCCGAGCTCGAACGCGCCGTCGTCCCCGGCGAGGTGATGCAGCTTGACGGGGTTCCCCATGTCGAAATCCTGACCGGCCTGCATTCCGGCGATACCGTGCTGCTGCCCTGACATGACGACGCAAGCTCCTCTCCAGCCGCCGCCCCCTCGTGACGGAACCCCGTCGGGGCCTCGGCTTGGCATGGCGGGTTTCCTGACCCGCGCCTTCATCGCCTCTCCGCTGACGCCGCTGCTGCTGATCGCCTCGCTCGCCTTCGGGCTGATCGCGCTGATGGCGCTGCCGCGCGAGGAAGAACCGCAGATCTCGGTGCCGATGATCGACATTCAGGTGCAGGCGCCGGGGCTCAAGGCCCCCGATGCCGTCAAGCTGATCACCGAGCCGCTGGAACAGATCGTCAAGGGCATCGACGAGGTCGAGCACGTCTATTCCCAGACGCAGGATGACGGGGTGCTGGTCACCGCGCGCTTCCTGACCGGGACCTCGGCCGACACCGCGGTGCTGCGCGTCCATGACAAGCTGCGCGCCAACATGGACCGCATCCCGCTGGGCATCCCCGAGCCGCTGATCATCGGCCGCGGCATCGACGACGTGGCCATCGTCGCGCTGACGCTGGCCCCGGCACCGGGGTCCGCCGGGCAGGTCAGCGCCAACGACCTGACCCGCATCGCCCGCGAATTGCAGACCGAGATCATCAAGATCGAGGATGTCGGCTTGACCTATCTGGTCGGCGCCGTGGACGAAGCGATCCGCATCGACCCCGACCCGGCGCGGCTGGCGCTTTACGGGCTGACGCTGCAACAGCTTGCCGGCAAGGTGCAGGGCGCCAACCGCGCCTTTCCCACCGGCCATGTCCGCGACTCGGGCCAGCAGATCATGCTGGTCGCCGGCGAAACCCTGGCCACGCCCGAAGCCATCGGCAACCTGCTGCTGACCACCCGCGACGGCCGCCCGGTCTATCTGCGCGACGTGGCCGATGTCACGCTGGTCACCGATACGGCCGACGCGATGACGGCAACGGTAACGCGCGACGCGGACGACAAGGCGTTGCGCACCCCCGCGGTGACGCTGGCCATCGCCAAGCGCGCCGGCTCGAACGCGGTGACGGTGGCGGAAACCATCCTGCACCGGGTCGAGGAGTTGCAGGGCAGCCTGATCCCCGCCGACATCGGCGTCGAGATCACCCGCGACTATGGCGAGACCGCCAACGAAAAAGCCAACGAGCTGCTGTTCCACCTGGGCCTTGCCACGCTTTCCATCATCGCGCTGGTCTGGCTGACCATCGGCTGGCACGAGGCGCTGGTGGTCGCGGTGGTGATCCCGGTGACCATCCTGCTGACGTTGTTCGCGTCCTGGATCATGGGCTACACGCTGAACCGGGTGTCGCTGTTCGCGCTGATCTTTTCCATCGGGATCCTGGTCGACGACGCCATCGTGGTGATCGAGAACATCGCCCGCCACTGGGCGATGGACGACGGCCGCCCCCGCGCGCGGGCCGCGATCGAGGCCGTGGCCGAGGTCGGCAACCCCACCATCGTCGCCACGCTGACCGTGGTCGCGGCGCTGCTGCCGATGCTGTTCGTATCCGGCATGATGGGCCCCTACATGAGCCCGATCCCGGCCAACGCCAGCGCCGCGATGATATTCTCGTTCTTCGTCGCGGTCATGGTCACCCCCTGGCTGATGCTGAAAATTGCCGGGCGCGCGCCGATGACCGGCCATGGGCCGTCCGCGCATGGCGGCGGGCCGCTGGGGCGCGCCTATGCCATGGTCGCGCGGCCGCTGCTGGCCAGCAAGACGCGGGGCTGGCTGTTCCTTGGCTTTGTGCTGGCGCTGACCGCGGGGTCGCTGTCGCTGTTCTACACCAAGCATGTGACGGTCAAGCTGCTGCCCTTCGACAACAAGTCCGAACTGTCGGTGATGATCGACCTGCCCGAGGGCGCCTCGGTCGAGGATACCGACGCCGTGGCGCAGGACGTGGCGCGCATCCTGCTGGGCATGGACGAGGTCGTTTCCGTCCAGACCCATGCCGGCACCGCCGCGCCCTTCGATTTCAACGGG
The DNA here is from genome assembly GCA_036678445.1 of Alphaproteobacteria bacterium. Classification (GTDB taxonomy): domain Bacteria; phylum Pseudomonadota; class Alphaproteobacteria; order Rhodobacterales; family Rhodobacteraceae; genus Paracoccus. The sequence continues at coordinate 4,614 of JAZIHR010000084.1, forward strand.
CTGGTGCGCCACAGCTTCTACCGCAACCAGCCGCAGCTGGGCGACGTGGCGGTGAACCTGCTGCCCAAGGCCGACCGCCACCGCGCCAGCCACCCCATCGCGCTGGACATGCGCGAGCGCCTGAAGAACACCGCCATGCCCGACGGCACGGTGCTGAAAGTGGTCGAACCGCCCCCCGGCCCTCCGGTCATGGCCACGCTGCTGGCCGAGATCTACGGCCCCGACGCCGCCACGCGGCGCGCGGTCGCCGCGCGGGTCGAGGAAGCGTTCCGCGCCGTTCCCTACATCGTCGACATCGACAATTCCTACGGCACCGCGCCGCGCAGGCTGCGCGCCACCATCTCGACCGATGACCTGGAATTCTTTCATGTCGAGGAAAGCGACGTGCTCGACACCATCGGGCTGCTGAACGGCGGCGCGCTGGTGGGCTATTCCCACCGCGGCGAAGGCCGCCCGCCGATCCCGATCCGTATCGAGCGCCCGAAATCGCAGCGCGTCATGGGCGAGGCGTTCCTGACCACCCCCATCCCCGCCAACGTGCTGCCGGGCGATCGCGGCGTGGTCGAGCTGGGCGACGTGGTCGAGGTGGTCGAGGAACACGCCTCGCTGCCGATCTTCCGCCGCAACGGCCGCGCGGCCGAGATGGTCACCGCGGAACTGGCCGGCGGCTTCGAGGCGCCGCTTTACGGGATGCTTGCCGTGCAAGAGGCGCTGGATGCGCAGGACTGGACCGACCTGCCCCGGCCCGAGATCAGCCTGCACGGCCAGCCTGCCGACGAAACCACGCCGACCCTGCTTTGGGACGGCGAATGGGAGGTCACCTGGGTCACCTTCCGCGACATGGGCGCGGCCTTCATGGTGGCGCTGCTGGGCATCTACATCCTTGTCGTGGCGCAGTTCCATTCCTTCAAGCTGCCGCTGGTAATCCTGACCCCGGTGCCGCTGACCTTCATCGGGATCATGGCCGGGCACTGGCTGTTCGGGGCGCCGTTCTCGGCCACCTCGATGATCGGCTTCATCGCGCTGGCCGGGATCATCGTGCGCAACTCGATCCTGCTGGTCGATTTCATCCGCCACACCGACCCGGCGGGCCGGCCCCTGACCGAAATCCTGATCGAGGCCGGCGCCATCCGCTTCAAGCCGATCCTGCTGACCGGCATCGCGGCGATGATCGGGGCGGCGGTGATCCTTGCCGACCCGATCTTCCAGGGGCTGGCCATTTCGTTGCTGTTCGGGGTGGCGTCCTCGACGCTGCTGACGGTGCTGGTGATCCCGGTGATCTACCGCGTGCTGCGCGGATGACGTGCAAGGGCGCCCCCCGGTAAGGGCGCCCTTTCCGTTCCGGCAGCGCGGGAACCGCGCCTAGAACGTCATGCGGGTGGTCAGGTAGAAATTGCGCCCCGGCTCGGGGTAGCCCTCGACCAGTTCGTAATTGCGGTCAAAGACGTTGCGCACCCCCATGACCACGCTGGTCCGTTCATTCGCCTGCCAGTCGAAGTCCAGGTTGGCCAGCCCGAAGCCGCCCATGCGGGTATAGGCGATCTGCGTCGGATCGGCGGGCTGAAGCGCGCTTTCCGACAGGCGCGAACTGGCCAGCTCGACCGAGGGCGACACCGTCAGCCTGTCCAGCGCCTGCCAGTCCAGCCGCAGATAGGCATTGTGGCGCGGCGTATCGGTCGGGCGGAAATCAGCGCGCTGCGGGTCTTTCAGGCCGCGGTGCAGATAGGTGTAGTTCGCCACCAGCCCGACGCGGTCGCCGATCTGCCAGTCGGCGGCGATCTCGAACCCCTTGTAGGTGCCGTCGCCGACGTTCTGGCTTTGGCTGATGATGTCGCCGTCGCCATTCACCCCGACCGGCACCGAGTGGATCATGTCGTCCACCTTGCTGTAGAACAGCGCGGCCTGGACGACGGCGGGGCCGAGGTTGCCGCCATAGCCCAGCTCGGCGTTCAGCGCGCGTTCCGATTTCAGGTCCGGGTTCGGAACCGCGCGGCCAAAACGGGTGCTGTAGCGGTCGAACCGGGTCGGAAAGCGGGTGCGGGACGAAAGACTGGCGTGATATTCGCCGCTGTCGTGGTCGTAGATCGCCGCCAGCTGCCAGTTCACCGCATCGGTCGAGCCGGTGGGATAGCTGCCCGGAACCGCGGGCGCGGGCCAGTTGGTAACGTTGTTGTCGGCCCGCAGCATCCTGGCCTTGTCATAGCTGATGCCGCCGATGAGGCGCAGGTCGTCGCGCAGCGTCCAGGTATCCTCAAGCGCGACCGAATAGGTTTCTTCTTCGCTGCGCTCTGTCGGGTCGGGTGCCCGGCCGGTGTCGGGCGCGGTGGATTGCAGGGAATCGTGGCGGTCGCGGCGATAATGCAGCGCGGTCTTCAGCATGTGGGCGCCCAGATCGGCCCCGGCCTCGGCGCTCAGCCCCCAGGCGCGGTCCTTGTAGCGGCTGTCGAAGGCGCGGCGCTGGGTCTGGCTGCTGCGGGTGGAATCGTCGAACGAGGACAGCAGGTTGTCGAAGCTGTTGGAATAGGCGCGGGTCTTCAGATAGCCGCCGCCCAGATCGGTGTGCGAATAAAAGGCAAGGCTGTCCAGGTCCCACTCCGGCCAGTCCCAGTCCCGCTGCCAGCTTTGCCCCGGCCCCGGCGCGCCGGTGATCCCCCGGATCGGCTGGTCCACGTTGTAGGGCGCGCGTTTCGAGCCGGTCTGGCGGGTGTAGCTGAGCACATATTCGTCGGTCGCATTCGGCGTCCAGCCGGCCTTGAGGTTCAGGCGGCTGTCGTTGGTATCGGCGTATTCACGCAGCCCCGCGCCCTGCTGCGGGCGGGGAACATAGTCGCGCGACAGATAGAACCCGTCGCTGTCGCGTTTCAGGTAGCTGCCCTGCAACCAGAACTGGTCCTGCTTCATGCCCAGCGACAGGTAACCGCTGCGCGCGGCGATGTCGCCGCGGTTGCCGGCCTCGATGCCAAGGCGGGCCTCGCCCTCGAACGGGGCGGTGGGCTGGCGGGTGACCAGGTTCAGCGCGCCGCCCATGCCTCCCGGCCCGTTCAGGACCGAGACATATCCCTTCTGCACCTGGATTTCCGACAGGTCGGGGGTCAGGAAACGGCCATAATCCAGCCGGTTGTCGGCGGGCAGGTAGACCCGGATCCCGTCGATCGACAGCGGCACCTGCAAACGGTCGAAGCCGCGCACATAGACCAGCCGTTCGTTCCGGCTGCCGCCGGTGTTGCCGACGGCGACCCCCGGCACGGTGCGCAGCGCGTCGTCCAGCGTGGCACGGTTCTGGCGCAGCACCTCGTTACTGGAAATGGTCGAGGACGTGCCGCCCTGGTCCTGTTCGCCCCCCGAGGTGATCACGATGGTGCCCAGCACGAAAACATCGTCCGGCGTTTCCTGCGCCCCGGCGCCCAGCGGCATCAGCCACAGGGCCGCCGCCCCCATCAATCCTGCCCGCGTGTTCAGTCGCATCCGTCCCTCCTGCTGCGCTCCCTCCCGGGGTGGAGGGAATCGTTATATTTGACTATACATAACGAAACCGGCAGGGATGCAACCAGTGGCGCGACAGGGGTTGCCAAGTGCTTTCGATATGCACCATCATTCATAACGAAAGCCGATCATGCAATGGGGAACACATGGACATCCGTTATGTCTGCTCGGAAGAAGAGCGCAGAACCGACCGGGTGCTGGGCGCGGTTGCCGAACGTGCCGGCCGCGACGGTATCGCGCTGGCGGGAACCGTGCAGGTCGTGGACCCCGGCGCTCCGCAGGAAAAATGCCATATCATCCTGGCGCTGCTGCCCGACGGGGCGCGCCGCGACATCAGCTTTCCCCTTGATCCCGACGTGCCCGGCTGCCGGCTGAACCCCGAGGCGCTGGAGGACGCGGCCATGGCAGTGCAAGGCCGGGTGCCCGCGGCACAGGCGCTGGTCGTCAACAAGTTCGGCAAGCAAGAGGCCACGGGCCGCGGCCTTGTCCCCGCCATCGGCGAGGCCTGCGAACGCGGCCTGCCGGTGCTGGTCGGGGTGGCGCCGCAGTGGCTCGAGGCATTCCTGACCTTTGCCGGCGACGGGGCCCTGTCGCTGCCCGCCGACGAAGACCAGGTGCTGGCCTGGCTGCGCGGCGCCTGCGCCCGCACCGCCGCCTGACCGATCCGCGAAAGGACCCGCCATGAAACTCAGCGCCCGCAACGTCCTGCCCGGCACCGTGACCGAAATCGTCACCGGGGCCGTGACCAGCCACGTCCGAATCGACCTTGGCGGCAGCAGCATCACCGCCTCGATCACCAACGAGGCCGTGAAAGAGCTTGGCCTGAAGGTCGGCGGCAGGGCCTCGGCCGTCATCAAGGCATCCGACGTGATGGTGGGGGTCGATGACTGATCCCGACGCCTTGCGCCCGCACGAACTGGCGGTGACCGTGCCACAGGGCTTTGACGCGCAGCTCTGGTTCATCGGCCGCATCCATACGCCCTGGACCCGGCGCGGCGAGTGTCCCCATCGCGGCGACCCCGAAAACGGCCCCGAGTGCCGGATCGAGGTTTTCGACCCCTGGGTTCCCGCCCTGACCGGGATCGAACGGCACGAGCGTATCCAGGTGCTTTACTGGATGGACCGGGCACGGCGCGACCTGGTGTTGCAGAACCCCCATTTCGGTGACGCGGCGACGGGGACATTCGCCCTGCGCTCGCCCGTGCGGCCCAATCCGGTGGCCTCGTCCGTGGTGCGGCTGCTGGCGGTCGAGGGGCGCTGGCTGACGGTGCGCGGCCTGGACTGCCTGAGCGGCACGCCGCTGATCGACCTCAAGGCCGCATTCGGGGCGGTCGCATGATGCAGTTTTCCCGCCGTGCCCTGACCGGCATCCTGACCGGGGCGCTTGCCGGCGCCCTGCTGGCGTCCCTTACCCTGCCGGCGCTGGCCGGGGATCGCACGATCACCGATGCCACCGGGCGCGAGGTGACGGTTCCCGAAAACCCCGCCCGGGTGTTCGCCGCCGGCCCGCCGGCCGCGGTGCTGCTGTATGCGCTGAAACCGCAGGCGATGGTCGGCTGGGTCAGCGCCCCTGCCCCCGAGGCGTTGCCTTTCCTGCGCCCCGAGGCCGCCGGCCTGCCCGCGCTGGGCCGCCTGACCGGACGCGGCGACACGCTGAACCTCGAAGTGCTGCTGGCGGCCTCGCCCGAGCTGATCGTCGATTACGGCACGGTCAACGACACCTACACCGACCTTGCCGGGCGCATCCAGGACCAGGCGGCCCTGCCCTATGTGCTGATCGACGGCAGCTTTGCGCAGATGTCGCGGGGAATCCGGCAGATGGCCGACCTGCTGGGCGTTCGGGACCGCGGCGAGGAACTGGCCACCTATGCCGAGGCGACGCTGGCCGAACTGGACGCGCTGCTGGCCGGCATCCCCGACAGGGACCGTCCCAGCGTCTATCTTGCCCGCGGCCCCGAGGGGGTCGAGACCCCGGCCCGCGGCTCGATCAACGCCGAAATCATCGAGCGCGTCGGCGCCCGCAACGTGGCCAGGGCCGAAACCCGCGGGCTTGCCACCGTCTCGCCCGAGCAGGTGCAGGCCTGGGCGCCCGAGGTCATCATCACCATCGACCGCGACTTTGCCGCCAATGTCGGCCGGATGCCGGAATGGCAGGGGATTCCGGCAGTCGATAACGGAAGGGTCTACCTTGCGCCCTCGGCCCCCTTTGGCTTCATCGACGCGCCGCCCTCGGTCAACCGGCTGGCGGGGCTGATCTGGCTGTCGCACAAGCTGTATCCCGACGCCGCCACCGGCGACCTGCGGACGCAGATCGCCGATTTCTACAAGCTGTTTTACGGCATCCGCCCCGATGAGGCCGCGCTGGCGGGGCTGCTTGGTGACTGAACGCCGCCTGACCGGCGCGCTGTTGCTGTTGCTGGGCGCGGTGCTGATCGCCGGCGCGGCGATCGGCCCCTTTCCGCTGTCGCCCCGGCGCATTCTCGCGGTGCTGGGCGGCGACAGGTCGGACGCGCAGGCGGCAACCGTGCTGCTGAACATCCGCCTGCCCCGGGTGCTGGCGGCGGCCATGATCGGCGCGGCGCTGGCCGCGGCGGGGGCGGCCTACCAGACCACGTTCCGCAATCCGCTGGTCTCTCCCGACATCCTGGGGGTGTCTGCGGGGGCGGGGTTCGGCGCGGTGCTGGGCATCCTGCTGGGCCTGCCGGTCATCGGCATCCAGATGCTGGGCTTCGGCACCGGGCTGCTGACCGTCGGGCTGGTGCTGGGGCTGACGCTGGCCCTGCGCGGCACCGGACAGGTGCTGGTCATGGTGCTGTGCGGAATCGCCATCGGGGCGCTGGCGGGGGCCGGTATTTCGCTGGTCAAGCTGCTGGCCGACCCCGACCAGCAACTGCCGGCCATCACCTTCTGGCTGATGGGCAGCCTTGCGGGCGTCAAGCGTGCCGATCTTGGCGCGGCGCTGCCCGCGCTGCTGGCCGGCATCGCGCCGCTGCTGGCCCTGCGCTGGCGTATCGGGCTGCTGGCCATGGGCGACGACGAGGCCCGCGCCATGGGCATCGACGCCGCGCGCCTGCGCCTGCTGGTGGTCGCCTGCGCCACGCTGGTGACGGCGGCGGCGGTGGCGATGGCCGGGGTGATCGGCTGGGTCGGGCTGATGGTGCCGCACATGGCCCGGCTGGTGACCGGGCCGCGCTTCGACCGGCTGTTGCCCGCCGCCATCCTGACCGGGGCGGGCTTCATGGTGCTGGTGGACACCGCCGCCCGCAGCATCGCCACGCTTGAGGTGCCGCTGGGCATCCTGACCGCGGTGCTGGGGGCGCCGGTCTTTGTCTGGCTGCTGGCACGGGGGGCCCGGCCATGGACCGAGTGATCCCGCTGATCGAGGCCCGAGACCTTGCCATCGGCCACCAGGGCAAGGTGCTGATCGGGGGCATCGACTTGCAGCTTCGGGCCGGAGAGGTGCTGTGTCTGCTGGGCCCGAATGGCGCGGGCAAGACCACGCTGTTTCGCACCCTGCTGGGGCTGATCCCGGCGCTTGGCGGCCGGATCGCGCTGGACGGCCAGCCGCTGGATGACCTGCCACGGGTCCGGATCGCCAGCCGTCTTGCCCATGTGCCGCAGGCGCTGGCGACCCCCTTTGCCTTCAGCGCACTGGATATCGTGCTGATGGGCGCGGCCGCCGGGCTTGGCCCCTTTGCCCGCCCGGGAGCCTCTGAGCGCGCCCGGGCGATGGCCGCGCTGGAACGGCTGGGCATCGCCAATCTGGCCGGGGCCGAGATCACCCGGCTTTCGGGGGGCCAGCGCCAGCTTGTCCTGATCGCCCGCGCCATGGCGCAGGACGCCGCCGCAATCATCATGGACGAGCCGACGGCAAGCCTCGACTTTGCCAACCGGCTACAGGTGAACCAGGCGATCCGGTGGCTTGCGGCCCACGGCACCGCGATCATCCTGTCGACCCACGACCCCGGCCAGGCCGCTGCGCTTGGCGACCGGGCGGTGCTGCTGAACCGCGGCGGCACGGTCGCCGCCGGCCGGGTGGAACAGGCGCTGACCGCCGAAAACCTGTCGCGGCTTTACGGGATCCCGGTCCGCTGCGACCGCACCGCCGACGGCAGGCTGCATTTCCACTGAACGGGCGGCACCGCCCCCCGTTCCGGGCCTCGGGGGCGTCGAGTGACCGCCGCCCCCTGGCTTGGCGCGCGCCCTAGCGCGCCCGGCCCGCCCGCACATCCGCGACGGCGCGGGCGGCCTGCGCCTGGCGCTGCACGTTCGACGGGTGGCTGCCCAGGATACGGTCGCCCGGATCGGGGATGCGGGTAAAGAACTCGGCCCCGCGCACCGGGTCGAACCCCGCGTTCAGCGCCAGGATCGCGCCCAGATAGTCGGCCTGCAATTCCCAGTCGCGGGAATAATAGCGCGCGCCGACCTGCGCCCCCATCTGCTGTGCCGCCC
>JAZIHR010000085.1:0-12465 GCA_036678445.1 Alphaproteobacteria bacterium
CGCATGGGGTTGGGGCTGCTGATCGGGGCGCTGGCCGGGGGGGCTGCGATGTGGCTGCAATCTCCGGCGCTGTCGGGGCAACTTGCGCTGCCGTTCCTCAAGAACGTGCTGATCAACCTCGGGATCTTCTATATCCCCTTCGCGATGATCGTCATCGTCGGCGCCGCCAATGCGGTGAACCTGACCGACGGGCTGGACGGGCTGGCGATCGGCCCGGTGATGATCGCCGCCGCCACCTTCGGGATCATCGCCTATCTGGTCGGCCATGCCAATTTCGCCAACTACCTGGGGGTGCATTTCGTGGCCGGCACCGGCGAGATCGCCGTCTTTGTCGCGGCGCTGATCGGCGGAGGGCTGGGGTTCCTGTGGTATAACGCGCCTCCGGCGGCGGTGTTCATGGGCGATACCGGCAGCCTTGCGCTGGGCGGCGCGCTGGGCGCCATCGCGGTCTGCATCAAGCATGAAATCGTGCTGGCCATCGTCGGAGGCCTGTTCGTGGTCGAGGCGCTGTCGGTCATCATCCAGGTCGCCCATTTCAAGCGCACTGGTCGCCGGGTGTTCCTGATGGCCCCGATCCACCACCATTTCGAGAAAAAGGGCTGGGCAGAACCGCAGATCGTCATTCGCTTCTGGATCATCGCGGTGATTCTTGCGTTGATCGGGCTTTCCACGCTGAAGCTGCGCTGATCTTCTGTCCTGAAATATCCCGGGGGCCCGGGGGCTGGCCCCCGGTCCCTCCCTATCTGCAAGGGCCTGACCATGATCCCCGTCCAGGGCGTTGCCAACCAGACCATCGCCGTTCTCGGCCTCGGCCGCTCGGGCCGGGCCACTGCGGCCGCGCTGCGTGAAGGCGGCGCCCGCGTCATCGCCTGGGACGACAGCGCCGAGACCCGCGCCCTGGCCGAGGCCGAGGGGCTGGCGCTTGCCGACCTGACCCGCGACGCGGGCTGGCGCGAGCCGGTAGAGGCGCTGATCACCTCGCCCGGGATCCCGCATCTTTATCCGCAGCCGCACCCGGCCATCGCGCAGGCGCTGCGCCGCGGCGTGCCGGTCGACAATGACATCGGGCTGTTCTTCCGCAGCTTCGGCGCGGCTGACTGGGCGACGTTCGACACGGCCCCGCGGGTGATCTGCGTCACCGGCTCGAACGGGAAATCCACCACCACCGCGCTGATCCACCACATCCTGCGCGAATCGGGCCGCCCGACCCAGATGGGCGGCAATATCGGCACCGGAGTGCTGGCGCTGGACCCGCCCGTTGATGCCGAGGTGCTGGTGCTGGAACTGTCGTCCTACCAGACCGACCTGGCAAGGGCGCTGACCCCGGACGTAGCCGTGTTCACCAATCTGTCGCCCGACCACATGGACCGCCACTCCGGCATGGGCGGCTATTTCGCCGCCAAGCGCCGGCTGTTCGCCGAGGGCGGCCCCGACCGCTGCATCATCGGCGTGGACGAGGACGAGGGCCGCTATCTGGCCAACCAGATGGGGCAGTCGCCGCAGGACGACCGGGTGATCCGGGTCTCGGTCGAGGAAAAGCTGGACGGATTCGGCTGGTCGGTCTCGGCCCGCAAGGGGTTTTTGGCGGAATGGCGCAAGGGGCGGCAGATGGCCTCGGTCGATCTGCGCGGCATTACCGGGCTGCCGGGGGCGCATAACCACCAGAACGCCTGTGCCGCCTGGGCCGCCTGCCGCAGCGTCGGGCTGGCCCCGCGCGACATCGAGGCGGCGTTCCACAGCTTTGCCGGCCTGCCGCACCGCAGCCAGACCGTGGCCGAGATCGGCGGCGTGCGCTGGGTCAACGATTCCAAGGCGACCAACCTCGATTCCGCGCAAAAGGCGCTGGGAGCGTTCGACAACATCCGCTGGATCGCCGGCGGCATGGGCAAAGAGGGCGGCATCGCCGCGCTTGCCCCGCTGTTCCCGCGCATCCGCAAGGCCTATCTGATCGGCCATTCGGCCCGCGATTTTGCCCTGCAACTGTCGGACACCCCGCATGAGGTCGTGGTCACCATGGACGAGGCCGTCGCCCGCGCAAGCGCCGAGGCCGAGCCGGGCGATACGGTACTGCTTGCCCCCGCTTCGGCCAGCTTCGACCAGTATCCCAATTTCGAAAAGCGCGGCGAGCATTTCACCGCGCTGGTGCAGGCGCTGGCTGAAGCATCGGGCGGGCGGGGCTGAACGTGGCGGATGGGGGCTCTGCCCCCGGCACTTCGTGCCTCCCCCGGGATATTTTCAACCGCCCGAAGCCCCGGGTCTTGCCGCTGCAACCGCCGGGGCCGGGCCTTGGCGTGGAAGTGCTCCAAGGGTGTCGGGGCGGGGTGCCGGAGTGGAAGCGGCGCCGCCTGGCGGCTGCCGTCCGTTCACGCAATCATTCCTAGCGCCATCCCGCCATCCGCGCTATCCTGCCGCCCAGACCCGGGCCAAACCGGGCACAGAGCAGAGGCAGTGACAGCGGTGAACCCATGACCGAGATGGTCTTTGGCGCCACGCCCGTGCGGGTGGGCGATCCGATTCTTCCGCGCTGGTGGCGCACGGTGGACAAATGGTCGCTGGGCTGCGTGGTGGCGCTGTTCGCGCTGGGGCTGCTGCTGGGGCTGGCGGCCTCGGTGCCGCTGGCAGAGCGCAACAACCTGCCGTCCTTTTATTACGTCACCCGGCAGGCGGTGTTCGGCGGCATGGCGCTGGTGGTGATGCTGGTGATTTCCATGCTGTCGCCGCAGATGGTGCGCCGGCTGGGGGTGCTGCTGTTCGCCGGCGCCTTCCTTGCGGTGCTGGCGCTGCCGGTGATTGGCACCGATTTCGGCAAGGGCGCGACGCGCTGGCTCAGCCTTGGCTTTGCCTCGGTGCAGCCGTCCGAGTTCCTCAAGCCCGGCTTCATCGCGCTGTGTGCGTGGTTCATGGCCTCGGCGCAGGCGGTGGGCGGGCCTCCGGGGCGGCTGTATTCCTTTTTTGTCGCCGCGGTGGTGATCGGGCTGCTGGCGATGCAGCCCGACTTTGGCCAGGCGTCGCTGGTGCTGTTCGCCTGGCTGGTGATGTTCTTTGTCGCGGGGGCGCCGGTGGCGCTGATTTCGGGCACTATCGGGCTGGCAGGCTTGGGCGGCATGTTCGCCTATGCCAACAGCGAACACTTTGCCCGCCGGATCAATGGCTTCCTGTCGGCCGAGGTCGATCCGCGCACCCAGATCGGCTATGCGACCAATGCCATTCAAGAGGGCGGCTTCTTCGGTGTCGGCGTGGGCGAGGGCACGGTGAAATGGTCGCTGCCCGATGCCCATACCGATTTCATCATCGCCGTCGCGGCCGAGGAGTTCGGCTTTGTCATGGTCATGGCGATCATCGCGCTTTACGGGGCGATCGTCATGCGCTCGCTGTTGCGGCTGGTGGGGGAACGCGACCCCTTTGCCCGCATCGCCGGGGTGGGGCTGGCCTGCGCCTTTGGCGTGCAGGCGCTGATCAACATGGGCGTTGCGGTGCGGCTGCTGCCGGCCAAGGGGATGACGCTGCCCTTTGTCAGCTATGGCGGCTCGTCGGTGATCGCCTCGGGGATCACGCTGGGGATGCTGCTGGCGCTGACCCGCTCGCGCCCGCAAAGCGTGCTGTCCGACGTGCTGGGACGGGCGGGCCGATGAGCGGTGCCGCGGATGAAGCCGGGCGCGGGCCCGAGGCCGGGGGCCGGGGCCGCCTGGCGCTGATCGCCGCCGGAGGCACCGGCGGCCACATGTTCCCCGCCCAGGCGCTGGCCGAGCGGCTGCTGGCCGAGGGCTGGCGGGTCAGGCTGTCCACCGACGATCGCGGCGCGCGCTACGCCACCGGCTTTCCGCCGCAGGTCACGCGCGAGATCGTGCGTTCAGCCACGCCGGCGCGGGGCGGCGCGGCGGGCAAGCTTTCGGCACCGTTCCGCATCGGGCATGGGCTGGCGGCGGCCGTGCGGGCGATGCGCCGCGACCGGCCCGCGGTGGTGGTGGGGTTCGGCGGCTACCCCTCGATTCCGGCGCTGGGCGCGGCCTGGCTGCTGGGGGTGCCGCGGATGATTCACGAACAGAACGGCGTCATGGGGCAGGTGAACCGGATCTTTGCCGGCCGGGTGGACCGCGTGGCCTGCGGCATCTGGCCCACCGAACTGCCCGAGGGGATCAGCGGCACCCATGTCGGCAACCCGGTGCGCCAGGCAGTGCTGGACCATGCCGCCGCGCCCTATCAGCCGCCGGGCGACGGTCCGCTGCATCTGCTGGTGATCGGCGGCAGCCAGGGCGCGCGCCGCCTGTCCGACGTGGTCCCCGCCGCCGTCGCCGCCCTGCCGCCGGAACTGCGCGCGCGGCTGCATGTCAGCCACCAGGCCCGCGCCGAGGATGCGGATCGCGTCACCCGCGCCTATGCCGATGCCGGCATCGCGGCCGAGGTGCAGCCGTTTTTCGCCGATGTGCCAGAGCGCATGGCCCGCGCGCAGCTGGTGGTCAGCCGCGCCGGGGCCTCGTCGCTGGCCGACCTGACGGTGATCGGGCGGCCTGCGATCCTTATTCCCTATCCCTCGGCGGCGGGTGACCACCAGTCGGCCAACGCCCGCGCATTGGCGGAATCCGGCGCAGCCGTGCTGTTGCCCGAATCGGTGCTGGACACGGAAAGCCTGGCGCGCGATCTGCGGGCGATCCTGACGGACGGCCAGCGCGCCCGCACCATGGCCGAAGCCGCGCTTTCGCTGGGCCGCCCCGACGCGGCGGCCCGTCTGCATGACCTTGTGACGGAACTGACCCCATGAACGCAGCCACCAAGCTTCCCGGAGAACTCGGCCCGATCCATTTCGTCGGCATCGGCGGCATCGGCATGTCCGGGATCGCCGAGGTGTTGCTGACGCTGGGCTACAGCGTGCAGGGCTCGGACGCCAAGCGCTCCAAGATCACCGACCGGCTGGAGCGGCTGGGCGCCACCGTGTTCGAGGGTCAGCGCCCCGAAAACCTGGGCGAGGCCGGGGTGGTGGTGATCTCGACCGCCATCAGACCGGGCAACCCCGAGCTTGAGGAAGCCCGCCGCCGCGGCCTGCCGGTGGTGCGCCGGGCCGAGATGCTGGCGGAACTCATGCGCCTGAAATCGAACATTGCCATCGCCGGCACTCACGGCAAGACCACCACCACCACCATGGTGGCGACGCTGCTGGATGCGGGCGGGCTGGACCCGACGGTCATCAACGGCGGCGTGATCCACGCCTATGGCTCGAACGCGCGCGCCGGTGCGGGCGAATGGATGGTGGTCGAGGCCGACGAATCCGACGGCAGCTTCAACCGCCTGCCCGCCGACATCGCCATCGTGACCAACATCGACCCCGAGCATATGGAGCACTGGGGCACTTTCGACGCGCTGCGCAAGGGCTTCACCGATTTCGTGTCGAACATCCCCTTCTACGGGCTGGCGGTGTGCTGCACCGACCACCCCGAGGTGCAGGGGCTGGTCGGCCGCGTCACCGACCGCCGCGTCGTCACCTTCGGCTTCAACGCGCAGGCCGATGTCCGCGCGATCAACCTGCGGTATGAGGACGGCATCGCGCATTTCGACGTGGCCCTGCAAGGCGAGCGTGGCGAGGACGGCGAGGTTCCGGTGATCGAGGGCTGCACCCTGCCGATGCCGGGCGACCACAACGTCTCGAACGCGCTGGCGGCCATCGCCGTGGCCCGGCACCTGGGGATGAAACAGGCCCAGATCCGCGAGGCGCTGGCGGGCTTTGCCGGGGTCGGGCGCCGCTTCACCAAGGTGGGCGAGGTGGGGGGCATCACCATCATCGACGATTACGGCCACCACCCGGTGGAAATCGCCGCCGTGCTGAAAGCCGCGCGGCAGGCCACCAAGGGCCGGGTGATCGCCGTCCACCAGCCGCACCGCTATTCGCGGCTCGCCTCGCTGTTCGACGATTTCTGCACCTGCTTCAACGAGGCCGACGTGGTCGCCATCGCCGAGGTCTATGGCGCGGGCGAGGACCCGATTCCCGGCGCCGAACGCGACGATCTGGTGGCCGGGCTGATCGCCCATGGCCACCGCCACGCCCGCGCGGTGATGGACGAAGGCGACCTTGAACGGCTGGTGCGCGAACAGGCGCGGCCGGGCGACATGGTGGTCTGCCTTGGCGCCGGCACCATCTCGGCCTGGGCCAATGCGCTGCCCGAGCGGCTGACGGCGCGGGCGGCCTGAGATGCCGGGGGAATACGCCCTGATCGCGGCGCTGGCCGTGACCTTGCCCGGGCTGGCCGCCTGGCTTGCCGGGCGCCGCTTCGGCCTGTGGGGGCTGCTGGCGGCGCTGGCGGTGGTCGCGATCATCGCCGTGCCCAGCTGGGTGGTCACCCGCGAGGTGCTGACCGGAGCTTCGCAGATCCGCCGTGCCGGGATGATCTTTTTCGTGATCGTGCCGGGGCTGGTCTCGCTGATCCTCGGCGCGGTCTTCGGCTTTTGGGAAGCGAACCGCCGCCGCCCTCACTGACGCCCCACTGACGCCCGCCATGCAGGGCCGGCAGGGGCTTCGGGCGGTCGGAAATATCCTCCGGGGGCTTCCGAGCGCCGGGGAAACAGTCCAGCGGACTGTTTCCAGCGAGGAAGGCCGCGACAGCGGCCCGGGGGTAGAAAACCCCCGGTCACAGCGGTGCCATCTGGCCCGCCCCCGCCGATCCGTGCAAAAGACAGGCCCATGAACACGATTCCCGACCTGCGCGGCACCCTGACGCAAAACCGGCCCCTGGCCGACCTGACCTGGCTGCGGGTGGGCGGTCCGGCCGACTGGCTGTATCAACCCGCCGACCCCGGCGATCTTGCGCTGTTCCTGCGCGAACTCGACCCCGCCGTCCCGGTGTTTCCGATGGGCGTCGGCTCGAACCTGATCGTTCGGGACGGAGGAATCCGCGGGGTGGTCATCCGGCTGGGCCGCGGTTTCAACACCATCGAATGCGACGGCGACCGGGTGATTGCCGGCACCGCGGCACTGGATGCCCATGTCGCGCGCCGCGCGGCTGAATCGGGGCTGGACCTGACCTTCCTGCGCACCATTCCCGGCAGTATCGGCGGCGCGGTCCGCATGAACGCCGGCTGCTATGGCACCTATGTCGCCGACCACCTGGTCGAGGTTCAGGCCATCACCCGCGACGGCCGCGCCGTCACCCTGCCCGCGGCGGAACTGCGGCTGGGCTATCGCGCCTCGACCCTGCCGCCGGGCTGGGTGCTGACCCGCGCCGTCTTTCGCGCCGGGCCCGGCGACCCGCAGGCACTGGCCGACCGGATGCAGGATCAGCTTACCCGCCGCGACGCCACCCAGCCCACGCGCGACCGTAGCGCCGGCTCCACCTTCCGCAACCCTGGCGGGTTCAGCTCGACCGGGCGCGACGACGACACCCACGAGCTGAAGGCGTGGAAGCTGATCGAGGACGCCGGGCTGCGCGGCCACCGCCTTGGCGGCGCGCAGATGAGCGAGAAACACCCCAATTTCCTGATCAACACCGGCACTGCCACCGCCGCCGACCTCGAATCGCTGGGCGAGCTGGTGCGCGCCCGCGTGCGCGAGACCTCGGGCCTTGATCTGCTGTGGGAGGTCGTGCGCATCGGCGATCCGCTGCCCACCCCCTAGCGTCGGCCAAGGTCGCGGCATGGTTGTGAGAACTGCCGCAGAAACCCCCTTCACGCCCCGCCGCTTTGGCCGTATGATTTCGGCAAGGTGCCACAAAAGGCGCCGCAACTGGGGCGCGAAACGCGCGTCCCGTGAACAAGCCGGGTCGAAACCGGGCGAAAGGCAGATGTGGCGGGCAGGTCGAGCAGGACAGCCCACACCGTAGCGGTCCTGATGGGCGGCCCCTCGGCAGAGCACGAGGTGTCGCTGTCGTCCGGGCGCGAATGCGCGAATGCGCTGCGGGTGGCGGGGTATCGGGTGGTCGAGATCGTTCTTGGCCGGGACGATTCGGCGTCGCTGCCGGCGCGGCTGGCCGAGGCGCGCCCCGATGTCGTGTTCAACGCCCTGCATGGCCGGATGGGCGAGGACGGCCGCGTCCAGGGCCTGCTGGAATGGCTGGGCTATCGCTATACGCATTCCGGGGTGCTGTCCTCGGCGCTGGCCATGGACAAGACCCGCGCCAAGCAGGTCTACCGCGAGGCCGGGCTGCCGGTCGTGGACAGCGTGATCGCGCCGCGCGATGATGTGCGGGCGCGCCATGTGCTGCCGCCGCCCTATGTGGTCAAGCCCAATGACGAGGGTTCGTCGGTCGGCGTCTATATCGTGCATCAGGGCGACGCGCCGCCCCGGCTTTCGGATGACATGCCCGCGCAGGTGATGGTCGAAGCCTATGCGCCGGGGCGCGAACTGACCACCTCGGTCATGGGCGACCGGGCGCTGGCGGTGACCGAGATCGTCACCGACGGCTGGTATGACTATGCCGCGAAATACACCGCCGGCGGCTCGCACCACGTGGTCCCGGCCGATATCCCGGCCGAGATCACCGCCGCCTGCCTTGATCATGCCGTGCGCGCGCACCGGGCGCTGGGTTGCGCCGGGCTGTCGCGCACCGATTTCCGCTGGGACGATTCGCGCGGGCTGGCCGGGCTGGTGCTGCTGGAAACCAACACCCAGCCGGGGATGACGCCGACCTCGCTGTCGCCTGAACAGGCGGCTCATGCTGGCATCTCCTTCCCCGAGCTGTGCCGCTGGATGGTGGAGGACGCGCTGTGTCGGGACTGAAGCATCTGACCGCCGCCTTCAGCGCCTCGGCCCCGCCGGCGCCGGCGCGCCGGGCGGGCGCGCGCCCGCAGCCCACCGCCCGCGCGGCGCGGCGCGAGCCGGGGCCGTCGCGGCTGGCTTATCGGCTGAACCGCCTGTGGCTGACGCCGCTTTACCGGCGGCTGGTCGGGGTGGGCCTGCCGCTGCTGCTGGTCGCAGCCATCGCCGGGCTATGGCTGTCGGACGAAACCCGCCGCGCCAACCTGACCGGCGGCGTCGCGGCGCTGGTGGACAACATCCAGTCGCGCGAGGCTTTCATGGTTCACACTATGGAAATCGAGGGCGCATCCCCGGCCGTGGACAAGGCGCTGCGCGCCATGCTGCCGGTGACGCTGCCGGCATCGAGCTTTGACATCGAACTGCGCGACCTGCGTCAGGCGGTCGAGCGGCTGGATGCGATCGAAAAGGTCGAATTCCGCATCCGCCCCGGCGGCATCCTGTCCGCCGTGGTGGTCGAGCGCGAACCCGCGATCCTGTGGCGCCACGCCCGCGGGCTGGACCTGCTGGACGCGCGGGGGCACAGGGTTGCCTCGGTCACCTCGCGCGATGTGCGCCGCGACCTGCCGCTGATCGCGGGCGAGGGCGCGGCCCCCCACGCCGCCGAGGCGCTGGCCCTGATCGACGCGGCCGGGCCGATCCTGCCGCGGTTGCGCGGGCTGGAACGGGTGGGCGAGCGGCGCTGGGACGTGGTGCTGGACCGTGGCCAGCGGATCATGCTGCCGACCGAACGCCCGCTGCCGGCCCTGCGCCGGGCGCTGGCGATGGACGCCCAGGACGGGCTGCTGTCGCGCGACGTGACGGTGGTCGATCTGCGCGACCCCTCGCGGCCGGTGCTGCGCATGGGGCTGACCGCGCAGAACACGCTGCGCCGCGCTGCCGGGCTGCCGGAAATCGACGCGGACGGAAAGCTGATCGACCCGGATGAGGGCGGCGCCAGGACCGCCGCGGCCGGCGGCGCAACCCGCCGCCGGGGCGGCTAGACGACGGGGAACGGGGGCAAGGGATGCGCGATCTTTACGAAGCTCAACGGGCGATGCGGCAGGCGCGGCGGGCCGCGATGGCGCGCGGCGTGCTGGCGGTGCTGGACATCGGCACCTCGAAAGTGACCTGCATCGTGCTGCAATTCGACGGCCCCGGGCAGTTCCGCGAATCCGACGGGGTGGGGCCGATGGCCGGGCAGTCCTCGTTCCGGGTGATCGGCCAGTTCACCACCCAGTCCCGCGGCGTCCGCTACGGCGAGATCGAGACCATGGCCGAAACCGAGCGTTGTGTCCGCCACGCGGTGCAGGGCGCGCAGAAACAGGCCGGGGTCCGCGTCGATCACGTCATCGCCACGATTTCGGGCGCGCGTCCGGCGTCCTACGGGCTGGCGGGGGAAATCGCGCTGCGTTCCGGCAAGGTCACGGAAGATGACGTGGCCGCGGTGCTGGCCGCCTGCGAGGTGCCCGATTTCGGGCGCAACCGCGACGTGCTGCACGCGCAGCCGGTGAACTTTGCGGTCGATGCCCGATCCGGCCTGTCGGACCCGCGCGACATCGTGGGCGACCGGCTGGCGGTGGACATGCATGTGCTGACCATTGACGGGTTCGCGGCCTCGAACCTGGTGCAATGCGTGCAGCGCTGTGACCTTGAACTGGCGGGTGTCGGCTCGGCCGCCTATGCGGCGGGGCGGGCGGCGCTGGTCGAGGACGAACAGGAACTGGGCGCGGCTTGCGTGGACATGGGCGGCGGCGTCACCGGGGTGTCGCTGTTCCTGAAAAAGCACATGCTGTTCGCCGACGCGGTGCGGATGGGCGGCGACCTTGTGACCCGCGACATCAGCGCCGGGCTGCGGGTGCCTCTGGCGACTGCCGAATGGCTCAAGACCCGCCACGGCGGGCTTGAGGCCACGAGCCGCGACGACCGCGAGATGATCGACGTGACGCCCGAGCGCGATGAGCACTGGGACGGCGAGCGCCGCACCGTCAGCCGCGCCGACCTGATCGGGATCATGCGCCCTCGGGTCGAGGAAATCCTTGACGGGGTGCGCGAGGTGCTTGAGGTGGCCGGCTTCGACCAGATGCCCTCGCGGCAGGTGGTGCTGACCGGCGGCGCCAGCCAGATCCCGGGGCTGGACGCGCTGGCGATGCGGATCCTGGGGCAGAACGTGCGCATCGGCCGGCCGCTGCGCATTCACGGGCTGGCCCAGCAGCACACCGCGCCCTGCCACGCGGCGACAGTCGGGCTGGCGCTGCACGCGGCCAACCCGCAGGACGAGTGGTGGGATTTCGAGATGCCGGTCGAACGGGCGGGGGTGGTGGGCCTGCGCCGGGCGTATCGGTGGTTCCGTAACAACTGGTGAACACCCGCGCGCAGGCGCCCACCACTGCTTGCGCGATCGGCGACATACCGCCAGAAGTCACCTTTGATGGCCCATATCTTGTGGATATGTGCTGATTCGGAAGTGACGATCGGGCAGAATCTGTTACCCTGCGCAAGCAGCACAGGGGAATTGACCGGGCGCCCACGACCCGGCAGGCAACACGAAAAGGGCAGGCGGCGATGAATCTCAACCTGATGATGAGCGATGACGAGGAACTGCGCCCGCGGATCACCGTCTTTGGCGTCGGCGGTGCGGGCGGCAACGCCGTCAACAACATGATCGAAAAACAGCTGGACGGCGTGACCTTTGTCGTTGCCAACACCGACGCTCAGGCGCTGGCGCAAAGCCGCGCCGACAGCCGCGTCCAGCTGGGCCCGAAAGTGACCGAGGGCCTGGGCGCCGGCGCCAAGCCCGCCATCGGCGCGCAGGCCGCCGAGGAAACCATCGAGGACATTGTCGATCACCTGATGGGCGCGCATATGTGCTTCATCACCGCCGGCATGGGCGGCGGCACCGGCACCGGCGCCGCCCCGATCATCGCGCAGGCCGCGCGCGAAATGGGGATCCTGACCGTCGGCGTGGTGACCAAGCCCTTCCAGTTCGAGGGCACCAAGCGGATGCGTCAGGCCGAATCCGGCGTCGAGGAACTGCAAAAGGTCGTCGATACGCTGATCATCATTCCGAACCAGAACCTGTTCCGGATCGCCAACGAAAAGACCACCTTCACCGAAGCCTTCGCCATGGCCGACGACGTTCTGTATCAGGGCGTCAAGGGCGTGACCGACCTGATGGTGCGCCCGGGGCTGATCAACCTCGACTTCGCCGACGTGCGCGCGGTGATGGACGAGATGGGCAAGGCGATGATGGGCACGGGCGAAGCCACCGGCGACAACCGCGCCGTCGAGGCCGCCGAAAAGGCCATCGCCAACCCGCTGCTGGACGAAATCAGCCTGCACGGCGCCAAGGGCGTGCTGATCAACATCACCGGCGGCGACGACCTGACCCTGTTCGAAATGGACGAGGCGGCCGAGAAGATCCGCGAAAAGGTCGATCCCGACGCCAACATCATCGTCGGCTCGACGCTGGATCCCAAGATGGAAGGCGCGGTGCGCGTTTCGGTCGTGGCCACCGGCATCGATTCGGCGGTCGCAGCCGAAGCTCCGGCCCCGCGCCGCGGCATGAAGGAACCGCTGACCCAGAATCCGACCGTGGGCCGCGCCCCCGCGCCCGAGGCCGCGCCGGCCGAGGATCACGCCGTGCCGCCGCGCCGCACCCCGGTCATGGAAAGCCCGGCCGCGCGCCCGGCGCCCGTGGCCGAGGAACTGCCCGAGCCGGCCTATCGCCCCGCGACTGAACGCGCGGC
>JAZIHR010000086.1:0-12452 GCA_036678445.1 Alphaproteobacteria bacterium
GCCATCTATCGTCCGCCAAACCTTCGTCCGCCGACCTCTTGTCGGCATTGACCAGCAGGAACCCGTCCCATGCTCGTCTTCATCCTGAGGCGCCTTTTCCAGTCCGTCATCGTGATGCTGGTGGTGGCGCTGATTGCGTTCCTGATCTTTCGCTATGTCGGCGACCCCATCGTTTCCATGGCCGGGGTGGATACGCGGCTTGAAGACCAGGAACTGATGCGAGAGCGGCTGGGCCTGAACGATCCGTTCTATATCCAGTTCTGGAACTTCCTGACCAATGCGCTGCATGGGGATTTCGGCATTTCCTACCGGCTGCAACAGCCGGCGATGCGGCTGATTCTGGACCGGCTGCCCGCCACGATCGAGCTGGCGCTGGTGTCCGCCACGCTGGCGCTGGTGCTGGGGGTGCTGATGGGCATCTTCACCGCGCTGCGGGCGCGCTCGTTCCTGTCGGGCGTCATCATGACGCTGTCGCTGGTCGGGGTATCGCTGCCGACCTTTCTGATCGGGATCGGGCTGATCTACGTCTTTGCGGTGGAATTGCAGTGGCTGCCCTCGAACGGGCGCGGCGCTACGGTGCAACTGGGCTGGTGGCGCACCGGGTTTCTGACCGAAAGCGGGCTGCGCTCGCTGATCCTGCCGGCGATCACCCTGTCGCTGTTCCAGATGACGCTGATCATGCGTCTGGTCCGCGCCGAGATGATGGAGGTGCTGCGCAGCGACTATATCCGCTTTGCCCGCGCCCGCGGCCTGCCCGACCGGGTGATCAACTTTCGCCACGCGCTGAAAAACACGCTGGTCCCGGTCATCACCATCACCGGGTTGCAGCTTGGCTCGGTCATCGCCTTTGCCATCGTCACCGAAACCGTGTTCCAGTGGCCGGGGGTGGGGTCGCTGTTCATCAACTCGGTGCAGGCGGTCGATGTGCCGGTGATGGCGACCTATCTGATGATGGTCGGGCTGGTCTTCGTCACCATCAACCTGGTGGTGGACATTCTTTATTACCTGGTCGATCCGCGCCTGCGGGTGCAGGGCAAGGGGCACTGAGATGACCGACCCGACCAACGAAACCGCAGCCCCCCGCGGCTTCTGGCAGCGGCTGCGCGACAGCGACATCTGGTTTTCATGGTCGCGCTCTCCGGTGACCGTCATCGCCTCGGTGGTGGCGCTGACGCTGGTCCTGGGCGCGCTTCTGGCGCCGTGGATCGCGCCGCACACCCCCTTTGACCCCGCCACGGTCGAGCTGATGGACGGATTCACCCCGCCCGGCGCGCAGGCGCTGTCGGGGACCACCTATCTGCTGGGCACCGACGACCAGGGCCGCGACATGCTGTCCACGATCATGTATGGCTCGCGCGTGTCGCTGTTCGTGGGCTTTTCGGCCACGCTGTTCGCGATGACGCTGGGTATCGCGCTGGGGCTGACCGCAGGCTATCGCGGCGGCTTTGCCGACACGCTGATCATGCGCATCGCCGATGTGCAACTGTCGTTCCCGGCGATCCTGATCGCGCTGCTGATCTTTGGGGTGGCGCAGGGGCTGATCCCGGCCAGCAAGCAGGAACAGACCGCCGCCTGGGTGCTGATCCTGGCCATCGGCCTGTCCAACTGGGCGCAGTTCGCCCGCACCGTGCGCGGCACCACCATGGTCGAGCGGCAAAAGGACTATGTTTCCGCCGCCCGCCTGCTGGGGCGGCGCCCGCTGGCCATCGTCACCCGGCATGTGCTGCCCAACGTGCTGGGGCCGGTGCTGGTGATCGCCACCATCAGCCTTGCGCTCGCCATCATCGAGGAGGCCACCCTGTCCTATCTGGGCGTCGGCGTCCCCCCGACCCAGCCCAGCCTTGGCACGCTGATCCGCATCGGCCAGCGGTTCCTGTTCTCGGGCGAGTGGTGGATCCTTGCCTTCCCAGCCGTCACGCTGATCCTGCTGGCGCTGTCGGTCAACCTGCTGGGCGACTGGCTGCGCGACGCCCTGAACCCGAGGCTGCGCAAATGACCGACTCGTCCGTTCTTTCCGCCCCCGTTCTGTCGGTTCGCGACCTGGTGGTGGATTTCCCGCTGCGCCGGGGCAATTTCCGCGCGCTGGACGGCGTCAGCTTCGACATCGCGGCCGGAGAGGTGCTGGGCGTGGTCGGCGAATCCGGCGCCGGCAAGTCGATGACCGGGGCCGCGGTGATCGGGCTGCTGGAACCCCCCGGCCGTATCACCGGGGGCGAGGTCTACCTGTCCGGCACCCGCATCGACACGCTGCCGCCCGCGCAGATGCAGGCTCTGCGCGGCAAGCGCATCGGCATGGTGATGCAGGACCCGCTGACCTCGCTGAACCCGCTGTTCACCATCGGCGACCAGTTGGTGGAAACCATCCGCCAACACATGGACCTGACCGGGGAACAGGCGCTGGAACGCGCGATCTCGCTGCTGGAGGAAGCCGGGATTCCCGATGCCCGCGGCCGTATCCACGCCTATCCGCACCAGTTTTCCGGGGGCATGCGGCAGCGGGTGGTGATCGCGCTGGCCATCGCCGCCGACCCGGAACTGGTGATTGCGGATGAACCCACCTCGGCGCTGGACGTGTCAGTGCAGGCGCAGGTCATCAAGGTGCTCAAGGACCTGTGCCAGCGCCGCGGCACCGCGGTGATGCTGATTACCCACGACATGGGGGTGATCGCCCAGATCGCCGACCGCATCATGGTGATGAACGCGGGCCGGGTGGTGGAAACCGGCCCGGTGGCACAGGTGATCCGCCACCCGCGCGAGGATTACACGATCAAGCTGATCAGCTCGATCCCCAGCATCGCCCGCACCGGCGAGCCCCCTCCTCCTCCGCAGGCGCAGGACAGCGCCCCCGCGTTCGTGCAGGTGCAGGGGCTGGTCAAGGATTTCGACGCGGGCGGCGGCTGGCTGGCGCGGCTGCTGGGCCGGGCGGTGCCGCCGTTCCGGGCAGTCAATGACGTGTCCTTCCGTATCGGCCGCGGCGAAACCTATGGGCTGGTGGGCGAATCGGGGTCCGGCAAATCCACCTGCGCCCGGATGATCGCCGGGCTGATCGAACCCACCGCCGGCCGCGTGGTGGTGAACGGGATGGACGTGTGGCAGGTCAGCGCCGCCGAACGCGCCCGCCGCCGCGCCGTGCAGATGATCTTTCAGGACCCCTATGCCAGCCTGAACCCGCGCTGGCGGGTGGGCAACATCATCGCGGAACCGATCCGGGTGCTGGGGCTGGCCAAGGGTTCCGAAATCGAGGATCGGGTCGCGGACCTGCTGCGCAAGGTGCGGCTGGACCCGATCGTGATGCGCAAGTTCCCGCACGAGTTTTCTGGCGGCCAGCGCCAGCGCATCGCCATCGCCCGCGCGCTGTCCAGCCAGCCCGAGTTCATCGTCTGCGACGAACCCACCTCGGCGCTGGATGTGTCGGTGCAGGCGCAGGTGCTGGACCTGATGAGCGAGCTTCAGGACGAATTCGGCCTGACCTACCTGCTGATCAGCCACAACCTTGCGGTAATCCGGCAGATGGCCGACGACGTGGGGGTGCTGCACCACGGGGTGCTGGTCGAAAGCGGCCCGGTCGATGCGATCTTCGACCACCCGCAGGCGGATTACACGCGGATGCTGCTGGACGCGGTGCCGGACCTGGCCGACATCGAATAAGAGGGCATCGAATAAGGGGGGCGCTGCCGCCCCCCTGTTCCGTCAGCCGGTGAAGCTGCCCTTGAACTGCTCGCGCAGCAGGTTTTTCTGCACCTTGCCCATGGTGTTGCGCGGCAGGTCCTTGACCATCGCGTAACGCTTGGGCTGCTTGAACCTTGCAAGGCTGGGGGCGATCGCGGCTTCCAACGTTTCGGGCGCGACCTCGGCCCCCGCCTCGGGCACGATCACCGCCACCACGCCTTCGCCGAAATCGGGGTGCGGCACGCCGATCACCGCGCTTTCCAGAACGCCCGGCTGTTCGTCCAGCAGCAGCTCGATTTCCTTGGGATAGATGTTGTAGCCGCCCGAGATGATCAGGTCCTTTTCCCGCCCGACGATGGACACATAGCCGTCCGCGTCGATCACCCCGATGTCGCCGGTGATGAAGAAGCCGTCGGCGCGCAATTCCTCGGCGGTCTTTTCCGGCATCTGCCAGTAGCCCTTGAAGACATTGTGGCCGCGCACCTCGATCATGCCGGGGGTGCCCTGCGGCAGTGCCTCGCCGGTTTCGGGGTCGGTGATCTTCAGCTCGACCCCCGGCAGCGGAAAGCCGACGGTGCCGGCGCGCCGCTCGCCCTCATAAGGGTTCGAGGTGGACATGTTGGTTTCCGTCATCCCATAGCGTTCCAGGATGCGGTGGCCGGTGCGGTCCTCGAATTGGCGGTGGGTTTCCGCCAGCAGCGGCGCCGAACCCGAGGTGAACAGCCGCATGTGCCCGGTCAGCGCCCGGTCGAAACGCGGATCGTCCAGCAGCCTTGTGTAGAAGGTCGGCACCCCCATCATGCTGGTCGCCTGCGGCAGCCAGCGCAGCGCGCGGTCCACGTTGAAGCCGGGCAGGAAGATCATCCGCCCCCCCGACAGCAGCGACACGTTCGAGGCCACGAACAACCCGTGGGTATGAAAGATCGGCAGCATGTGCAGCAGCGTGTCGTCGGCCGTAAAGCGCCACTCGTCCACCAGCACCTGCGCGTTATCCAGCAGGTTCGCCTGCGTCAGCATCGCGCCCTTGGACCGCCCCGTCGTCCCCGAGGTGTAAAGGATCGCCGCCAGATCGTCGCGGGCGCGTTCCACCGGGGCAAAACTGTCCGGCTGCCCGGCCGCCAGCACCGCAAGGCTGCCCTCTCCCTGCCCGTCCAGCGTCTGCATCGCGGCGCCATGGCGCGCGGCCACCGGCCCCAGCGATTCTGAGGCCGCCGGATCGCAGACCAGCAGCGCGGCCCCGGCGTTTTCGACGAAATAGGCGACCTCATCCGGGGTGTAGGCGGTGTTCAGCGGCAAAAACACCACGCCCGAGGCCAACGCCGCCCCATACAGCGCCAGCGCCTCGGGCGTTTTCTGGATCTGCACCGCCATGCGGTCGCCCGGTTTCAGCCCCAGCGCCACCAGCGCATGGGCGAAACGATGCGCCATGGCGGCGAATGCGGCGCCGGTGATCTCGCCCGTTTCGGTCAGCAGCAGGGGGGCCGCATTGTCGATCTGCGGCGCGATCAGCGCGTCATACAGCGGGTTGGTCATTCCTTGGTCTTTCCTGTCTGCTTGCCCCGGGACAGCAGGGCCTTGATATCCTTGGACATCGCCACGGCGTTTTGCGAGGCGAAAGCCTCGTGGTTCGCCTCGACTCGGCCCAGGTCGTAAAGATAGCTGACCATGGCCGAGGCCGACTGCGCCATCCCCTGCGCCGACACATCGGCCAGCGCGTGGATCAGGTGCAGCTCGGCGCCGTTGCCCAGATGGAACCGCGCCACCGGGTCGGCCGGGGCGCCACCGGGGCGCTTTTCCCTGGCCAGCCAGCGCGCGGCATGGGTGCGCAGCGCGTCCGACAGCGCGGCGATGGCGTCGCGGTCGCCGGCCTCGGCCGCGGCGACCAGTTGGCGGGCGGTGTCGTCGTCCTGCGCGCGCAGATGCCCCATCAGCCCCGGAATCGGCGACAGGGTGACAAAGGTCTGCAACTGCGGCAGTTCATGATGCAGTTCGGCCACCACCTGCTTGATCAGCGAGTTGCCAAAGGAAATGCCGCGCAGCCCCTCCTGGCAGTTCGAGATCGAATAGAACACCGCGGTGTCGGTGTCCTCGTCGTCCATCGCCTGCCGGTTTTCCGCCAGCAGGTCCTGGACCGAACCGGGGATGCCGCGGCACAGCGCCACCTCGACGAAGATCAGCGGTTCTTCCAGCATCGAGGGGTGGAAGAAGGCAAAGCAGCGCCGGTCCTCGGGCATCACGCGGCGTTGCAGGTCGGACCAGTCGTCGATGGCGTGGACGGCCTCGTATTCCACGATCTTTTCAAGGATGTTCGCGGGCGTGTGCCAGTCGATCGGCCGCAGCACCAGAAAGCCGCGGTTGAACCACGACCGGAACAGGTGCCGGAAATCGACATCCAGAACCGCAAGCTGCGGGTGGTCGGGCAGCAGCCGCAGCAGGTCCAGCCGCATCCGCACCAGATCCAGCGTCGCGCCCGGCGCCTGGTTCAGCCGGCGCAGCAGTTCCTGGCGGCGCGGCTCGGACGCCTCGGCCAGCGCCGCGTAAGAACGCCGGTCCGGCGCGTCGCGATAGCGTTCCGCCGCGGCGATGATCGCCGCCGGCTCCACGTCCAGCGCCCCGGCCATCCAGCCGAAGAACGCCACCTGCCCGTCGCGGTCCAGCCCGCGATACCGGGCCAGGATGTCGGCCGCCAGCCGCATCCCTGACACTTCGCCCCGGCCCGACAGCAGCGCCTGCGCCATCACCTCGATGCTTTCGCCGCCACCGGCCCCGCCCGCCCGTTTCGAGGGGCGCTGCGGCACCCTTTCGAACAGGCCCGACATCATGCCGGTAAAGAAAGACAGCCGTCCCATGCTCAACCCCCGATCACCGGACCCATCAGCGCGTTCGGCAGTGCCGTGGCGATCCACGGGAAAAAGCACAGCACCACGATCGCGAAGATCATGCACATGACATAGGGCAACGAACCGACAAGGATAGTGCGCAGCGAAATTTCCGGCGCGATCGAGTTGATGACGAACAGGTTCAGCCCGACCGGAGGAGTGATCAGCCCGATTTCAAGGTTGATCGTCAGGATCACCGCGAACCAGTAGGGGTCGAAATGCGCCGCCTGCAAGATCGGCAGCAGCACCGGCGCGGTCATCAGGATCACCGCCACCGGCGGCAGGAAGAACCCGGCCACCAGCAGGAATACGTTGATGATGAACATCAGCACCCAGCGGTTCACATCCAGCCCCGCGATCCATGCGGCCAGCGACTGGGTGATGAACAGCGACGACATCATGTAGGCGAACACCCCGGCCGCGGCCATGATGAACAGGATCATGATGCTTTCGCGGGTGGAATCGCGCAGGATCGTCCAGATCTTCCGCGGGCTCCACATGCTGTAGATGACCATGGCCATCAGCAGGCAGGCGACCGCCCCCACCGCCGCGGTTTCCGACGGCGTGGCGATGCCGCCATACATCGCGTAAAGCACCAGCCCCACGACGATCAGGAACGGCAGGACGCGCGGCAGGATCTCAAGCCGCTGCCGCAGGGAATAATGGCGCGCGTGGAACACGTCCACGCCGCCCGCCCGCCAGGTGGCAAACACCGACCACAGCATGAAGATGCCCGCCAGCATGATCCCCGGCACCAGCCCCGCCAGGAACAGCCGCCCGATCGAGGTTTCCGTGGCGATGCCATAGACGATCATCGTGACCGAGGGCGGGATCAGGATCCCCAGCGTGCCGCCGGCGGCGATGGACCCCGCCGCCACCGTGTCGGGATAGCCGCGCTTGCGCATTTCCGGGATGCCCATCTTGCCGATGGCCGCGCAGGTCGCGGGCGAGGACCCCGACATCGCCGCGAACAGCGCGCAGGCGCCGATGTTGGACACCACCAGCCCGCCGGGGACGCGGGTCAGCCAGCGCTCGATCGCCTCGAAAATATCGGCGCCGGCGCGGGTGGATGCGATCGCGGCGCCCATCACGATGAACATCGGGATCGACAGGATGGTGAATGAATTGAGGTCTCCGAAAAAGATTTCCGGCATCATCTGCAACGACCGCGTGCCGTCGAAGATCAGCAGGAACAGCGCCGAGACCGCCAGCAGCCCGACACCTACGGAAATTCCGCTCATCAGCACGGCAACGGTGGTGACGCCGACAATGGCGCCCAGAACCAGCGGGTCCATCAGCGGGTCTCCAGCGAAAAGGGTTGGTCGATACCGCGCAGCAGCGCGTAGAGGTCGGCCAGCAGTTGCAGCAGCATCAACGAAAACCCGGCCGTCACCGCCGCCCAGACCGGCCAGATGCGCGGCGCCCAGACCGAGGGCGATTTCCAGCCCCGCGACCACGCCTGATGCAGCACGTCCAGGCTGTACCACGCCATCAGCGCAATCACCGCGATGGTGACCAGCTTGATCAGCAGCGCCCAGACCATGCGGCTGCGCCCGCTCAGCATCAGGGGCAGCAGGTCCACGTTCACATGGCCGCGCACCAGCTGCACATAGGGCAGCCCCAGGCAGACCGCGGCGATGACCATGAAGATCACGGTTTCCGTCTGCCAGATCGTCGATTGCCCCAGAACGGCGCGCACGAAGATCATGTGGCAGGTGATCAGCAGGCTGACGACCAGCAGCCCTGCCGCCAGCCAGCCGCAAACCGCTGAAACGGCATGAACCGACCGGATAAAGGGGTTACCGCCATGGCGCGCGGCCACCGCTACGGTTTGTCCTGACATTGTCCTGAGTCCCGGCAAGGGGCGGAAAGGCGCGCGGCCTTTCCGCGGGTTTCAGCGGTTCACTCGACCGAGGTCGCAAGATCCAGCCAGCGCTGGCCGTCCGGCACCTCGGCGGCAAAGATCTTGTAGGACGATTCCTGCGCCAGATCCTTCCACGCCTGGAAATCCTCGTCCGACATCTCGGCGATCTCGACCCCGGCCTCCTGGAAGACGCGGACGGATTCGGCGTCCTCCTTGGCGGCTTCCTCGGCGTAATAGGCCTCGGCCTTGGCGGAGGCGTCGCGCAGCGCCTGCTGCTGTTCGGGGGTCAGCCCGTCAAAGGTGGTCTTGTTGATCAGCAGCGGCTGATACATGAACCACAGCGCCTTGTCGGCGGCCGGGGTGTAGCACTTGGCCAGCTCATACAGCCGGAACGACACGAAGGACGACGAGCTGGTGTTCAGCGCCTGCAGGATGTTCTGCTGCATGGCGTTGTAGTTTTCCGACGACGGCATCGAGGCGATGGACGCACCGGCGGCTTCCAGCATTTCCTCGAACCCCTTGCCGGCGGCGCGCACGGTCTTGCCCTTCACGTCCTCGGGGCGGCGGATGCAGCCATCGACCGAGGCAAAGCCCCCCGCCAGATAGCCGTGCACCAGCGTCATCACGTCGTCGCCGTTCAGGACGGTCTCCATCTCCTCCATGAAGGGAGAGGCATTCACCCGGCGGGCGTGTTCGTGGCTGTCGATCAGCCCGGGGAACAGGGTCAGGTTATAGACCTGCTGCTGCCCGCCCGCGTAGGACAGCGGGAACAGCGTCATGTCCAGCTGGCCGCGGGTCAGCGGCACATACTGGTCGTTGGCCTTGAACAGAGAACTGGCCGGAAAGATCTTGATGGCCAGGTCCACGTCGGCGGCCGCGACCTCGTCCGCGACCATCTGGGCGACCTTGTGGCGCAGGTCGCCGGTGGCGAACTGGTGCGACAGGCGCAGTTCCTTGGCCGACAGCGGCGCGCTCAGCGCGACGGTCGCGGCAATGGCCCAGGCGGCCAGTCTGGTGGCGTTCATGTCTTTCCTCCCGATTTCGTCTGTTGCGGATCGTTTCCGCGCAGCCCCCCAGCTGCACACGACAGGTTGCAAGCATCTTGCATACGGTGTCAACCCGCCTGTATACAAAATATGACGCCCTGCATATCGGACCCGAAAATGGCCAGCGAACGCCCCGCATTCCTGATCCGCGACGCCCTGCTGGACCGCTTTCTGGCCGGCCAGTTCGCGCAGGGCGAACGGTTGAACGAACAGAAGCTGGCGCAGGAATTCAACGTCTCGCGCACGCCGCTGCGCGAGGCGCTGCAACTGCTGTCGGCCTCGGGGCTGGTGCGGCTGGAACACCGGCGAGGGGCGTTCGTGCACTACCCCTCGCTGGAAGAACTGATCGAGATGTTCGAGTTCATGGCCGATGTCGAGGCGCTGTGCGGCCGCTATGCGGCGCAGCGCATCGACGACCCGACGCTGGAACGGTTGCGGCAGACCGTCATCGCCTGTGAAACCGCGGTAGAGGCAGGCGACCTGCCGGCCTATTTCGACGCCAACCGCGATTTCCACCGCACGATCTATGGCGCCTCGGGGAACTCGTTCCTGGCGGCCGAGGCCGAGCGGCTGCTGAACCGGCTGGCGCCGTTCCGCCGCACCCAGTTGCAGGCGCGGGGCCGGATGCAGCAATCGCTGGCCGAGCACCGCGACATCTTCGACGCCATCGCCGCCCGCGATGCCGAGCGCGCCGCCGGGGCGCTAAGGCCGCATGTCGCGTTGCAGGGCAATCGCTTCAACGACCTGGTGGTATCCTATCGCCGGGTGCAGCAGGGCAAATGACCGCGGCGACGCCCGGCCCGTTTCCGCGGGCCGGGCGCTGTCTCAGATGGTGATCCCCGACTTGCCGGGCGCGATGATCCCGTTGGGGTCCAGCGCCCGTTTCAGCGTCTGGTTGATCTGCCGCTGCACCGGCCCATAGCAATCGGCCACCTGGTCCATGAAGGCGTTGTTGGTGCGGTAGACGGCATAGCCGTGCTGGCGGAACGTCTCGATCAGCTCGGTCATGCAGGCGTGGGCGTTGCGCGTATCCTCGGGGTCGGTCTTGTCGAACAGCAGGTCGATGACGTGGTGCATGTCGCGCATGCCCACGATATATTCGCCGCAATAGTCAAAGCCCCAGCGGTTCAGGATCTCGGTCGCCATCCGGGTCTGTTTCAGCGTTTCCGAGCCCTTGGCGACCGTCACCGGCGCAAACCACATCGAGCCGCCGCCGCCGCGCCAGCGGTAAAGCCCGAATTCCTGCAAGTTCATGCCGCCGCGCATCAGGGCGGCGCGGTATTCGAACGGCTCGGTGCCGGCCATGTCCTCTTGCGTGAAGATTTCGCCCTTGCCCAGGGCCTTGACCGCATCGGTGACGATCTTCCAGTTCACCTCGATCTGCTCGGGGGTGCCGTAAAGCGCGGCATAGACGTTCCAGGCGCCAAAGCCCTCGGCCTCTTTCATGCGCTCGATCTCGGCCTTGGGCATCGCGCCCGGCCCGTCGTAGTATTTCGACCGCGGGATCACCGCCGGGGCTTCCCACAGCGCATGGGCAAAGACCACCGCGTTCGGGATGATGTTGGCCATGCGCAGCGGCCGCATCATGTCGACGATCTCGGCGATGTCGTCATCGTCGCGGAAACGGATGTAGAACGGCTTGTAGGCCGGCGGCTTCGGCATCAGCCACAGCCCCATCCTGGTGACGATGCCATAGTTCGACTGGGTGAAGATGCCGTCCAGATAGGGGCCGTAGCCCCACTTGAACACCTGCCAGCTGTTCGAGCCCTCGACGCCGCCCATGGCGGTGCGCAGCACCTCGCCGTTGGGCAGCACGACCTCCATCCCGCATTGCATCATGAAATGCTCGCCATAGGGGGTGTAGCCCACGCCGCGTTCCAGCGTGTTGCCCACCGGCGAGGCGATGGCCGAGGGCGCCGGGCAGGACACCCACAGCGGGATGTCGTTTTCCTCAAGGTAATCCACCAGTTGCTGATAGGTGACCCCGGGCTCCAGCAGCGCGGTGCCCAGCTCGGCGTCCACTTCGAGGATCCGGTTCATATGGCGAAAGTCGATCACCACCTGGTGGCGATGCCCCGAAGCGCTGCCCTGCGCATAGGTGCCGTAGCCGAAGTTCCGCCCGGTCGAGGTCGGCCAGACCGGAACGCGGAATTCGTTGCAGATGCGGACGATTTCCTGCACCTGCTCGGTGCTGGTCGGCTGCAACACCGCCGACATGGCGTAATCTTCGTCCGCCACCGGCATCATGGTCTTGCGATAGGGCGTCAGCCGGTCGTCGCCGGTCAGCACGTTGTCGGGGCCGACGATGGACTCGAACCGCGCCAGCGCCTGCATGAACTGTTCGGGGGTCACCCCGTCCGGGGTCAGGGCGATTTCGCGCTGGGTGGTCATTCTGCGGCCTCCTTGCGGGTTTTCGAAAGATGGGCGGCGATCCCGTCCAGCGTCGCGGCATCCACCATCGATTCGGTAAAGGCCGGCATCGGCCCCGAGCCATGGCGGGCGAAATGGCGGATCGTCTCCGCGTCGTAGTCGTTAGCGGTCAGGTCGGGGCCGACGGCGTCCTCGCGCCCGGTGTGGCAGCGCGCGCAGACCTTCTGGAAGGCGACCTGCCCCGAGGGGAACATCTGCTGCGCATCCAGCCGCGGCGTATCGGCAAAGGCGGCCCCGCCCGCTGCCAGCACAAGCGCCAGCGCGGTGGTCAATCTTGGGTCGAACATGGTGTCCTCAGCTGCTCTGGACGATCAGGCGTTGCAGGGCGCCCTGACGGGTGCGGTGGGTGACAAAACGGCCGGTCGCGTTCATCGCGGTGTCCAGCAGAACCTCGGCGCTGGCATCCAGATGAAGCTCAAGCCGCAGCGGACCGGGCTGGGCAAACAGCCCCGACAGCCGCCGAAACCGGGCAAGCTGGCTGCCCGCCAGCCGCAGGTGCTGCGGATGAGCGGTAAAGAACGGGGTCTCGGCGCTGTCGATGGCGACAGGCGCGGGGATCGGGGC
>JAZIHR010000087.1:0-12364 GCA_036678445.1 Alphaproteobacteria bacterium
GTCCAGGGGGGCGGGCTCCAGCAGGGCGGGGAACGCGCCCCCCGACACGCTGCTTGCCGGGCTCCGCGCCCGTCACGACGTGCTGACCACCGCCGTCGCGCAGGCCGAAACCGCCGCCGCCGCTGCCCTGCGCGACAGTATCCGCACGACGGGCACGCTGCGCGAGGCGCTGTCGGCCCTTCACCGGCAGCTTGCCGCCACCGAGGCACAGCGCGACAAGGGTATCGCCACACTGGCCGCCCAACTGGCCGCGACAGAGACCCAGCGTGACAAGGCCATCGCCACACTGACCGCGCAGGTCGCCGCAACCGAGGCACAGCGGGACAAGGCCGTCGCGACCCTGGCCGCTCAGCTTGCCGCGACCGAGGCACAGCGCGATGACGCGATCGCCCGGCTGGCCGCGCAGCTTTCGGCGACCGAGGCGCAACGGGATGCGGCGGACGCGGCCCGGGCACGGCAGGACGACGCCCTGGCCGAACTGGCCGCGCAACTGGCCGCAGCCGGGACGCAGCGCGACGCCGCGCTGGCCGACGTGGTGGCGGCCAAGACCCGCGCGGCCTTGCTGGCAGACCGCGCCACCACCGCCGAGACACGATGCGACGAACTGGCCGAACTGGCCGAGCAGCAGGCCCAGACCCTCGACGAGCTTCGCGAACATGAGGCGCGGCTGCACACGCACCTGGCCTCGACCGAGCGGGTGCTGGCCGAAACCGCCGACTGGCTGAACCGGGAACGGCTGACCGTGTTCCAGCCGATCTACCGCCACGTCTGGCGCACCGGCGGCCGGGCGCTGCGCCGGGTGCTGCCGCCCGCCTGGGTCGAACGCCTGCGCCGGCAACTGCCGGTGCCGGGCGGCATCCCGCGCGCGCTGGCCTTTTCCCAGCCGCCGCCGGCGCCCGACTCTGGCTATGCCGACATCGCGCCTCGCCGGGGTGACAAGCCCGACATCTTCATCCTGTCGATCATCGGCTGGGATTTCCGCACTCAGCGCCCGCAGCACCTGGCGACCCGCATGGCCGCCGCCGGCCACCGGGTGTTCTATCTGGAAATGGAGCCCTCGCCCGGCAACGGCAGCGCGCGCGAGGTCGCGCCGGGGGTTCATGCGGTGCGCCTGCCCGCGCGCGGAATGCGCGGGGTGGCGGCCTATACCGGGGTGCCCTCGGCTACGCAGGCGCGGGCCTGGGTCGATCATTTCCATGCGCTGGCCGATGCGGTGGCGGCATCCCCGGTCAGCCATGTGGTGATCCAGCACCCCTATTGGTGGCATCTCGCCCGCCACCTGTCGCCCGAGTTCCAGCTGACCTTTGACTGCATGGACGACATCGGCGGGTTCTCGAACACCGGGCCGCAGGTGCTCGCGGCCGAGCAGGAGATGGTGGCCAGCGTCGACAAGATGGTGGTCAGCTCGCAGTATCTGGCCGACAGTTTCGGGCCGCGGCGCGAGGTGGCGCTGATCCGCAACGGCACCGATGTCAGCCATTTCATCCGCGACCACGACGAGCCCGCGCCGGAATGGCTGGCGGGCCGGCTGCGGCAGGGCGCGATCCGCGTGGGCTATGTCGGCGCCATTGCCGAGTGGTTCGACAGCGACCTGCTGGAGCAGGTCGCACGGGCGAACCCGGATTTCGACATCCACCTGTGCGGCGCTGTCACGGCCGAGCCGCCGCTGCGGCTGGGAAAGCTGGGCAATGTCACGCTGCACGGCGAAATTCCCTATGCCGACGTGCCGGCGTTCCTTCAGCAGATGGACGTGCTGATCATCCCCTTCCAGCTGCTGCCGATCATCAAGGCCTGCGATCCGGTAAAATTCTACGAATATGCGGCGGTGGGGCGGCCGACGGTCTCGACCTCTCTGCCCGAGCTTTCCCGCGCGGGCGATCTGGTGTTCCGCGCCGACACCCCCAAGGATTTCGCCTGCGCGATCCGCCGCGCCGCGCCGCTTGCCCGGGACGATGGCTTCGCGGCGCGCCTGCGGCACTATGCGCTGGATAATGCGTGGGATTTCCGCGCCGCCGACATGCTGGCCCATATGCGGGCCGAACCGCGACTGTCGGTGATCGTGCTGCATTACGGCAACAACACCGACATGACGCTGGCCGCGCTGCACGCGATGCTGGGTTGCGGCGAGGTTCACCCGAATCTCGAGGTGGTGCTGGTCGACAACGGCTCGGCGCCCCCGGTGCTGAACGTGCTGCGCGCCCGCGCCGCCGCGGACCCGCGCATCGTGCTGGTCGAAAACGACAGGAACCTGGGTTTCGCCGGCGGCAACAACCACGGGATCGCGGCGGCAAGCGGGGAATATGTCCTGCTGCTGAACAACGACACCTTCGTGGCGCCCGGTGCGCTGCTGGCGATGCAGCGACACCTTCAGCGCAATCCCGGCATCGGCATCGTCGGCCCGATGACCAACAATATCGGCAACGAGGCGCGGGTCGAGATCGCCTATGCCGACATGGATCAGATGGCGCTGGCCGCCCGCGCGCTGGCCACCGGCCACCGCGGGCGCTCGACCCCGGTGCAGGTCTGCGCCTATTTCTGCGCGATGTTCCGCCGCGCCGATCTGGACCGGCTGGGGCATCTGCCGGAAATCTACGGGCGCGGCATGTTCGAGGACGACGACCACTGCGCAACCTTCCGCGCCGCCGGACTGCAAATGGCGCTGGCCGAGGATGCGTTCTGCCACCACCATCTTTCGGCCAGTTTCGGCGCCCTGCCTTCTGATGAAAAGCAGGCGCTGTTCGCCCGCAACCGGGCAATCTTCGAAGACCGCTGGGGTCCCTGGATCCCGCATCGCTACCGCGACCGGCGACCGGCCGGCAGCCTGCCGGCGCGCTGAGCGCCGGCTGCTTCGATCGGCACCGCTTAACCGGATATTCATTCCTGCGTGGCACAGTCCGATTCCATGTGGACCCGAACGAACCAGAATCGACCTGCCGGACCGGCGCAACCCCCTGGGCAGGGGCGGCCGGTCATCGTGCATTACCATCTTTATAAGAACGCGGGCACCTCGTTCGACCATGTGCTTCGCCATAATTTCGGGGCGCGGCACGAAGCCTTCGACGGACCCTATCCATTCTTTACCATAGATCAGGAACAACTGGACCGGATCATCATGCGCCGCCCCGAAGTGGTGGCGTTTTCCTCGCATCAAGTGGCGCTGCCACAGCCGTCCTCGCTGGAATATCGCGTGTTCGCGGCGCTGTTTCTGCGCAACCCGTTCCTGCGGATCGCCTCGATCTACCGTTTCAAGCGTGGGCCGGAACGCGCCGACGGGGCGCCGCTGGCGGCGCTGCCGCCCGTCGAACTGCGGGCCGAGCTTGCGGACCGCGGGCTGACCGCACCGCCGCCCTTTGACATGACCTCGACCGGGATCGCGGCGCAGCAGCATGACTTTGCCGGCTGGGTGGAACATTGCCTGACCACGCCGGCCGAAACCGTGCATGTCTCGAACGCGCAGACCCGGTTTCTGGCCACGCCCTTCCGCAGCCGCCCGCTGCTGCGGCGCAATGGCGCTGGCATCGAATATGATCTTGCGACCGCGCTGCGGGTGCTGGCGGGGATCGAGCTTTTGGGCCGGGCCGAAACATTCGAGGCCGACGTAACCCGTTTCGACACCATTCTGGCCGGGCACGGGCTGACGCTGACCCTGCCAGGAAACACCCGCCACAACGTCACAAGGCAGGACGCCGCCTCGACCGAAGCCCAGGTCGAGTCCGTGCTTGCCCCCCTGCCCTCCGCGCTGCGCGACCGGCTGGTCCGCGCCAACCAGCAGGACCTTGCGCTTTACGACCGCGCCTCGGCGCTGATTTCCAGGGACCATCGGCCATGAAGAAGATTCTTTGCACCATCGGCACCCGCCCCGAGGCGATCAAGATGGCCCCCCTTATCCATGCCCTGCAAGCCGACCCGGATTTCGACTGCCGGGTGCTGGCCACCGCGCAGCATCGACAGATGCTGGACCAGGTGCTGGAAATCTTCGGGATCGTGCCGAACATCGACCTGGACATCATGCAGCCGGGCCAGACGCTGACCGGGCTGACCGGCCGGCTGCTGCTGCGGCTGGAAGAGGTGCTGGCTTGCGAAAAACCCGACGCGGTGATCGCGCAGGGCGACACCACCACGGTGCTGGCGACGGCACTGGCGGCATTTCACGAACGCATCCTCTTTGGCCATGTCGAGGCCGGGCTGCGCACTGGCGATCTCGACAGTCCCTTCCCCGAGGAAATGAACCGCGTGGTCGCCAGCCACCTGACTCGCTGGCATTTCGCCCCCACCGGGCTGGCCGCCGACCGGCTGCTGGCCGAAGGCCATGACGGCGCACACATCCACATCACCGGCAATACAGTGATCGACGCGCTGCATCA
The DNA here is from genome assembly GCA_036678445.1 of Alphaproteobacteria bacterium. Lineage (GTDB taxonomy): Bacteria > Pseudomonadota > Alphaproteobacteria > Rhodobacterales > Rhodobacteraceae > Paracoccus. The sequence continues at coordinate 4,365 of JAZIHR010000087.1, forward strand.
TGTCGCAGCCACCGCCCCCGACCCGCGGTTGAGGCTGGACCCCGCGCTGCGGATGCTGTTGGTTACTTTGCACCGGCGCGAGAATTTCGGCGCGCCCCTGCAACGGATCTGCGACGCGCTGGCGGCGCTGATCCGGGACAACCCGGATGTGCAGATGGTGCTGCCGGTCCACCACAACCCCAATGTGCGCGACGTGATCCGCGCCCGCTTCGGCGCCTTGGACCGGGTGATCCTGTGCGAGCCGCTGGATTATGCCGCCTTTGTCGGTGCCATGCAGCGCGCGACGCTGATCCTGTCGGATTCGGGCGGCGTGCAGGAAGAGGCGCCGGCACTTGGCAAGCCGGTGCTGGTGCTGCGCGATACCACGGAACGCCCCGAGGCGGTGATGGCCGGGGTCACCCGGCTGGTCGGCACCGCGACCGAGACGATCCGCAGCGCCGCGCAAGAGTTGCTGGACAACCCTGCCGCCTATGCCGCGATGGCGCGCCGCCACTCTCCTTACGGGGATGGAAGGGCGGCCTCGCGCATCGCGGCGGTGCTGCGCCGCGACCTGCTGGGGCAGGATCTTCCGGGACAAGATACCGTGTCGATGGCCGCATGACCGGACAGCCACACAGCCGCCGCGCAAGGGCGCGGCAGACCCCCGGCGGCTCCTGAATACCATGGCACACAGAAGTTGTGATCACACCCGTCGGGCCCGTGATCACAGAACCCCTCAAAATGGCGGGCTGCTGCCGAATCGCCACTGTAACGCTTGATTTGCCGGCTGCTTTGCCCGAGGAGAGGGGCGAGTTTCCTTGCGAGGTTCCCATGAACATCCACGAATACCAGGCCAAGGCGCTGCTGAAACAATACGGCGCCCCGGTGTCCGAGGGCCGCGCGGTCCTTTCCGTCGACGAAGCTGCCACCAAGGCCCGCGAACTGCCCGGCCCGCTGTGGGTCGTCAAGTCGCAGATCCATGCGGGCGGCCGCGGCAAGGGCCGCTTCAAAGAACCCGAGGCCGGCGACAAGGGCGGCGTGCGGCTGGCCAAATCCGTGGACGAGGTGGTCGAGAACGTCCGCCAGATGCTGGGCAACACCCTGGTCACCCACCAGACCGGCCCTGCCGGCAAGCAGGTGAACCGCATCTACCTGGAAGACGGCTCGGACATCGCGCGCGAACTTTACCTGGCGCTGCTGGTCGACCGCTCGACCTCGCGCATCAGCTTCGTCGCCTCGACCGAGGGCGGCATGGACATCGAGGAAGTCGCGGCCTCGACCCCCGAAAAAATCGTGTCGTTCAGCGTCGACCCGGCCTCGGGCCTGTCGGATTTCCACGGCCGCCGCGTCGCCTTTGCGCTGGGGCTGTCGGGCGACCAGGTCAAGCAGTGCGGCGCGCTGGTCAAGCTGCTCTATAAAGCCTTCGTCGAGAAGGACATGGAGATGCTCGAGATCAACCCGCTGATCGTCACCGAGCAGGGCCAGCTGAAGGTTCTGGACGCCAAGGTCGGCTTCGACAACAACGCGCTGTATCGCCAGAAGGATATCGTGGCCCTGCGCGACGAGACCGAGGAAGACCCCAAGGAACTCGAAGCCTCGAAATACGACCTGAACTACATCGCGCTGGACGGCGAGATCGGCTGCATGGTGAACGGGGCCGGGCTAGCGATGGCCACCATGGACATCATCAAGCTGTATGGCGCGGAACCGGCGAACTTTCTGGACGTGGGCGGCGGCGCCACCAAGGAAAAGGTGACCGAGGCGTTCAAGATCATCACCTCGGACCCGAACGTCAAAGGCATCCTGGTCAATATCTTCGGCGGCATCATGCGCTGCGACATCATCGCCGAGGGCATCATCGCCGCGGTGAAAGAGGTCGGACTGCAAGTCCCGCTGGTCGTGCGGCTGGAAGGCACGAACGTCGAACTGGGCAAAAAGATCATCGCCGAATCCGGCCTGAACGTGATCGCCGCCGACGACCTGAAGGACGGCGCGCAAAAGATCGTCAAGGCGGTCAAGGGGTAACGATGAAGATAAGACATTCCCTTATCCTCTCCCCCCTGCTGCTTGCAGCCTGTGGTGGCACGCCGGCTACGGTTCCGCCGCCATCCGCAGCGCAAGTCAATATGCAGGGCATGAGCCTTGCCGCTCAGCGCTTCGACCAGTTCTGTATCGCCAGCATCGGCGGCGCCCAGGATGGGGTCGACCTCGCCAACGCCTATTACAAGACGGGCAAATTACCGACCTTGGGCACGCTCAAGCTGGGCGGGGACATGAAAGGCGAGGATATCGGGGTTCAATACGACACCCGACGCAAGGGCTGTAGGGTGACCTCGTCGCAGGGCAAGGCCCCGAACGGCGACGCCGAACTGAAAGCCCTGGCAACCGCCTATGCTGCCCGTAACGGCGGCACGATCGAGGGCGGCGGAATGTTGGTCTACACTGTCAAGACCCCGACGACGACAGCCAGGTTCCAATACTCGGACAGCCCCAACGGGCTCTATTTCCAGGTCGAATCCTGACACATGTTGGCGTATCGCACCGTCTTTTCTGAAAAGCCCAGGCAGGCTCATGCGATACGACCGCGAGAAAACTGATTGAGGAGCCATAGATGGCCGTTCTCGTTGACAAGAATACCAAAGTCATCTGCCAGGGGATCACCGGGTCTCAGGGCACCTTCCACACCGAACAGGCGATCGCTTACGGCACGCAGATGGTCGGTGGCGTGACCCCCGGCAAGGGTGGCACCACGCATCTGGACCTGCCGGTCTTCAACTCGGTCCACGAGGCGGTCGAGCGCACCGGCGCCAATGCCAGCGTGATCTATGTGCCCCCGCCCTTCGCCGCAGATTCCATCCTGGAAGCGATCGACGCGGAAATTCCGCTGATCGTCTGCATCACCGAAGGGATTCCTGTGCTGGACATGATGCGGGTCAAGCGCGCGCTGTCGGGTTCGTCGAGCCGGCTGATCGGGCCGAACTGCCCCGGCATCATGACCCCCGACGAATGCAAGATCGGCATCATGCCCGGTTCGATCTTCAAGCGCGGCTCGGTGGGCGTGGTTTCGCGTTCCGGCACCCTGACCTATGAGGCCGTCAAGCAGACCTCGGACGTGGGGCTGGGCCAGTCCAGCGCGGTCGGCATCGGCGGCGACCCGATCAAGGGGATGGAACATATCGACGTGCTCGAGATGTTCCTGGCCGACCCGGAAACCGAATCGATCATCATGATCGGCGAGATCGGCGGTTCCGCCGAGGAAGAGGCCGCCCAGTTCCTGGCCGACGAGAAAAAGCGCGGCCGCTGGAAGCCGACCGCCGGCTTCATCGCCGGCCGCACTGCCCCCCCCGGCCGCCGCATGGGCCACGCCGGCGCCATCGTTTCGGGCGGCAAGGGTGACGCGGAATCCAAGATCGCCGCGATGAAAGAGGCCGGCATCATCGTCGCCGACAGCCCCGCCGGGCTGGGCGAGGCGGTGCTCAAGGCCATCGGGCGCTAAGCCTATTGGATGATAGTCCGCCCCGGCCTAGTCTGGGGCGGAATGTAATTGGGGAAGCTGCGTGAAACCGTCCGTCTCAAGATTGCCGGCAGTGCCGCCGTCCCGCCAGTGGCGCCGGGATGCTGCCGTGGCGTCGGGTCGGCGGAGGGGCACCGGGCAGAATGCCTCGCCGGAACGCGCGGCCTTGGCAGCACACGGGTCTGGCCGCCGATGACCGTTCGACCGTCCTGTCTGGCGTCCCTGTTTCCCCCCGGGTCGATCGGCCGGGCAGAATTCTGGCAGCGTGCATTGCCGCTTGCCGCCGTGATCGCCGTGCTGACCTGGGCGGTTCACCGGACCGGATTCGAAGTCAGGGCGCCGTTGCCGAACGGAGAAGCCGGTGTGATCTGGGCGTTCTGGCTGCCGTTGCTGCCATTGACGCTGGCCCGGCTGCGCGACGCCGCAGTGCCGCGATTGATGCGCGGCGTGCTTGCCGCGGCAGTGCTGGCCCTGCCTTTGCTGCCCTGGCTGGCAATGCTGATTGCCAAAGGCCCTGACCTGCCGGCAACCCGGCAATTGGTGGATGGCGCGACCGACCTGGCCGGGCTTCTGACCCTGCCCCCCGCGATTGCCGTAACGGGCATGAGCGAGTTGACTCTTTCCCTCATTGAGTTCGCGTTCCTCATGCTCGCGGTCTTCGCCGTGGCGCTGGCCGTGCACCTGTCGCCCCTTGTCCTTCTGCTGCGGCCTTCGGCGCCCCGGCACCCGACGTTACCCGATGATCTGGCCGCAACTCCCTCGTACCTTGAGGTCAACCCATGAATGATCAATCCCCCAACGCCGCCTTCCGTGACAGCTCGTTCCTTCAGGGCGCGAACGCCGCCTGGGTGGAACAGCTTTATGGCCAATGGGCCAACGACCCCGCGGCCGTCGATCAGGCCTGGGACGAATATTTCCGCAGCCTCGGCGACGATCTTTCGGCCGTCACCCGCGAGGCGCAGGGGGCCAGTTGGGCACGCCGCGACTGGCCGCCGGTGCCCGCCGACGACAACACCGCCGCGCTGACCGGCGAATGGCCGGCGGCAAAGGCCGAGATCAAGGGCGCGCAGGACAAGATCGCCGCCAAGGCCGCCGAAAAGGGCGTGTCGCTGTCGGACGAACAGCTGCGCCGCGCCGTGCTGGACAGCGTGCGCGCGATCATGCTGATCCGCGCCTATCGCATCCGCGGGCACCTGTTCGCCGATCTCGACCCGCTGGGGATGCGCGAGATGCCGCCCCTGGGCGAGCTTGATCCCGCGACCTATGGCTTTACCGCCAGCGATCTGGACCGGCCGATCTTCATCGACAACGTGCTGGGGTTGCAGGTCGCCTCGATGCGCCAGATCTCGGAACTGATGAAGCGCACCTACTGCGGCACCTTCGCGTTGCAGTTCATGCATATTTCCGACCCCGAGCAATCCGCCTGGCTGAAAGAGCGGATCGAGGGCTACGGCAAGGAAATCCAGTTCACGCAGGAAGGCCGGCGCGCCATCCTCAAGAAGCTGGTCGAGGCCGAGGGTTTCGAAAAATTCCTGCATGTCAAATACATGGGCACCAAGCGCTTCGGCCTTGACGGCGGCGAGGCGCTGATCCCGGCGATGGAACAGATCATCAAGCGCGGCGGCGCGCTGGGGGTCAAGGACATCGTGATCGGGATGCCCCACCGCGGCCGGCTGTCGGTGCTGGCCAACGTGATGGGCAAGCCCTATCGCGCGATCTTCCACGAATTCCAGGGTGGCAGCTACAAGCCCGAGGACGTGGACGGTTCGGGCGACGTGAAATACCATCTGGGCGCCAGCTCGGACCGCGCCTTCGACGGCAACGAGGTCCACCTGTCGCTGACCGCGAACCCCTCGCATCTTGAGGCGGTGAACCCGGTGGTGCTGGGCAAGGTCCGCGCCAAGCAGGACCAGATGCACGACACCGAGGAACGGGTCGCCTGCCTGCCGGTGCTGCTGCACGGCGACGCGGCATTCGCCGGCCAGGGCGTGGTGGCGGAATGCCTGCAACTGTCGGGGATCCGCGGGCATCGCACCGGCGGCACCATCCACATCATCGTGAACAACCAGATCGGCTTTACCACGGCGCCGCATTTCAGCCGCACCTCGCCCTATCCGACCGACATCGCGCTGATGGTCGAGGCGCCGATCTTCCACGTCAACGGCGACGACCCCGAGGCCGTGGTCCACGCCGCCCGTGTCGCGACCGAATTCCGGCAGAAATTCCACAAGGACGTGGTGCTCGACATCTTCTGCTATCGCCGCTTCGGTCACAACGAAGGCGACGAGCCGATGTTCACCAACCCGGCCATGTACAAGGAAATCAAGGCCCACAAGACCACGCTGCAACTGTATACCGAGCGGCTGGTCAAGGACGGGCTGATCCCCGAGGGCGAGATCGAGGACCTCAAGGCCGCGTTCCAGGCGCATCTGAACGAGGAATTCGAGGCCGGCAAGAACTTCAAGCCGAACAAGGCCGACTGGCTGGACGGCAAATGGGCCGGGCTGACCGCCGAGGGCGAGGACTACCACCCCGGCGAGACCTGCATCTCGGCCGAGACCATGGCCGAACTCGGCGAGGCGCTGACCCGCGTGCCCGAGGGGTTCGACCTGCACCGCACTGTCGGCCGGCTGCTGGAAGCCAAGAAACAGATGTTCGAGACCGGGCGCGGCTTTGACTGGGCCACCGGCGAGGCGCTGGCCTTTGGCAGCCTGCTGCTGGAAAACCATCCCGTGCGACTGGCCGGGCAGGACAGCACCCGCGGCACCTTCAGCCAGCGCCACTCGGCCTTCATCAACCAGTCGACCGAGGAACGCCACTATCCGCTGAACCATATCCGCGATGGCCAGGCCCGCTACGAGGTCATCGATTCGATGCTGTCGGAATACGCGGTGCTGGGCTTCGAATACGGCTATTCGCTGGCCGAACCGAACGCCCTGACCGTGTGGGAAGCCCAGTTCGGCGACTTTGCCAACGGCGCGCAGATCATGTTCGACCAGTTCATTTCGTCGGGCGAAAAGAAATGGCTGCGCATGTCAGGGCTGGTGGTGCTGATGCCGCATGGGTTCGAGGGTCAGGGCCCCGAACACTCTTCGGCCCGGCTGGAACGCTGGTTGCAGATGTGCGCCGAGGACAACTGGATCGTGGCCAACCTGACCACTCCGGCGAACTACTTCCACATCCTGCGCCGCCAGATCCACCGGCCGTTCCGCAAGCCGCTGATGCTGATGACGCCGAAATCGCTGCTGCGTCACCCGCAGGCGGTGTCCACCGCGGCCGAATTCCAGACCGGCTCGACCTTCCACCGGGTGCTGCATGACGACGCGCAGCGCGGCACGGTCGATTTCCAGCTGGCGCCCGACGAACGGATCCGCCGCGTGGTGATCTGTTCGGGCAAGGTCTACTATGACCTGCTGGCCGCCCGGAACGAAGCCGGGGCGGATGATGTCTATCTGCTGCGGCTGGAACAGTTCTACCCCTTCCCGGCGCAGACGCTGACCAAGGAACTGGAACGCTTCCGCCACGCCGAGATCGTCTGGTGCCAGGAAGAGCCCAAGAACCAGGGCGGCTGGAGCTTTGTCGAGCCGAACATCGAATGGGTGCTGAACCGCGTCGGCGCCGATTACCCGCGCGCCCGCTATGTCGGGCGGGTGGCACAGGCCTCGGTCGCGACCGGCCTGGCCAGCCGCCACAAGGTGGAACAGGATACGCTGGTCGCCGAGGCGATCACGATCGGAGGATAGGATGGCCACCCAAGTCCGCGTCCCCACGTTGGGGGAAAGCGTCTCGGAAGCGACCGTTGCGACCTGGTTCAAGAAACCGGGCGATGCGGTCGCCCTGGACGAGATGCTGTGCGAGCTGGAAACCGACAAGGTGACGGTCGAGGTTCCCAGCCCCGCCGCCGGCATCCTGGCCGAGATCGTCGTGCCCGAGGGCGGGACGGTCGGCCCGGACGCGCTGCTGGCGCAGATCGACGAAACGGGGGCGGCCACCGCCCCGCGCGATGCAACCACCGGCGCGGCGCTGCCCGCCGCAGACGAGACCGCAGACAGGGGTAAGCCGAAAATGGCCGGAAAAACCGTTGACGTGATGGTGCCCACGCTGGGCGAAAGCGTGACCGAAGCCACGGTCGCCACCTGGTTCAAGAAGGTGGGCGACGCCGTCGCACAGGACGAAATGCTGTGCGAGCTGGAAACCGACAAGGTTTCGGTCGAGGTGCCCAGCCCGGTCGCCGGGGTGCTGGCCGAAATCCTCGCCGAGGAAGGCGCCACCGTCGACGCCAAGGCGCGGCTGGCGATCATCACCGAGGGCGCGGCCGGGACCGCCCCGGTCAGCGATCCCGACAAGCGGATCGAGAAAGCCGATGCGGTCAGCTCTCCCGGCGCCGGCCCCGAGCAGATGACCCCGCGCAGCGACGTCGAGGACGCGCCCTCGGCGAAAAAAGCCATGGCGGAAGCCGGCGTCAGCCGCGACCAGCTGCAAGGCTCGGGTCGCGACGGGCGCGTGA
>JAZIHR010000088.1:0-12347 GCA_036678445.1 Alphaproteobacteria bacterium
CCGCATCCCCGCCCACGTCCGGCTTGCCTTCGACCGACTGGCCCGCGTCCTTCAGGTCCTTGGCGTCCGCGCTTGCGGCCGAGGTCGTTTTCGCCGCCGGGGGCGGGCTGTCTGTCGCCTCGTCGCCGTTCTGTTCCGGGCGATCCTGCCCGGGGCTGTCCGTCGCGGGACCGGCCTGTGCGGCGGGGTCCGCCGTGGCAACGCCTGCCGCCGCGCCGTCAGCATCAGGTTCGCCCGGCGCGGCGGGTTCCAGAGGCGGAGGGTCCATCTCGGCGGGCATCCGGGGGGTTGTCCCGGAGGGCTGTGCAACGGCTGGCCGGGCGGTGTCGTCGGCGCCCTCTGTCCGGCTGGCCGTATCCGCATCTGCCGTATCCGCCGTATCCGCGATGTTGCCCGGCGCGGTCCCCGGCGGTTCGACGACAGTTCCTGCATCGCCCGACCCGTTTTCCGGGGCGGCCGGGCTGGCCGTGGTCGTGCCGCGGGTGGTGATCTGCGCGGGCGGCTCGGTCGTGACCGGCTCGGGTGACAGCAGCCGGAACTCGATGCGGCGGTTGGCCTCGCGGCCCTCGGGCGTGGCGTTCGAGGCGACCGGCCGGTCCGCGCCATGGCCGACCGCGCTTAGATGAGTGGTGTCGGCCCCGGCCCCGGCCAGCGCCGCGATCACCGCCCGGGCGCGATCCGCCGACAGCTTGTGGTTGAAATCGGCCGAACCCTGCGAATCGGTATGGCCGCCGACCTCGATGCGGAAATCGCTGCAATGTTCCAGCTCGGCGGCCAGCGCCTGGATGCTGGGGCCGACCTCTCCGGCCAGCGCGGCGCGGTTCGGCTCGAACCCGATCTCGGCCTGCTGCATGGCGGTGTTCAGCGCATCGACGCATTGCTGGCCGCTGGGCAGGCCCGTCGCGGGATCAAGCCGGGGGTCATAGCCCAGGGCCAGCTCGTAGGCGGCGCCGGGGCCAAGCCGTGCCGCCAGCCGCCGGGCGATTTCGGTGGCGGCGGCGGGGTTGCCGGTGGTGCCCTGCACCGCGATCAGCGCCGGCGTCACCGTGGCGGTGCCGCGGTCCAGCACGTCCAGCGCCTCGATCGCGGCCATGCCGCGGGCGGCCCAGCCAGAGGGCGTGTCTCCGCGCACCGCCAGCCCGGTGGAATCCGCCGGTCCCAGCCGTGCGGCGGCAAGGCTGGCCAGCGCCGCGCCCATGCGTTCGTCGGGAACCGTCCCGCGCAGCCGCACCCCTTGCGGGCCGGTGCTGACCACCAGTTGCAGCGGGGCGTCCCCGGCAGCGGGGTCGCCCGGCGCGGACGGTGCCAGCATGGCGGTCAGGGCAAAGCTGCGCGGCAACGCCTGCGCCAGCCGGTCGCGGGCAGCGGCGAAACCGTCCTGCGCCTGCGCCGGCGCGTCCAGCACCACCTGGGAATCGGTGATTGTCAGCCGGCCCGCCGGCAGGACGGCCAGCGCCTCGATCCCGGCGATGGCGGCAGCGGGCCATTGCGGCGAGGGCGCGCCCAGGCCGACCTCGCAGGCCGGGGTGCCCTCGACGCCCGCCCGGGCCGCGGCGGCAAGGATGGCCTCGCGGCTGGGGGTGGTGTCGGCGGAGCAGCGGTTCAGCCGGGTGCCGTCGGCGTCGCGGGTGATTTCCAGCGTAAAGGGGGCGATCACCGGGCGGGGGGCGCTGATGTTGGTGGCCAGCGCCACCCCCGCCGGCAGCGACAGCGACAGCGCCTGTTCCAGCCGGGCCTTTTCGGCCTGGCCGTTGGTCACCGCGGTGATTTCCACCCGCCCCGGCGTGACCGAGATCTTGGCGCGCGGCATCTGTTCCGCTGCCGCCACGGCAAAGGCGACCGTTTCGTCCCAGTGGTCGGGGGCCGGATGGTCGGTCAGTTCAAGCAGGTCGGTCAGGCGCGAGGGGCCGGCGGCGCGGCCCAGCCGCTCGATCACCGCGCGGCGCTGCATCCCGCGGGGCGCAAGCCCGATGACCGAGGTGCCCTGTTCGTTGCGCAGGATTTCCAGCCGAAAGGGGGGCATGGCGGTCTGGGCGGCGCTGGCCACGCCGATGTCGTCGCGCACCCGCGCCAGGCCGGTGATGCCCGCGGCGGCGTCCGAGGCAGTGGCGACGGCGCGCAGCTTCTGGATCTCGTCAGGGGCGGTGCCGGTCAGCCGGACCTCAAGCCCGTCGGCCGCGATGCGGACCCAGTCCAGCGACTGGGCGGCCAGTTCGGCGCGGACCCGGGCGGCCAGCCGGCCCTCGATCCGGGTCGAGGCCCATTGTCCGGCCGCCAGCGCCGCACAGGCGGCCAGCACCAGCAGCACCAGCCCCACCAGCCGCGCCCGCCAGCGGGAAAAGGATGGGGCGCGCATCGCGTTTCGGTCCGTGTCGGCCATGTCGGGCCTTTCCTTGTCGTCAGCCGTTCCGCCCCAGATGGGGGTCGCCGGCCCGCGCCGCAATCACGCCAGCCCCTGCACCAGCCCCGCCAGCAGCAGCGCCCCCGCCACGATCAGCCCGGCATCGCGGTTCGCGCGGAACAGCCGCAGGCAGCCGGCGCTGTCGTTCTGGTCGAACTGCCGCAGTTGCCACAGCAGATGCGCCGCGAACCCCGCGACTCCCAGCATCGCCAGCACCGCCGGCACCGCCGAGGGGCGCGTCGCCGCCACCGCCGCCGCCAGCAGCAGCACCGCCCCCGCGGCGAACCCCAGCAGCCAGCGCGGGCTGTCGTCGCCGAACAGCCTTGCGGTGGATTTCACCCCGATCAGCGCGTCGTCCTCGGCGTCCTGATGGGCGTAGATGGTGTCGTAATGCAGCGTCCACAGGATCCCCGCCGCATAGGCCAGCAGCGGCGCCGGGTGCAGCCGGCCGCCATGCGCAACAAAGGCCAGCAGCACCCCCCAGTTGAAGGCCAGCCCCAGGAACACCTGCGGCCACCAGGTAAAGCGCTTGGCAAAGGGATAAACCGCCACCAGCCCAAGCGAGGCAAACCCCAGCGCGATCGCCGCCCCGTTCATGGTGAACAGGATCAGCGCCCCCAGCGCCAGCTGCGCCGCCAGCCACAGATAGGTCCCTTGCAGCGTGACCTGCCCCGAGGGCAGCGGCCGCGAACGGGTCCGCGCCACCGAGGCGTCGATGTCGCGGTCGGTGATGTCGTTCCAGGTGCAGCCGGCGCCGCGCATCACCAGCGCGCCGATGCCGCAGGCGATCACCACCCACAGATCCACCCAGCGCGGCCGGTCGGCGATCATCGCCAGCCCCGTCCCCCACCAGCAGGGCAGCAGCAGCAGCCAGGTGCCGATGGGGCGGTCGGCGCGGCTCAGCCGCAACCATGGGCGCCAGCCGGGGGGGGCATGGCGGTCCACCCAGTTACCGCCCGGCGCATCCGCGACCGTGGCCGGCCCGCGCGGGGCTGTTCCGCTCGGGGCTGATGGCGTAACCGATGGCGTGGGATCGTCAGACTGCATAAGGCCCGCCAGCATGGGAAAGATCAGGCTTTACATAGATCACGGCTTTGCCCCGGGACAACCCGTGCCGCTGGACGCGGCGCAGGCGCATTACCTGGGCGGGGTGATGCGCCAGCAGGTCGGGGCCGGGATCGCCGTGTTCAACGGCCGGGACGGGGAATGGGAGGCCCGGCTGTCGTCGCTGGGCAAGCGCGGCGGCGAGCTGGAGCTGCTTGGCCCCACCGCGCCGCAGATGGACCCGCCTGATGTCTGGCTGCTGTTCGCGCCGATCAAGAAGGCACGCACCGATTTCATCGTCGAAAAAGCTGCCGAGTTGGGCGCCGCCCGCATCCAGCCGGTGCAGACCGACCACAGCAATACCGAGCGTATCGCGCGCGAGCGGTTGCAGGCCCACGCCGTCGAGGCCGCCGAGCAATGCGGCGGCAGCTTTGTGCCGCCGGTGGGTGATCTGGTGGCGCTGCCCCGGCTGCTTGCCGGCTGGGACCCCGCCCGCCGCATCCTCTGGGCCGACGAGGCGCTGGCCGAGGGGGCGGCAGAAGGGGCGACAGAATCCCCGATACAGGCGCTGTCCGGGCTGCCACGGGGGCCGTGGGCCATCCTCATCGGCCCTGAAGGCGGCTGGTCGACGGCCGAGCGGCAGCGACTCGGGGGGCTGGATTTCGTCCACAGAATCAGCCTGGGGCCAAGGATCCTGAGGGCTGATTCTGCGGCGGTGGCGGCGTTGACCCTGTGGCAGGCGGTGCTGGGCGACTGGAACCCACCCCGCGACAAGTGACCGCACTTGTCGCGGCCGGTTCCCGGAACGCGGCAGATTCCGTCCCGGCTGCGCCTCGCGCGGGATATTCTGCGGTGCAGCATGATCCTGACGAAGGAATATTCGCAGCCTCACGGCTTTGCGAGCTGTGCCGGCACGTCCGTAACTGGCCGGTGCCATGCGATTGCTGCATAGCAGCATTCTGTCCCCGCCCGTAGTCGCCCCCGGAATTCCTGCCTATATCACAATCACTTCCGTTCCCCCCGCCCGCCGTGATGCGGGCCACAAGAAAACAGGTTCCAAGAAAATGTCGGCCATCGACACCATCCGCGTCATTCCGGCCACCCGCCCTGCCGGGATCCTTGAAAACATCGCTGCGACCTTCCGCCACTGGGCGGATGTCCGCACGACCCGCAACGAACTCAACCGCCTGACCGATCGCGAACTCAGCGACATCGGCCTGACCCGCGGTGATATCGAGCGCGTGGCCCGCGGCCTTTAAGCCAGGCCGCCACGCATAACCAAAAAGCCGGGGTGCGCGGTTGCTGCGCGAGCCCCGGTTTTTTCATGCCTGCATCCGGCCCGTATCCCGGCCCACCACCAAGCCGGCAGGCGGGTTGCAGGAAGCCATGAGGCCCGGGGCAAATGCCGGGACCAAGGGCCGGGCGCGGGGCGATCCCCGGCCCGGCCTTGTCGTTTCAGCCGTTTCAGCCTTTAGACGCCGGCCTCGACGATGGCGCGGGCCAGCACCGGCACGCTGTCGCGGTTCAGCCCGGCGATGTTCAGCCGCGAATCGCCGACCAGATAGATGGCGTTGTCGTCCTTGATCTTCTGCACCTGCTCGGGCGTGGCCCCCAGACGCGAGAACATGCCGCGGTGCCGCTCGATGAAGTCGAAGCGGTCGCTGCCGGTCAGGCTGCGCAGCTCGGCCGCCAGCTGCTGGCGCAGCGACAGCATCCCCAGCCGCACCTGTTCCAGCTCGGCCTTCCAGTCGGCGGCCAGGGCCGCGTCCTCAAGAATGGTCTGCACGATCCGCGCGCCATGGTCGGGCGGGAAGGAATAGGTCTGCCGCCCCAGGAACGCCAGCGCCCCCTGCGCCAGGTCCTTTTGCGCGGCATCGGCCACCTGCACCATCAGCAGCCCGGTGCGTTCGCGATAGATGCCGAAGTTCTTGGAACAGGACGCCGCCACCAGCACGTCGGGCAGCGACGACACCACCAGCCGCGTGCCGGCCGCATCCTCGTCCAGCCCGTCGCCGAAGCCCTGATAGGCCAGGTCCACCAGCGGCACCGCGCCGGTGCGCCCCAGGATCGCCACCACCTCGGCCCACTGGTCCAGCGTCAGGTTGGCGCCGGTCGGATTGTGGCAGCAGCCGTGCAGCAGCACCAGGTCGCCCTTTTTGGCGCGGGCGAGGTCGGCCTTCATCCCCTCGAAGTCGACGCCGCGGGTGGCGCTGTCGAAATAGCGGTATTCGACAAAGGGCAGCCCCATGAATTTCAGCATCGAGACATGGTTCGGCCAGGTCGGGTCCGACACATGCACGGTCAGGTCGGGGTTGCCCATCCGCGCCATCTCGAATGCCTGCCGGATCGCGCCGGTGCCGCCGACGGTGGACAGCATCGCGGTGCGGGCGTTGTCGCGCACCGTGCCCAGAACCATCGCGGACAGGGCGTCCAGATAGGCAGGCTCTCCCGTCAGCGCGGTGTAGGCTTTCGTGGTCTCGGCTTCCCAGATCCGGCGCTCGGCTTCCTTGACGGCGCGCATGACCGGGGTCAGCCCGGTCGGGTCCTTGTAGACGCCCACGCCAAGGTCGATCTTGCCCTGCCGCGGATCGGCGCGGAACTCGCCCATCAGGGCAAGGATCTTGTCAGGGGCTTGAGGCTTGAGGTTGCCGAACATTCAGGCGTCTCCGGTTTCGATCTTGAGGTCGGGGTAGCTGCCCCACTCGGTCCAGCTGCCGTCGTAAAGCGACCAGTCGCGCTTGCCCAGCCGTTCCAGCGCCAGCGCAAGGCTGGCCGCGGTGATGCCAGAGCCGCAGGTGGTGATCGCCGGGCGCGACAGGTCCACGCCGGCGGCCTCGAACACGGCGCGCAGCTCGGACGCGGGCTTCATCGTGCCGTCGCCGTTATAAAGCTGGCCCAGGGGGACGTTCCTGGAACCGGGAATACGGCCCTGCCGCAGGCCCGGGCGCGGCTCGGGGTCGTCGCCGCGAAAGCGCGAGGGGCCGCGGGCGTCGATGATGACATGATCGCCCAGCTTGGCGGCCGCGGCGACCTGGGTCACGTCGCGCACCCGCGCCGCCTGCCGCTGCACGGTCATGTGCCGGTCGCGGGTGATCGGGGGCAGGTCCTCGACCTCGCGCCCCTCGGCCTGCCATTTCGCGAAGCCGCCGTTCAGCACCGCCACGTCGGTCTTGCCCATCAGGCGGAACGTCCACCACACCCGCGCCGCCGAGCGGACGTCCGAGTTGTCATAGATCACCACCTGATGCCCGTCGCCGATACCCATGGCGCGCAGGCGGCTGACAAACATTTCCGGCTGCGGTGCCATGTGGGGCAGGGGGCTGCGGGTGTCGGCGATCGCGTCGATGTCGAAGAACCGCGCGCCGGGAATATGCGCGGCCATGTATTCGGCATGGGCGTCGCGGCCGGTGGCCTCCATGTGCCAGCTGCCGTCGATGATGCGCAGGTCCGGGTCATGCAGATGCGCGGCAAGCCAGTCGGTGGACACCAGCGTCCTGGGATCGTCCGCTCTGGAATCGTCGGTCACGGCTTCCTCCGTATGCTGCCCGGCCTCTGCCCGATGCCTTACCGCGCCGCGCACCGCCCTGCAACGCGCCACGCGCAGCCCGCGCTCAACCCTGTTTCAGCAGGCGCTGCTTTTCGCGGCCCCAGTCGCGCTTGGCCTCGGTCGCGCGCTTGTCATGGGCCTTCTTGCCCTTGGCGATGCCCAGCTTCAGCTTCACCCGGCCCTTGTGGTTGAAATACATCACCAGCGGGACCAGGGTCATCCCCTCGCGTCCGACGGCCTGCCACAGCCGCGCCAGTTCGCGCCGGCTGACCAGCAGCTTGCGATGGCGCCGTTCCTCATGCCCGAAGACGCCGGCCTGCTTGTAGGCGGCGATGTACGAGTTGATCAGCCACAGCTCGCCGTTCTCGACGCTGGCATAGCTGTCGGCGATGTTGGACTGGCCGGTGCGCAGCGCCTTCACCTCGGATCCGGTCAGCACGATCCCGACCTCGATGTCGCTTTCGATGAAGTAATCGAAACGCGCGCGCCGGTTCTCGGCGATCACCTTGTAGTTCGGGTCGGATTTTGCCTGTGCCATGATCGGCGAGAGATAGGCAGACCCGCGCCCGGTGTAAAGCGGCCCCTTTGGCGGGGAAAAGGGGCGCTGCCCCTCGCGCCTGCGGCGCTCACCCCGGGATATTTGAGTGATGAAGAAGTGGCGGGGGCTTCTTTCTGGTCCAAATACCCATGCGGCCATGCCGCCGGGCGGGGCGGTGACGCCCTGCGGGCAGGGCTTGCGGCAGCGGCGGCTTTCGGCTTTCCCTGCCGCTATGACACCGCGCCTTGCCCCCATCCCCGCCAGCCTGCCCGATTCGGTTCCCTTCGTCGGCCCCGAGACGCTGGAGCGTCGCCGCGGTGCGCCGTTCCGCGCCCGGCTGGGCGCGAACGAGAACGGCTTTGGCCCTTCGCCCCTGGCGATCGAGGCGATGCGGGCCGCGGCGGCCGATGTGTGGAAATACGGCGATCCGACGAATCACGACCTCAAGCAGGCGCTGGCGCGGCATTGCGACTGCGCGGCCGAAAACATCGTGGTGGGCGAAGGGATCGACGGTCTGCTGGGGCTGGCCGTACGACTGATGATCGACGCGGGCGACCGGGTGGTGACCTCGGCCGGGGGCTATCCGACCTTCGATTTCCACGTTGCCGGCTTTGGCGGGCAGCTGGTCCGCGTGCCCTATCGCGACGACATGCAGGATCCGGCGGCGCTGGTTGCGCGCGGGCGCGATACGGGGGCGCGCATGGTCTATCTGTGCAACCCCGACAACCCGATGGGCGGCTGGCATCCGCCCGAGGTGATCGAGGCCGCGGTGGCGGCATTGCCCGCGGACATGCTGATGATCCTCGACGAGGCTTATGTCGAGTTCGCCCCCGCGCTGCCCCGCATCGACCCGGCCGACCCGCGGGTGCTGCGGATGCGCACCTTTTCCAAGGCGCATGGCATGGCCGGCGTGCGGATCGGCTACGCCATCGGGGCGCCGGCGCTGGTGGCGGCGTTTGGCCGGGTGCGCAACCATTTCGGGGTCAACAGCGTGGCACAGGCGGGCGCCCTGGCTGCGCTGGGCGATGCCGCGCATCTTGACGCGACGCGCGCGCAGGTCGCCGCGGCGCGGGTGCGGATTGGCGAGATCGCGGCGGCGAACGGGCTGGCAGCGCTGCCCTCGGCCACGAATTTCGTGGCGGTCGATTGCGGCAAGGACGGGGATTTCGCCCGCCGGGTTGTCGAAGGGCTGGCGCTGTGCGGAGTATTCGTGCGGATGCCCTGGGTTGCGCCTCAGAACCGCTGCATCCGGGTCAGCTGCGGGCCTGCGGCAGAGTTGGACATCCTTGCCGAAGCCCTGCCCGGGGTGCTGGCCGAGGTGCGGGGTCAACCGCCCCGGCCCTAATGCCCCGCGACGTTCGAGAAGCCGTTGATGACCACCACGCCCAGGATGATCAGCGCGATCCCGGCCACGGCCGGCAGGTCCGGCATCTGCCGGAACACCACCGTGCCGATGGCCACGGTCAGGACGATGCCCAGCCCGCTCCAGATTGCATAGGCAATGCCCAGCGGCATGTATCGCAGCGCCTGCGACAGGAAATAGAACGACCCCAGGTAAGCCAGCGCCATGATTGCGGTGGGCAGCGGCCGGGTGAACTGCTGCGACAGCATCAGGAACGAGGTGCCGATCACTTCGAGCACGATCGCGACCAGCAGGACCGGGTAGCCCATGGCGGCGCTCAGACCAGCCCGGCGTGGGCCATGGCGGCGTCGATGCGGGCGCGGGTGGCGTCGGTCAGCGGCACCAGCGGCAGGCGCACGGTTTCCCCGCAGCGCCCCAGCCGCGACAGCGCGTATTTCGCCCCGACCAGCCCCGGTTCCAGGAAGATCGCGATATGCAGCGGCATCAGCAGGTCCTGTAGGCGCAGCGCCTCGGCGTAATCGCCGGCGCGGCAGGCCGCCTGCATCTGTGCGCACAGCGCCGGCGCCACGTTGGCGGTGACCGAGATGCAGCCGACGCCGCCCTGCGCGTTGAACCCGTGCGCGGTCGCATCCTCGCCCGACAGCTGGATGAAGTCCGGCCCGCAGGTGAGGCGCTGGCAACTGACCCGCTCCAACCGGCCGGTGGCGTCCTTGACGCCCACGATGCGCGGCAGTCTCGCCAGCTCGCCCATGGTTTCGGGCGTCATGTCCACGACCGAGCGGCCGGGGATGTTGTAGATGATGATCGGGCGGTCGGTCGCGTCATGGACGGCGGTGAAATGCGCGATCAGCCCGGCTTGGGTCGGCTTGTTGTAATAAGGCGTCACGATCAGCAGCGCGTCGGCCCCGACCTCGCAGGCGTGGCGGGCCAGTTCGATGGCCTCTTGCGTGTTGTTCGACCCGGCGCCGGCGATCACCGGCACCCGGCCGGCGGCGTGGCGGACCACGGCCTCGACCACTTCGCGGTGTTCGTCATGGGTCAGTGTCGGGCTTTCGCCGGTGGTGCCGACCGGGACCAGCCCGTTGCTGCCCTGGGTAATCAGCCAGTCCACCAGTCGTTCCAGCACCGGCCAATCGACTGCCCCCTTGTCGGTCAGCGGCGTGACCATGGCGGGGAGAGATCCTTGGAACATGACTCGATCCTGACGATGCTGTTTGCCTGCGGCATACAACCGCGCGGGGCCAATGCCAAGCAGGCGGCTGCCGCGGAAGTGAGTTGCCTTGCCGCCGCACGCCCCCCAGACTGGCCGCCATGGAGCGCACGAGATTCAGACTGGCCGTGCTGGCGCTGGCGGTCGCCGGCGTGGTCGCGCCGCTGTCCGGCCCGGCGGCGCGGGCCGAGGATGGCACTGCGATTCGGCGGGCGCTGGCCGCGGCGGGGGCGCAGGACTGGGCCACCGCCGATGCCAGCGCCCGGCAGTCCGGCGCGCTGGCCGTCGATCTGGTGGCGTGGCAACGGCTGCGGGCCGGGCAGGGGGCCTGGCCGGAATACCTCGACTTTGCGCGGCGCAATCCCGACTGGCCGGGGATGGACCTGCTGTATCGCCGGGGCGAGGCCGCGCTGCCCCCCGACGCCCCCGCCGCGCAGGTTCTGGAATGGTTCGGCGAGCGTCTGCCCGCCACCGTCCCCGCGGCGCTGGCATGGATCGGCGCGCAGCCGCGCAAGAACCGCGCTGCCGCCGCCGTGCGGTTCTGGACGCAGCCCGTCGCGCTGGACGAAACCGCCGAGACCGCGTTTCTTGCCGCCCATGGCAAGGCGGTGGCCCCTCAGCACGAGGCGCGGCTGACCGCGCTGCTGGACGCCGGCGAATGGGCGGCGGCCGAAAGGCTGCTGGCGCGCATTCCTCCGGGGCCTGCTGCCGACCTGGCCCGCGCCCGCATCGCGGTGCAGGCCAAGCGCCCCGGGATGGACGCGCTGATCCTGGCGCTGCCGCAGCCGCAGCGTGACGACGCCGGGCTGGCGCTGGATCGGTTCCGTTGGCGGGTGGCGGCGAAACAGGGCGATCTGGCGCGGGCGCTGATGCTGGAACGCTCGACCTCGGCCGAGGCGCTGCGCGATCCCGCCGCCTGGGCGGGGGCGCGGCGCGATCATGCCCGCGCGGCGCTGCGCGCCGGCGACTGGGCGCTGGCCGAGCGGCTGGCCGCCAGCCATTTCCTGCCCGAGGGCCATGCCGATGCCGTCGATCTGGACTGGCTGGCCGGCTACGCCGCGCTGCGGGCGGGCGCCGCCGACCGCGCCGCCGCGCATTTTTCCCGGCTGCCGGTTTCGGGGCGGTCCGGGATCACGCTGGCACGGACCCACTACTGGCAGGGCCGCGCCGCCGAGGCGCTGGGCGACCCGCAGGCCGCCCGCGCCGCCTATGAACGCGCCGCCGCCCATCAGGCCACCTATTACGGCCAGTTGGCGGCCGAGCGGATCGGTGCCCCCATGGACCCGGCGCTGGTGCTGGCTGGCCCCGAGACACTGCCCGACTGGCGCGATTCTGCGCTGCTGGACAACCGGGTGTTCCAGGCGGGGCTGTGGCTGCTGGCCGTGGGCGACGGCGCGCAGGCGCAGCGGTTCTTCCTGCATCTGGCACAGACCGCCGAACCTGACGACATCCTGCGCATGGGCCGCTTGATGGCGGAAATGCGCCGCCCGTGGGACGCGCTGCGCCTGTCCAAGGCCGCCGCCGCCAAGGGGCTGGTCCACCCGGCGCTGCACTACCCGCTGACCGGGTTGGAACGCGGCAGCTTCGGCCTGCCGCCCGAACTGGTGATGGCGATTGCCCGGCAGGAAAGCGAATTCAATCACACCGTCATGTCCCGCGTCGGCGCGCGCGGGCTGATGCAGGTGATGCCCGACACCGCAAGGCAGATGGCCGGCGCGATCGGCGAGACGTTCGAGCTGCCCCGGCTGACGCAGGACGCCGCCTATAACGCGCGTCTGGGCGCTGCCTATCTGGAGGGGCTGCGCAACCGCTTTGGCAACTCGGTCGCGCTGGTGGCGGCGGGGTATAACGCGGGGCCGGGGCGGTCCTCGCGCTGGCTGCGCGATTTCGGCGACCTGCGGGTCGAGAGCGGCCCCGACCCGGTGGACTGGGTCGAGATGATCCCCTTTGACGAGACCCGCAACTACGTCATGCGCGTGGCCGAGGCGCTGCCGATCTATCGCGCCCGCATCGCCGGCCACAGCGTGCCCTTTGTGCCAAGCTGGGATCTGAGCGGCGGGGTCTCGGCCCCGCAGCTCAGCCCCGGGCCGCTGCAACTGGCGCAATCCGCGCCCCCGCGCCCGGCGCCTGGCTGGGTGACCGGCGCCTTTGCACAGGCGGTGCAACTGGCACTGACCGGGGACGCGACGGGGATTCCCGCGCTGATCGAGGCCGCCGGCACCCCGGACGAGGACGCCCCCCGCC
>JAZIHR010000089.1:0-12298 GCA_036678445.1 Alphaproteobacteria bacterium
CAACGATGCTGTCGTTCCCCATGCCTCCGTGGATGAAATCGTCCAGGTCGCTGCCAAAGATGGTGTCGTCACCGCCGTAGCCGTAGATGGTCGATCCCCCGCGCGAGGCAGTCAGCACATCGCCGATGGCCGTGCCGTGGATGGTCGAGCGGACATCGGGCGGCTGGTAATGCGTGATCGGGAACAGCGAATTGTCGAAATGGCTGGCGTCCAGCCGCTGGCCGTCGCGGGTGTGAACGTCGATGATGGTTTCACCAAAGCGCAGGCTGATGCCGTCGGGCAGCGGCTGGAACCGCAGTTGCTGGACCGAGCGGATCATGCCCAGCATCGACAGGTCGATGCGGTCGATGCCGGGTTCATAGTCGCCGATCATCACCTTGCCGGCGATAGGCAGCGGGATGAACGTATCCGCACCGTTGCCGCCATACAGCCAGACAGAGCGGCTGCCGGCGATCAGGATGTCATCACCGTCGCCCCCGTTGATGCGGGTGGTGCCGGTGCCGCCCTGGATCAGGTCGTTGCCGGCGGTTCCGTCGTGCAGCCCCGGGCCGACCTGCATGGTCTGGCCGATGGGGCCGGGGTCGATGACGAACTGGCTGATTCCCTGTTCCACCTGCGACGCCGCGAACACCACGATCTTGCCGCCGACCGCCCGCACCGCCAGCGCCGAGACGTCCAGCAGCGTGGTTTCGGCCTGGTCCGCGATGGTGTCCAGGTGGATCAGCCGCCCGTCGGGGGACAGGGTGAACAGGCTCAGCCCGTCGTCGTTGCCCCCGGCAAGGATATAGGCGCGACCGTCGATGGTAACGGTTTCCATCACCGTGGCGTTGCGGAACCTCGTGGTCAGTTCGTCGATGACGTGATCGACCGGGATCAGCGCGCCGTCGGGCAGCACCCGCACCGTGGTCAGCGACGAGCTTTGCGCCGAACTGACCACCAGATAGTGCCGCCCCGCGACCTCGACCGCCGCGATGTCGCGCGGGCCGTTGAAGCCGGTGCCGTTGTCGGCGCCGAACAGCTCGGCCGGTTCCAGCGTGCCGTCGGGGCGGACCCGGTGCGAGGCGATGAAATTGCCCCGTGTCGAGGCGCTGACCAGCAGGTCCAGCCCGCCCAACCGCAGCGGCAGGATCGCGTCGATCTGCGCATCCGCCGGCAGGCCGGGCGGCGGGGCGGTGCTGTCGCCCTGCACCAGCCGCCCGTTCGGCTGCTGCTGCCACAGGGTGACCGCGGCCTGACCCCGGGTCGAGCCATAGACCAGCGACAGCCCGCTTGCGGTGGTAAAGCTGCCGGCGTGCAGCAGGTCGGCCGGCAGCGCGGAATCGACAAAGCCGCGGTCGGCGGCCCCGCGCCCGGTTTCGGACAGGACATGCACCTGCCCCGAGGCCTGTTTCAGCCCGGCCGCCAGCAGGGAAACCCCGCCCGGCCGGTCAAGCAGCACCGCCTGCGGGTCGGCCAGGTGCGTCAGCTTGCGGTGATATTCGTAATCGCCCAGCAGCCGCGGCATGACCCCGGCGCCGTCCACGCCCCAGATCGAGACCCCGCCCCCCGCATAGGTCACGCCGACCAGCACCACCTGCCCGCCGACCTGCCCCAGCGTCAGGTCCGAGACATTGCCGACATAGCCCTGCGTAATCGTCGCGACATGCTGGAAACCGACCATAAGCCCCATCGCCCCCAAAAATCAGGGCAATACTGCGCCACTCCGGGTTAACAGGCGATAAGCGGCCCCCTGGATTTTGCTTTGCATTTTAACGACTTACCCCAGCGGGCTTGCCTTGACGGGCCGAGGACTCAGCCGCGCCGGAACGGGCCGAATTCCGCGGTCTCGGCCATGTCGTCGCCGACCAGCTGGATTTCCCGGCCCAGGTAGTCGGCCACCGCCCGGCGGAACCCCGGATCGGCAATCCAGTGCAGCGAATGGGTCCGGGCCGGCATGTAGCCACGGGCAAGCTTGTGTTCGCCCTGCGCCCCGGCCTCGACCCGCGCCAGCCCCTGCGCGATCGCAAAGTCGATGGCGCGGTGGTAGCACAGCTCGAAATGCAGGCAAGGGTGGTCCTCGATACAGCCCCAGTAGCGGCCGAACAGCGCCTCCTGCCCGATCAGGTTCAGCGCGCCGGCGACCGGGCGGCCGTCGCGTTCCGCCAGCACCAGCAGGCAGTCGTCGCGCATCGTCTGGTGCAGCAGGTCGAAGAACGCCCGCGTCAGGTAGGGCCGCCCCCATTTGCGCCCACCGGTGTCCTGATAGAACGCCCACATCGCGTCCCAGTGTTCCGGGCGCAGGTCGTCGCCGGTCAGGGACAGGATGCGCCCGCCAAAGGCGTTGGCGCGTTCGCGTTCCTTGCGCAGCGCCTTGCGCTTGCGGCTGGACAGCGCCGACAGGAAATCGTCGTAGCTGCGATAGCCCGCGTTCAGCCAGTGATATTGCGTGGTGGTCCGCCCCAGCCAGCCCTGCGCTTCGCCCAGATCACGTTCCCCGGCGGTGCAGAAGGTCACATGCGCCGAGGACAGCCCCGCCTGCCCCGCCACCTGCGCCATGGCGGCCAGCAGCGCCGCCTGCACCCGGCTGTCGCGGGCAATCAGCCGCGGGCCGGTGGCGGGGGTAAAGGGCACGGCGCCTTGCAGCTTGGGGTAATACTGCCCGCCGGCGCGGTGCCATGCCTCGGCCCAGCCGTGGTCAAAGATGTATTCGCCCTGGCTGTGGGTTTTCAGATAGGCCGGCGCCACCCCCACCACCTGTCCCGCCTGCCGCGCGACCAGATGCGAGGGATGCCAGCCCGTCCCCTCGCCCACCGAACCCGAGGCCTCCAGCGCCGACAGGAAACGGTGGCTGGTAAAGGGATCGCCCCCCGCCCCGCAGGCATCCCACAGGGCGGCATCCACCGCGTCGATGCGGGGCAGGACGGAAACGCTCAGCTCGGCCATGATGCGCAAGATAGGCGCTGGCGGGCCGGGTGCAAACGCCTAGCGCTGCCGCCGCGCCATGAAGGCCAGCCTTTCGAACAGCGCCACGTCCTGTTCGTTCTTCAGCAGCGCGCCGTGCAGCTTGGGCAGCATCTCTCCGGCCGGGCGCTTGAGATCCTCGGGGGACAGGTCCTCGGCCAGGATCAGCTTGAGCCAGTCAAGGAATTCGCTGGTCGAGGGCTTCTTCTTCAGCCCCGGCGCCTCGCGCAGTTCCAGGAACTGGGCCAGCGCCTCGTCCAGCAGCCGCGGCTTGAGGTCCGGGTGATGCACCGCGACGATCCGCTTGAGCGTTTCGGCGTCGGGGAAACGGATGTAGTGGAAGAAGCAGCGGCGCAGGAACGCGTCCGGCAGCTCTTTTTCGTTGTTCGAGGTGATGATGACGACCGGCCGGTGGCGGGCCGCGATAGTTTCGCCGGTTTCGTAGACGTGGAACTCCATCCGGTCGAGTTCCTGCAACAGGTCGTTGGGGAACTCGATGTCGGCCTTGTCGATCTCGTCGATCAGCAGCACGACCTTGCCGTCGGCCTCGAACGCCTGCCACAGCTTGCCCTTGCGGATGTAGTTGGCGATGTCGTGGACGCGCGCCTCGCCCAGCTGGCTGTCGCGCAGCCGGCTGACCGCGTCGTATTCATACAGCCCCTGCTGCGCGCGGGTGGTGGATTTCACGTTCCATTCGATGATCGGCAACCCAAGGCTGGCGGCGACCTGCCGGGCCAGCTCGGTCTTGCCGGTGCCGGGTTCCCCCTTGACCAGCAGCGGGCGTTCCAGCGTCACCGCGGCATTCACCGCCAGCGCCAGGTCGGGCGAGGCGACATAGGTTTCGGTCGAACGGAACTGCATCGGATGGTCCTTCTGCGGCCAGTGCGGATCGGCGCCGCGACACTAGGCCGGGTGCGGGCGCGCGGCAAGTTGCCCCGGCGCGGGACCGGCGGCTATTTCCTTCCCCGACCTCATCCTTTAAGTGGACGCCGAAAGGACCGGGCAGGACCTGTCCCGGCCCTCGCCGGAGGAACCATGAAGCGCCAGACTTTCCTTCCCGATGAATACCGTCCCGCCGAGGACGAGCCCTTCATGAACGATCGCCAGCTGGAATATTTCCGCCGCAAGCTGCTGGCCTGGAAACATGAGCTGCTGGCCCAGTCAGCCGAGACGCTTGAAGGGTTGCAGGACAGCGCCCGCAACGTCCCCGACATCGCCGACCGCGCGTCCGAGGAAACCGACCGCGCCATCGAACTGCGCACCCGCGACCGCCAGCGCAAGCTGGTCAGCAAGATCGACGCGGCGCTGCGCCGGATCGACACCGGCGAATTCGGCTACTGCGAAATGACGGGCGAACCGATCAGCCTCAAGCGGCTGGACGCGCGCCCCATCGCCACGATGACGCTGGAAGCGCAGGAAAAACACGAACGCCGCGAGCGTGTGCACCGCGACGACTGAGGGTAAGCCCTTGGCCATCGGGATGAATTTGCGATGCAACCAGCCGGGGCGCCCCGCATGACCGGCGCGCTGGCCGGCCGCTCCGTCACCATCATCGGCGGCGGCATCGGCGGGCTGACCGCCGCGCTGGCGCTGGCCCGGCGCGGGGCGCAGGTCACGGTGCTGGAACGCGCGGGCGCGCGGCGCGAGGTCGGCGCCGGCATCCAGATCAGCCCCAATGCCGGCCGGGTGCTGAAGGCGCTGGGACTGACCACGGCGTTTCACGCGGCCTCAAGCCCCTCGCACGGGGTCGAACTGCGCGGCCACCGCGGCACGCTGGTGCTGCATCTCGACTTTGCGCGCTGGCGTCCCGATGCGCCCTTCCGCACCATCCACCGCGCCCGGCTGGTCGAGTTGCTGGAAACCGCCGCCCGCGACCAAGGCGTCGATATCCGGCTGAATACCCACGTCGACTCGCTGCCCGATTCGCCGCTGCTGATCGGTGCCGACGGGCTGCACAGCCGGGTAAGGCTGGCGCTGAACGGGGCGCAAACCCCGTTCTTCACCGGCCAGACCGCCTGGCGGGCGATCATCCCCGACGACGACCCGCGGCCGCTGACGCAGGTGTTCATGGGCGAGGGCCGGCATCTGGTCAGCTACCCGCTGGGATTCGGGCAGCGCAATCTGGTCGCGGTGCAGGAACGCGACAACTGGACCGAGGAACGCTGGTCGCAGACCGACGACCCCGCCAACCTGCGCCACGCCTTTGCGGCGTTCGGGGGGCCGGTGCCGGGCTGGCTGGACCGGGTGACCGAAACCGGCCTGTGGGGGCTGTTCCGTCACCAGGTCGCGGCGCGCTGGCAGGACGGGCGCATGGCGATCCTGGGCGACGCGGCGCACCCCACCCTGCCCTTCCTCGCGCAGGGCGCCTGCATGGCGATCGAGGACGCCTGGGTGCTGGCCGCCTGCCTCGACACGGACCCCGACCAGCCCCGCGCACTGGCCCGCTATCAGCAACTGCGCCAGCCCCGCTGCGATCGCATCGTCGCCGCGGCGACCGCGAACGCCCGCAACTACCACCTGAGCGGCCCCAAACGCGCCGTCGCCCACGCGGCGCTGCGGCTGGCCAACCGCCTGGCCCCCCGCGCCGCGTTCGAGCGTTTCGCCTGGGTCTACGACCACGACCCGACCGCCTGACCCCGACAGCCTGACCTCGCGCGGTTCGGGCGGTTTCAAATATCCCGGGGTCCGGGGCAGAGCCCCGGTCCGGCGCCGCCGCTCAGGCCACCGCCTTTTCCACCGCCGCGACGATCCCGTCCACGACCTCGCGCAGCACGGCCTCGTCCTCGGCCTCGGCCATGACGCGGATCAGCGGCTCGGTGCCGGATTTGCGGATCAGGACCCGGCCCGATTGCGCCAGCCGCGCCTCGGCAGCCGCGATCTCGGCGCGCACCGCCTCGGCCGACAGCGGGTCGGCACCGGCGGCATAGCGCACGTTCTTGAGCATCTGCGGCACCGGGGTGAACTGGCGCAGCAGCTCGCTGGCGGCAGCGCCGCTGTCGGCCAGCGCCGCCAGCACCTGCAACCCCGCGATCAGCCCGTCGCCGGTGGTGGCGTAATCGGTCATCACGATATGGCCCGACTGCTCGCCGCCTAGGTTGAAACCCGCACCGCGCATCCGTTCGACCACATAGCGGTCGCCCACCGCGGTGCGTTCCAGCCGCAGGCCGCGGCCTTCAAGAAACCGCTCCAGCCCCAGGTTCGACATCACCGTCGCGACCAGCGCACCGCCGCGCAGCCGGCCGGTGTCCGCCCAGCTTCCCGCCAGCAGCGCCATCAGCTGGTCTCCGTCCGCGACATGGCCCTGTTCATCGACGATCATCACCCGGTCGGCGTCGCCGTCCAGGCTGATGCCCAGATGCGCGCCATGTTCCAGCACCGCGGCCGCCGCGGTCTCGGGGTGGGTGGACCCCACGCCGGCGTTGATGTTGAATCCGTCCGGATCGACGCCCAGCGGGATCACCTCGGCCCCCAGCTCCCACAGCACGTCGGGGGCGGCGCGATAGGCCGCGCCGTTGGCGCAGTCGATCACGACCTTGAGCCCGTCCAGCCGCTGCCCGGCCGGAAAGGTGGTCTTGGCGTATTCGACATAGCGCCCGCGGCCGTCCTCGATCCGCCGGGCGCGGCCGATGTTGCCGGGCTGCGCCAGCGGGATGTCACCGGCCAGGATCGCCTCGATCTCGGCCTCGGCCTCGTCGGACAGCTTGAAGCCGTCGGGACCAAAGAACTTGATGCCGTTGTCCTCGGCCGGGTTGTGGCTGGCGGAAATCATGATGCCCAGGTCGGCCCGCATCGAGCGGGTCAGGAACCCCACCGCCGGCGTCGGCACCGGCCCCAGCAGCAGCACGTTCATGCCGGTCGAGGTCAGCCCCGCGGTCAGCGCGTTTTCCAGCATGTAGCCCGACAGCCGCGTGTCCTTGCCGATCACCACGCGGTGTCGGTTGCGGCCGTCGCGGCGGAACCAGCGCCCGGCAGCGGCGCCCAGCCGCAGCGCCATCTCGGCGGTCATGGGGTGGGTGTTTGCGCGGCCACGCACGCCATCGGTGCCGAACAGCTTTCTGCTCATGATTCTTTCGCCCTCGTTATCGCCGTCACGGTTATCGCCCGTCAGGTTATTTCCCGCCACAGGGCAAGCCCCTGCCGGGTTCCGGCCACGTCGTGGACCCGGTGAAACTGCACCCCCTGCGCCACCGCCGCCAGCGTCACCGCCAGGCTGCCCGGATCGCGCGCGGCCGCATGTGCCCCGCCACCCACCGCGCCGACAAAGCTCTTGCGCGAGGCGCCCAGCAGCACCGGCACGCCAAGCCCATGGTAAAGCGAGATCCGGCGCAGGATTTCAAGATTATGCTGCCCGGTCTTGCCAAAACCGATGCCCGGGTCGATCACGATGCGGTGGCGGGGGATACCCGCCACCTCGGCCCGCGCGATGCGGGCGGCCAGCGCGTCATAGACATCCAGCAGCACGTCGTCATAGCGCGGATTATCCTGCATCGTCTCGGGCACGCCCTGCGCGTGCATCAGGCAGACCGCCACCCCGCCGTCGGCCACCGCCGCCGCCATCCCCGGGTCGAAGTCGAGCCCCGAGACATCGTTCACCATCACCGCCCCCGCCGCCACCCCGGCGCGCGCCACCGCCGCCTTGCGGGTGTCGATGGAAACCGGCACCCGCCCCGACAGCGCGGCGATCGCGGGGGTGGTGCGGGCGATCTCGTCCGCAATCTCGACGGCGCGCGCGCCGGGGCGCGTCGATTCCCCGCCGATGTCCAGCAGGTCCGCACCCGCGTCCAGCAGCGCCTGCGCGTGGGCGATGCCGCCATCCGCGTTCCAGCGCCCGCCGTCGGAAAAACTGTCCGGAGTCACGTTCACGATGCCCATGATCCGTGGCCGGTCCATCGCCAGCCCGGCCACCGGCTGGCGCGGGGCGGTCAGCGCGGCGATCACCCCGGGCGGCGCCTCAGAGACGATGCGGGGACGCGCGCCGCGGGCAAGACGCTCGAACGCCGAGAACCGCACCC
The DNA here is from genome assembly GCA_036678445.1 of Alphaproteobacteria bacterium. Taxonomy (GTDB): domain Bacteria; phylum Pseudomonadota; class Alphaproteobacteria; order Rhodobacterales; family Rhodobacteraceae; genus Paracoccus. The sequence goes on from JAZIHR010000089.1 coordinate 7,953, forward strand.
AGCCGCCGGCCAGCCGCCAGCGGCCATGCGGATCGGGCAAGGGGCGGAAATATTCTGCGTCTGCCATGAGGTCGCTTTCGCTGGAAAGGGCCTAGCCGGGCAGAACCCGGACGGGGATGCGGGAAGCGGCGGCCGCCGCAGGCAGGGTTGCGCCCGCGGGCAGCGCCCAGTCGATGCCGGTCGCGTCCAGCCGCTCGGCCAGCCACAGCGCCAGCGTCGCCGGGTCGGCAGGCAGGTCGGTGTCCGCTACCATCCGCGCCGGCGCCCAGACCACCGCGATGCCGTTCGCGGCCGCCCAGTCAAGCTCGGTCCGGCTGTCGGCAACGGTCAGCCCCAGGTCGCCCGCCAGCGCCCAGGCAGCTTGGTCCAGCGCCAGCAGCGCGATGCGCCGCGTATTCGCGCCCTGAGGCAGCGGCAGCAGCGGCGCGGCGGGGACCACCACCAGCGCCCCTTGGGGCAAGGGCTTCACCCGCCGCCCCAGAACCAGCAGCGCCGGGCGCGCGGCGCTGGCCTCGGCCCGGACCCGGCCGGCCCGGCGGGTCAGCGTCACCCCCAGTGCCCCCGGCACCCGGTCCAGCTTTTCGATGGTCACCGTCACCTCGGCCGCCAGCGGCTGCGCCAGCACCTGCGCGGCGATGCGTTCGGCCAGGGTTTCCAGCAGGTCATAGCGCCGGTCGGCCAGCCCGTCGGCCACCGCCCCGGTCAGCACATCATAGGACAGGATGCGGTCCACCTGGTCGTCCACGCCCTCGACCGGCCGCGCCAGCGCCACCTCGATGGCAAAGCGCAGCCGCTGCTGCTGGCCGCGCTCGCTTTGAAACGCGCCGATCTCGGCCAGGACGATATGGTCGCGCAGGTGGATACGGTCGGGCTGGTGGTCCATGCCGCTTCCTTGGAACGAACGCGGCCCCGCCGCAAGGGCAGGGCCAGAGTCGCGGGTTCCATCCTGTCGCAAGGCCCGCCTTTGGAAAACCTCAGTTCGAGGCGACCCGCTGCCCGCCGCCCCGGCGATAAAAGATATGGCTGCCGATCCGCGTGGTGCGGGTAAAGCGCTTGGCCCACGAAGGGTTGGCCCAGGTGGTATGGAAATAGGTGGCCCCGCCGGTCAGGCTGCGCGGCGCGCCCGACAGCGCCTCGCGCGCGATTTTTTCGGCCCGCATCGCGGCAGAGCGTTCGCGCATCCGCAGGCTGCCGCCCTTGTAGCTGAACTGGCCGCTCTGGTTCACGACGCCGCAGACCGAATCGGGGAACGCCGGGTGATCGACGCGGTTCAGGATGACCTCGGCCACCGCGCGCTGGCCCGAGACCGGCTCGCCCCGCGCTTCGAAATACAGTGCCTCGGTCAGGCATTGCAGGGCAGCAGCGCCGGGAACCGCTGCATCTGCCCTTGCCTGGATCAGCCGCTCGGGGCCGTCAGCGCCGGCGCGGGTCTTCTGGGCCATGGCTCCGGCAGGAAGCATCGGAAGGGCCAACGCGACACACACACCGACTTGCGCCAGCCTTTTCAGCAGCTTGCTCATGAGGGTCTCTTTTTTCCGTTACCCGCGCACCGGATGCCAGGCACCGATCCGCGAGGCAGGAAATGCGCCCCCCCTGCCGGGGCGCACCAGTCAAAGAAACCGTGAGCGGCCAAACCGGCCCGGATTCGGGCCTTGCGGGCGGGTTTCCGCCGATGGGAAAACCGCACTTCGGCAGGTTTCGGCCCCGGTCAGCGGATCATCATACCCGAGCCGGACCAGTCGTCCCGCCCGATCGCCGATTCGTTTTCCGAACCCGGACCCGCCGATTCGGCCAGCCGCTGCCTGATCGCCTCTTGCGCGGCGGCCAGCCGCGCGACCGGCACCCGAAAGGGCGAGCAACTGACGTAATCCAGCCCGGCACGCTGGCAAAAAGCAATGGATTCAGGGTTTCCGGCGTGTTCGCCACACATGGCGACGGTGATTCCGGGCCGGTGCGCGCGCGCCCGCTCGGTGCCGATCAGCACCAGTTCGCCCACCCCCTCGCGGTCGAGGATGTGGAACGGGTCCTCGGCATAGACCCCCTGTCCGACGTAGCTGCCCATGAAGCGCGCCGCGTCGTCGCGCGACAACCCATAGGTCATCTGCGTCAGGTCATTGGTGCCAAAGGACAAAAAGGCGCAATGTTCCGCGATGTCGCCCGCGCGCAGCGCGGCGCGCGGAGTTTCCACCATCACCCCCAGCCGATAGGTGAACTCGGCCCGCGTCTCGGCGCGGACGGCGGCGGCAATGCCCTCGACCCGGTGGCGGACCAGCTCGACCTCGCGCATGGCGCTGACCAGCGGAATCATGATCTCGGGGACCACGCCCTGCCCGCTGCGGCCGACATCGACGGCGGCTTCGAAGATGGCGCGGGCCTGCATCTCGTAGATTTCCGGCACGGTGATGCCCAGCCGCACGCCCCGCATCCCCAGCATCGGGTTGTATTCGGCCAGCGCCTCGACCCGGCGCACCACGTCCGACAGCGGCAGGTCCAGCGATTCGGCCAGTTCGCGCATCCCCTCGCGGTCATGGGGCAGGAATTCGTGCAGCGGAGGGTCGAACAGCCGGATGGTGACCGGATAGCCGTCCATGATGCGGAACAGCGCGGTGAAATCGGCGCGCTGCATCGGCAGCAGCCGGTCCAGCGCCACCCGGCGATCCTCGGCCTGGTCGGCAAAGATCATCTCGCGCATGGCCGGCAGGCGCTCGTCGTCGAAGAACATGTGCTCGGTGCGCACCAGCCCGATGCCCTGCGCGCCGAACATGCGGGCGGCGCGGGCGTCCTCGGGGGTGTCGGCATTGCCGCGCACCTTCATGCTGCGCACCCCGTCCGCCCAGTCGAGCAACTGGTTGAAGCTGTCGTCCAGCGCCGGTTCCAGCATCGCGGCGGCGCCGGCCAGGATTTCGCCCGAGGTGCCGTCGACGGTGATTTCCTCGCCCTCGCGGAACAGGCGGTTGCCGGCGCGCATCACCCGCGCGCGCAGGTCGATCACGATGCCCGAGGCCCCGACGATGCAGGGCAGCCCCAGCCCGCGCGCGATCACCGCGGCATGGCTGGACATGCCGCCGCGTTCGGTCAGCACCGCGACCGAGGCGTGCATCCCACGGATATCCTCGGGCAGGGTCTCGCGCCGGACCAGAACACAGGCCTCGCCGCGCGCGGCGGCGGCCTGGGCGGCGGCGGCAGAAAAAGCGATGCGGCCGGTGGCGGCGCCGGGGCTGGCGGGCATCCCGCGGGTGACGATGTCGCGCGGGGCGCGCGGATCGACCTGGTGGTGCAGCAGGTCGGTCAGCGCCCGCGGCTGCACCCGCATCAGCGCCTGTTCCGGCGGGATGATCCCGTCGCGCGCCAGCCCGACCGCGATGCGCACCGCCGCGCGCGAGGACCGCTGCACCCTGATCGCGTCGATGATCGACAGATGCCCGTCGGCCACGACGAACTCGATCTGCATTTCCTCTTTCAGCCGCTCGCGCGCGGCGACGCCGAAACGGACCAGATCGGCAAACACCGCCGGCGCCGCTTCCTCAAGCGACAGGCCGCGGGGGTCGCGGGTCAGGTAGATCGTCTCGGCATCGCTGCGCCTTGCGCTGCCCTGGGTCTGGCCGCGGAAGCGCCCGGTGATGCGCGGCGCCCCGGTCAGGCTGTCGATGAACTGGATCGAGCCCGAGCCGGTGACCCCCGGCCCCAGCGCCAGCGCCATTTCCTGAACCACCAGCCCCAGCGGCGCATCCGCCGGCGCACCCTTGGCCTGGCGCAGCAGCCGCGCGGTCGGGCCTTCCCAGGCGCGGGCCATCGAGCGCAGCACCTCGACCAGCTGGCGGGCGGGGTCCTGGGGGAAATCCTCGTCGGTTTCATGCTGGAAACTGTCCAGCGTGTCGGCCAGCGTCGCGTCGGGATCGCTGAACATGTCCGGGTCCAGCCGCGCCACATGAATCGCATAGGCCTGCACGAAACCGCGATACAGCGCATCGGCGGCCTCGGTCCCCAGAGACTGCTTCAGCTCGGCGTGGCGGGCGGCGTTCATGCCCACGTTCAGCACCGTCCCCGGCCCGCCCCATTCCGGGTCCATCGCCGATGGCCGCACCCCGACCAGCCCCCGCGTTCCGGCAATCAGCCGTTCCAGCTCGGCCGCGGGCAGGGGGCGGCCGGCAGCGATGGCGCGCACGGCCGAGGCGGGAATGGCAAAGCTGCGCGGCACCGGCAGATCCATGCGGACCAGCCGTTGCAGGCATTTCGCCCGCCAGCCGTGCACCCCGGCGGCAACCGGGGCCGAGGGCGTGATTTCGACGATCGACAATTCAGTGGGCTGATCCATGGGCCGGCACCCTAAGCCCGCCCTGCCCGCC
>JAZIHR010000090.1:0-12277 GCA_036678445.1 Alphaproteobacteria bacterium
GCCCCTGCCCGCCCGGCAGTCCCACGGCGGTGGCCCTTGCTTGCGGCAAGCCGGTTGTCATTGTTTGACTTGAAACCGCGGGGCAGCTGTGCGGATACTTACAGCATGTTTCGCAGGATGTTACCTCGACTGCTGGGTGAAATACCCGCCGGGGCCGCGCTCTCGCACGATGATGCCGAGGTCGCGGTAGCGGCGTTGCTGGTGCGGCTGGCCCGCGCCGACAACCACTATGGCATCCCCGAGCGGCAGCGAATCGACGCGCTGCTGTCGCTGCGCCAGCGCCTGACGCCCGACGAGATCGCCGACCGCCGCGCCGCCGCCGAGATGGTCGAGGCCGAGGTGCCCGACACCGAGCGCCTGACCGCCGCCGTCCGAGAACGCATCCCCCACGAACAATGCGCGGGAATCGTGGCGGCGCTGTGGGATCTGGTGCGGACCGACGGTCGGGAAACCCTGTGGGAAACCGCCACGGTGGACCGCATCGCCCAGTTGCTGGGCATCAGCGAGGCCGACAGCGCCCGCGTCCGCCGGCAGGTGGCGATGACCACCGACCCCGACAGCTGAAACGGCGCCGCCGCGACTGCCTGTCTTCTCTCGTCAAGTCCCCGTTGCAATCCGTCGCGGAATTGCGCCAGATGCCAGCCATGACCGCGCAACACCCATCCTCGCCGACCGGCGACGCCGCCCCTGCCCCTGGCCTTTCTGCCGCGGACGCAGGGCCGCCGGTCATCGAGATTCGCGGGCTGCACAAATCCTATGGCCAGCTTGAGGTGCTGAAGGGCGTCGATCTGGTCGCGCCGCGCGGGCATGTGGTGACGCTGATCGGGTCGTCCGGGTCGGGCAAGTCCACGCTGCTGCGCTGCTGCAACCTGCTGGAAATCGCGCAGGCGGGCGACATCCGCATCGAGGGCGAACCGATCCGCTGGACCAACACCGGCCCGGACCGCCAGCCCGCCGACCGCGCGCAGGTGCGCCGGCTGCGCACCAATCTGGCGATGGTATTCCAGCAGTTCAACCTGTGGTCGCACCTGACCATCCTGCAAAACGTGATGGAGGCGCCGCTGACCGTGCTGGGCCAGCCACCGGCGCAGGTCGAGGCGCGCGCCCGCGCCCTGCTGGCCAAGGTCGGCATCGGCGACAAGGCCGACGCCTGGCCCGCGCAGCTTTCCGGCGGCCAGCAACAGCGCGCCGCCATCGCCCGCGCCCTGTGCATGGAGCCGCGGGCACTGCTGTTAGATGAACCGACCAGCGCGCTCGACCCCGAATTGCAGCAAGAGGTCGTGCGCGTCATCAAGGATCTGGCGGCCGAACACCGCACCATGATCCTTGTCACCCACGACATGCGGCTGGCCGCCGATGTCAGCGACCGCGTGGTGTTCCTGCACCAGGGCAGGATCGAGGAAGCAGGCCCGCCCGACCAGATTTTCCGCGCTCCCCGGACCGACCGGCTGCGCCAATTCCTCAGCGCGACCATGGCCGCCTGATATAACACCGACAGGAGAGAACATGATGAAGAACCTGCTGATCGCCGCTGCGGCCCTTGCGCTGAGCGCGGGCGCGACCCTGGCCGAGCCGCTGCGGATGGGGACCGAGGGCGCCTATCCTCCCTACAACTTCGTCAACGAAAAGGGCGAGGTCGACGGGTTCGAGATCGAACTGGGCAACGAGCTGTGCAAGCGCATCGGCGCCGAATGCACCTGGGTGCGCAACGATTGGGATTCGATCATCCCCAACCTGGTCAACTCGAACTACGACACGATCATGGCGGGGATGAACATCACCGACGAGCGCAAGAAATCCATCGCGTTTTCCGATGAATACACGCCGCCGCCGCCCTCGGCCTATCTGGCGCTGACCCCGGATGCCGACGTCACCGGCGTGGTGGCCGCGCAGACCAGCACCATCCAGGCCAGCTATGTCGCCGAAACCGGCGCCACGCTGATCGAGTTCGCCACCGGCGAGGAAGCCATCGCCGCCGTGCGCAACGGCGAGGCCGAAGCCGTGTTCGCCGACCGCGACTTCCTGGTGCCGTTCGAGCGCGACGCCGCGGATCTGGTCTGGGTCGAGGGGCAGGACCGCGTGGTCGTCGGCGAAGGGCTGGGCATCGGGATGCGCCAGTCCGACACCGAGCTGAAGGCGCGCTTCGACAAGGCCATCGCCGAGATGAAGGCCGACGGCTCGCTCGACGCGATGATCACCAAGTGGCTGGGCGACGAATCCATGACCTTTGCCGCCCAGGCCGCGGCGGCGGACTGATCGAAACTCACGGGGCCGCCGCCATAAGCGCGGCGGCCCCCCGGAACACGCGCCCCCCATGTTCGCCTATTGCGCCGACCCCAAGACCCTTGAAGGGCTCGCCTGGCTGAGCTGCTATCTCAGCTCGGGCACGCATCTGCTGTTCTATGCCTCGTTCGGGACGGTGCTGTTGCTGCTGGCGCTGACCGCGCCGGTGTCGCTGGCGCTGGGGTTCCTGGGGGCGCTGGCAGCGCGTTCGCCGGTCGCGCCGCTGCGCTGGCTGGGCAAAAGCTATGCCGCCGTGGTGCGCGGGGTGCCGGACGTGATCTTCTTTCTGTTCGTGCCCATCGCGCTGGACCAGGGAATCGAGTGGCTGCGCTCGCGCGTCTACTGCGACCCGTCGGTGCCGGTGCGGCAGGGCAACGAATTCGTGGTCTGCGCCGCCGCCAAGATGCCGCTGGGAACCGCGCCCGGCTGGGTGCATGACGCCTATGGCATCGGGCTGGCGGTGGTGGCGTTTTCCATCGTGTTCGGCGCCTTTGCCGCCAACGTGCTTTACGGGGCGATGCAGGCGGTGCCCCGCGCGCAGCTGGAAACCGCCGAGGCCTACGGCATGACCTCGCGGCAGGTGGACCGCCGCATCCTGATCCCCCAGATGTGGAGCTATGCGCTGCCCGGCCTGTCAAACCTGTGGATGATCCTGATCAAGGCCACGCCGCTGCTGTTCCTGCTGGGGGTCGAGGACATCGTCTATTGGGCGCGCGAACTGGGCGGCACCAAGACCTCGACCTTTGCCTATCCGCATGGCGATTGGCGGGTGTGGTATTTCCTGGCGCTGCTGGTGTTCTACCTGCTGATGACCTGGGTGTCGCAACGGGTGATCGACCGGCTGTTCGCGCGGCTGTCGCGCGGACAGGCCACGCTGGCGGGCGAGGCGCTGCGCAAGGCGGGGGTGGCCACATGAACCCCGCCATGGCCGAATGCCTGCAAACCATCGCCGATTACGGGCTGCGCTCGATCGGCATTGGCGAAAAGCTGCTGCCGCGCAGCGACTTCACCCTGTGCCAGCAGGTGACGCTGATCGGCTCGGGGATGATCTGGAACCTGTATTTCGGGGTGCTGGCGCTGGCGGCGGGGTTCGTGCTGGCCAACGGGCTGGCGCTGGCCAAGGCCAGCAAGCACCCTTGGCTGCGCCGCCCCGCCGAGGGGTTTATCTTCGTGTTTCGCGGCAGCCCGCTGTTCATCCAGTTCTTCCTGGCCTATTCGGCGCTGGTGCTGCTGCCGCGCAGCGGGCTGGCGCTGTTCGGCCTGACCGTGCCCACCGGCTGGATGGCGCGGGCCTGGGCGGGGGCGCTGCTGGTGCTGACCCTGAACACCGCCGCCTATTCGGCGGAAATCTTCCACGGGGCGCTGCGCAACGTTCCCAGGGGCGATCTTGAGGCCGCCGATGCCTATGGGCTGACCGGCTGGTCCCGTTTCCGCCGCATCGTCTGGCCGACGATGATGCGGCTGGCCTGGCCTGCCTATACGAACGAAGCGATCTTCCTGTTCCACGCCACCACGCTGGTGTTCTTTTCCGGCTTTCCGGCTTTCCGGCAGGAAGGCGACAGCCTGTATTATGCCAGCTATCTGGCCGACAAGACCTTCAACCCCTTTGTCGCCTATCCGATCGCGGCGGGGTATTTCATTCTTCTGACCCTGTGCCTGATCTGGCTGTTCGGGGTCATCAACCGGCGGCTGAACCGGCATCTTCCCGGTCAGGCGCGGCGGCTGCGTTACCGGCCAAACATCATCAGGTGAACCATGGACTGGCTGCACGAGCACCCCGAGGTCAAGACCATCCGCGTCGCGGCGGTCGATCTGAACGGCGTGGCCCGGGGCAAGCGCATCCCCGTACGCTTTGCCGAACGGCTGCTGCGCGAGGGCACGAAATTTCCCTATTCGGTCCTCAGCATGGACATCTGGGGCGAGGATATCGAAAACAGCCCGCTGGTGTTCAAGGCGGGCGACCCCGACGGGCTGCTGCTGCCGACCGAGCGTGGCTTTCTGCCGATGCCGTGGCTGGACGCGCCGACCGCGCTGCTGCCGATCTGGATGTTCCACCCCGACGGGCGACCCTATGACGGCGACCCGCGTCAGGCGCTGGCCCGCGTCGCCGAACGCTACAAGGCCGCCGGGCTGACCGCGGTGGTGGCGACCGAGCTGGAGTTCTTCCTGATCGACGACAGCAAGTTCGGGGAATTGCAGGTGCCGCCCTCGCCGCGTTCGGGCAAGCGGCGCACCGGCGCGGAAACCCTGTCTCTGCGGGCGCTGGACGCCTTCGACCAGTATTTCACCCGGCTTTACGACGCGTGCGAGGCCATGGACATCCCCGCCGACACCGCCATCAAGGAGGCCGCGCCGGGGCAATTCGAAATCAACATGATGCACCAGCCCGACCCGCTGAAGGCCGCCGACGACGCCTGGCTGTTCAAGATGCTGGTCAAGGGGGTGGCGCGGCAGTTCGGCTTTGCCGGCTCGTTCATGGCCAAGCCCTACGAAGGCTTTGCCGGCAACGGGATGCACATGCATTTCTCGATCCTCGACGCGCAGGGGCGCAACATCTTCGACGACGGGACCGAGGCAGGCTCGGACATGCTGCGCCATGCGGTCGCCGGCTGCCTGCGGGCGATGCCGGGGTCCACGCTGCTGTTCGCGCCGCATGAAAACAGCTATGACCGGCTGGTGCCGAACGCCCATGCCCCGACCGGCATCGGCTGGGCCTATGAAAACCGCACCTCGGCGATCCGCATCCCGGCTTCGGCCCCCTCGGCGCGGCGGATCGAGCACCGCACCCCCGGCGGTGACGTGAACCCGTATCTGACGCTGGCCGCGATCCTGGGCGCGGCGCTGAACGGGATCGAGGACCGGCTGGACTGCCCCGCCCCGATCACCGGCAACGCCTATGACCACGACCTGGAACAACTGCCCGGGTCATGGGGTGACGCCATCGACGCCTTTGAAACCTGCCCCGAGATCCGGCGCATCTTTCCGCAGCACCTGATCGAGAACCTGCTGATGACCAAGCGGCAGGAACTGCACTACATGGCCGAGCTGTCCGACGCCGAAACCGTCGAGCTGTATCTGGATACGGTCTAGGTGGTTTCGGCCACGGGCTCGGCCAGCAAGGCCGCCAGTCTGTCCAGCACCCGCGCGGCCTCTGCGGGGTCGAAGTCGTTGCGATAGCGCTTGCGGACCCCGTGGTCGGACAGCAGGTGATATTCCGAGGGCGCGACCCCATGCCGCGCCAGGCAGCTGCGCACGCAGGCCAGCGCGCAGCCGTCGATCGCCACGATGCGGCGCCCGGATTTCGCGATCCGCACCAGTCTGGGCACGTCGCCCCCGACCCCGGCGATACAGGACATTTCCGCCAGCCCGCGCCGGTCCAGCGACACCGCCAGATAATTCGCCATCTGCGCCGCGCTTGAACAGCCGGAACAGGAATAGACAAGGGGAAGCTGTGCGCGCGCGGACATGACGGCCTTTGGATTCGGCAACGGAGGGTGGACGCAGCATAGCAGCCGGGCGCCCGCCGCCGAGACGCGGATTGTCGCAGCCCGCCCCCGACACGGCGGACCCCGGTTCAGCCTATCCGGTGCCTTGAAATGAAAAGCCCTGCTACCGTTTCCGAACGGCAGCAGGGCAATAATGGTGGGCGATAACGGATTTGAACCGCTGACATCTTCGATGTGAACGAAGCGCTCTACCGCTGAGCTAATCGCCCGGTGGAGGGGGTGATAACGCCCCTTTCCGCCGACGGCAAGCCCCAAGTTGGGGCGCCGGGCAGGATCATTCCGCCGCCTCTTGTTCCGCGAGGAATACCCCCTTGCGGCGCAGGCGCAGGATCAGCACCTCGCCCCCTTTGGTGGTGCGCTGGCGGCTGACGCGGGCCTTGCCGAAGGGCGGCAGGGCCAGAGTCTCGCCCTCGGCAATGGCGTTGCCCAGCTGTTCGAGCGTGGCCTCGACGATCTCTCGGATCTGGGCGCGCGGGACATTGACCTGGTGGGCCACCCGGGTAAGAAATTCGCGCTTGTGCAAGATCCGGGCCGGGATCGGGTCTGCGCTATCGGTAGGCGCCGGCCGCAGCCAGTGCGCCCCCTGCTTGTCATCTGACATGGTTGAAACCTGTTATTTATGTTCAGGCCCGCGCAGGGTTATCCGGACGGGCGCAGCATGCAACCCTTATCGCCTTGAGAAAAGTTATCGCAGACAATTGATATAAATGGAATTTAAAAACCATATCCGCAGGAACGAGGGTGTTTCACCCATGCAGGCACGGGTTCCGCGCCTCTGAATGTGATTATACAATGTTACAACCATGTAAAAAAAGACCGCGCGCCCCGAAAGGCGCGCGATCACATTTTCGTCAGGCCGCCGGAATCGCAGGGCGTCCGGCCGGTTTCAGCGCGCAGCCGGCTTTCAGTGCGCGACCGGCCCCGAAGACGGCCCCGGCACGGCCTCGGCCCGCAGGGCGGCCAGCCGCTTGGTCTCGGCGGCCTCCCACGCGGCCTCGTCCCATTCCATCGGCTCGGGCATGCGGACCAGCGCGTGGCGCAGCACCTCGCGCACGTTCGAGACGGGGATGATGGTTAGCCCCTCTTTCACGTTGGCCGGAATCTCGGCCAGGTCCTTTTCGTTTTCCTGCGGGATCAGCACGGTCTTGATGCCGCCCCGCAGCGCCGCGAGCAGTTTTTCCTTCAGCCCGCCGATGGCCAGCGCGTTGCCGCGCAGCGTGACCTCGCCGGTCATGGCGATGTCCTTGCGCACCGGGATCCCGGTCATGACGCTGACGACCGAGGTCACCATCGCCAGGCCCGCCGACGGCCCGTCCTTGGGGGTCGCGCCCTCGGGGACGTGGACGTGGATGTCGCGCTTGGCGAATTCCGGCGGGCTGATGCCCAGTTCCGGCGCCACCGAGCGGACAAAGCTGGACGCGGCGTCGATGGATTCCTTCATCACCTCGCCCAGTTTCCCGGTCGTCTTCATCACACCCTTGCCGGGCAGTTTCAGCGCCTCGATCTGCAACAGGTCGCCGCCGACGCTGGTCCAGGCCAGCCCGGTGACCACGCCGACCTGATCCTCTTTCTCGGCCAGGCCATAGCGGTAGCGGCGCACGCCCAGGTATTCCTCGGCCTTTTCCGGCGTGACTTCGACCGAGGTGGCCTTGCCCTTGAGGATGTCGGTCACCGCCTTGCGCGCCAGCTTGGCGATTTCGCGTTCAAGGTTCCGCACCCCGGCTTCCCGCGTGTAATAGCGGATCACATGGGTCAGCGCCTCGTCCGTCACGCTGAATTCGCCCTTTTTCAGCCCGTTCGCCTTGATCTGCTTGGGCAGCAGGTGCTGGCGGGCGATCTCGCGCTTTTCGTCCTCGGTGTAGCCGGCAAGGCTGATGATTTCCATCCGGTCCAGCAGCGGCCCCGGCATGTTGTAGCTGTTGGCCGTGGTCAGGAACATCACGTTCGACAGGTCGTATTCCACCTCAAGATAGTGGTCCACGAAGGTCGAGTTCTGTTCCGGGTCCAGCACCTCAAGCATGGCCGACGCCGGGTCGCCGCGGAAATCCTGCCCCATCTTGTCGATTTCATCGAGCAGGATCAGCGGGTTGGTGGTCTTGGCCTTTTTCAGCGCCTGGATGATCTTGCCGGGCATACTACCGATATAGGTCCGGCGGTGGCCGCGGATCTCGGATTCGTCGCGCACCCCGCCCAGCGAAATGCGGATGAATTCGCGCCCCGTGGCCTTGGCCACCGACCGCCCCAGCGAGGTCTTGCCCACGCCCGGAGGACCGACGAGGCACAGGATCGGCCCCTTGAGCTTGTCCGAGCGGGTCTGCACCGCCAGGTATTCGACGATCCGTTCCTTGACCTTTTCCAGCCCGTAGTGATCGGCATCCAGCACCTTTTCGGCAGCCGCAAGATCGCGCTTGGTGCGCGATTTCACGCCCCAGGGCAGCGACAGCAGCCAGTCCAGGTAGTTGCGGCTGACCGTGGCTTCGGCCGACATCGGCGACATCGACTTGAGCTTTTTCAGCTCGGACAGCGCCTTTTCGCGGGCTTCCTTGCTGAACTTGGTCTTTTCGATCTTTTCTTCCAGCTCGGCGAGTTCGCTCTGACCCTCGTCGTCGTCGCCCAGCTCGCGCTGGATCGCCTTCATTTGTTCGTTCAGGTAGTATTCGCGCTGGGTCTTTTCCATCTGCGACTTGACGCGCGACTTGATCTTTTTCTCGACCTGAAGGACCGACATCTCGCCCTGCATCAGCCCGTAGACCTTTTCCAGCCGCTCGGCGACGTCCAGCGTCTCCAGCAGTTCCTGCTTGCGGTCCACGTCGATGCCCAGATGGCCGGACACGAGGTCGGCCAGCCGGTGCGGGTCGCGGGTGCCGGCGACCGAGGTCACCGCTTCCTCGGGGATGTTCTTGCGGATCTTGACGTAACGCTCGAATTCCTCGGCCACGGTGCGCACCAGCGCGGTGATCGCGTCGGCGTCGCCCTCGGTCTCGGCCAGTTTTTCGGCGGTGGCCTCGAAATATTCGGCATTCTCGACAAAGCCGGTGATGCGGACGCGCGCCTGCCCCTCGACCAGCACCTTGACGGTGCCGTCGGGCAGCTTGAGCAGTTGCAGCACATTGGCCAGCACCCCGGTGGCAAAGATGCCATCAGTGTCGGGCTCGTCGATCGAGGCATCCTTCTGTGCGGCCAGAAGGATCGGCCGGTCGGCCTCCATCACCGCTTCAAGCGCGCGGACCGATTTCTCGCGGCCAACGAAAAGCGGCACGATCATGTGGGGGAAGACCACGATGTCGCGAAGCGGCAGCACCGGATAGGTGGTGTGGGTCGTGTCGTTCATAATCGTCCTTTCATGCCCGGACCGGCGGCCCCCATGGGATCGGGCAGCGCACCGGGCCTGCTTGACAGACAATCTAGGAACGCCGGGGGCAGGCTGCAATGGGATAAGCCGGACCGGGGCGCCGTCCCTGCGAGCATAGTGAACGGTCCGCCCATCTCTGCCCCGCCGCAAGTTCCGGGGGCGATTTTCATCGCGATCCCGGTCCAGGCCATTTCCGGCATCTGGCCTGTCGCTGCACCCGCCGCTATACCGGCGCCATGACCGAGAACCTGCCCCCCTGCCCCGAATGTTCCTCTACCTACAGCTATCAGGTGGATTCCCTTCTTACCTGCCCCGAATGCGGCTTTGAATGGCAGCCGGGCGCAGCGCCTGACGAGTCGGCCGAGGTGCGCGACAGCGTGGGCAACGTGCTGAGCGACGGCGACACGGTGACCGTGATCAAGGACCTGAAGGTCAAGGGCTCGTCGTTGGTCGTCAAGGTGGGCACGAAGGTCCGCGGCATCCGCCTGGTGGACGGGGACCACGACATCGACTGCAAGATCCCCGGCATCGGCAAGATGGGGCTGAAGTCGCAGTTCGTCCGGAAAGTGACGGATTAGGGCGCGAGGGCCGGCAGCACCGGCCCGGTTCCCCCCTTGCCCCTGCCTGATTCGCCGCCCTGCCCCGGGAATCGGGTCGGGCGCCTTGGTGTGACAATGTATCACGTCGGGGATACCCCGGGTATCACGTCGGGGATACCCCGGCGGCGGGGCCAGGGGCATGGGCGCAGGCCCGCGTTGCCGCTGCGGCCGGGGCCGCGGCCGCATCGGCGGCGCGATAACCCGGCTCTGCTCGAATTAACTATCTGCATCATCCTATTGTTAATGCGCCCGAATAATATCGGCGCAGCTCCCGGTCCCATTGTCCGGCCGCGTGGCAAGCCGGGGCGTTTACATTACCGGTTGGCTGAATGGCAGCGCCGGTTTTATCCGTGCATGACTGCCTCGCAATTCGCTTATCCCGCAAACCCGGCCTCTTTGCCCTGCCCGTTCCAGATCATCAAAAGTTGACAGGATTTGAGCCCGGAGTTACCGTGAGAAGTTCCTGGTCCCTGGAATGGAAGCGCCTGTCCCGGCGCCTCTGTTACGCCATATCCCGGGTCAGGCGTTTGTAATTCAGTGCTTTTTATCTGTAAGGCCGCTTCGCATGACGAAAATGGCAGACGCAGAGTCACTGCCCCTGGGGCAAGAGCCTGGAAACACCCCCACGCCCGCGGAACCTGCGGACGCCCCGGTCGACATAACAACGGGGCGGCTGGGGCCCGTTCTGGGAAGAGGGCGGCGCAGGTTGCGGCGGCGCATCGGCTTTCGCCCGGAATATCCGCGCCTTTACCGGGCCTATAATATCGTCGCGGCGACCCTGATCCTGATTACGGCGCTGCCGACTCTGGCGGTGATCTCGTTGGCGCTGCTGGCCACGCAGGGGCGCGGGATATTCTATCGCGGTCCCCGGCTGGGCAAGGATTCCCGGGTCTTTCATATCTACAAGTTCCGCACCCTGAACACGGATGTCGCGACGCAGGTCACCCGCGACCGGACCCTGCCAAGGGACAGCGGGCTGGAAACGCCGCTGGGCAAGTTCCTGCGCGACACCCGCCTGGACGAACTGCCCCAGATCCTCAACGTGCTGCGGGGCGACATGAACCTGTGCGGCCCGCGCCCGGTCCGCCCCGAAATCGCCGCCATCGAAAGCGCGCGCATCCCCGGTTATGACGCGCGGTTCACCGTCAAGCCGGGGCTGGTCGGCCCGTCGCAGGCACTGATGAGCCATGGCACCTCAAAGCGGATCCGCGCGATGTTCAACAACACCGCCACCCGCCGCCCGGTGTCGATGCCCGCCGAAATCGGCCTGCTGGCCGCGATCGGATGGGCGGTGGCGCGCCGCAGCACGACCGAGCTTTACGCCCGGCTGGCCCGACTGGCGCGGCGGCTGTGGCGCGATGTCCGGGCCTGGGGGCATCGCATCGCGGACCTGGTGCTGGGGGTCGAGCCGGACCGCATGGTCGAACTGCGGCTGCCGGGCGTGCCGATGCTGCAAAAGGTCCGGATCCACTCCGGGCTGGTGCTGGAAATTCCGTCGCTGCCGGACCTGCCCCTGCCCACGGCGGAAAACGCGCCTTACACGGCGACCCTGGTGGTCAAGCTGCCCCGGGGCGGGGTGCGAAGGGCGCGCATCACGCTGCGTTCCCAGGGCTTGCCGGGGCATTATTTCTACACGGCAAGCTCGGCCGCCTCGGAGCATGTCATCGAGCGTTACCTGCTGGGCTTGACCGTGCTTGGCCCGACCCGGCGACGCGAAGGCGACCAGCGGTCGCGCGCCGGGCTTGGCTGAGGGGGCAAGCCAGATGCCGGCCGGGGGCGCCAGCACCGCCCCCGGCCCGGCCGCGATCGCCGGAGCCTCTGGCGGGATGGCGCGCGGGGCCGGCGGGCGGCGCGTGTCGTCGCTGATGGCGGCGGTGTCGCATTTCGGCGGCCAGCTGGTGGGCATCGTGCTGGCGCTACTGGTGTCGCATCTGATCGCGCGCCGGCTGGGTCTCGGGGACGAGGCCGACGCGTTCTTCTTTGGCCGCCGGATCGCCACCAGCCTGATCGAGACGCTCAGCCAGATCATGGGGGTTTTCTACATCCCCCTGGTGGCGGCCCACGCCGTCGGCCAGGGCCGCAGCTTCCTGAAAGCCACGCTGCGCCATGCCGCCATCGCCGCGGTGCTGGGGCTGGGGCTGAGCCTGCTGATCGGCCTTGGCGCGGCGCCGATGGTGCGGCTGCTGGCGCCGGGCTTTGACGGCGGGGCGGCGACGCTGGCGGGGCGGGCGCTGACACTGTTCGGCGCGGCGCTGCCGGCGACGATGGCCTGCATCGTCCTGGCGGCCTTTCTGAACGTCACCGGCCGGTTCGGGATGCCCTCGACCATCCGGCAGATGCCGCGGGCGGCGGTCGCGGCGACGCTGGCGCTGGCCGGGACGGATATCGCCATCCGGGGGGCGGGCGCCTTTGCGCTGGCATGGTTCGCGGTCGCGGCGATCATGCTGCTGCAATGCCTGCGCATCGCGCGCGACTGGCAACCCGAGACCGCCGCCCCCGCGGCCCCGGGCCAGAGCATCGCCGCGCTTACTTGCGCT